>NZ_JBEYYC010000096.1:0-1074 GCF_040645355.1 Streptomyces sp. NPDC046805 | reverse complement strand
CAACCTTTGAGCGCCTCCGTTACACTTTAGGAGGCGACCGCCCCAGTCAAACTGTCCGTCAGACACTGTCTCCCTGGCCGATTATGCCAGCGGGTTAGAGTAACCATAAGTCAAGGGTAGTATCCCAACAACGCCTCAATAGAAACTAGCGTCCCTATTTCAATGGCTCCTACCTATCCTGTACATGACTTACAGGTACTCAATATCAAACTACAGTAAAGCTCCATGGGGTCTTTCCGTCCTGTCGCGGGTAACCTGCATCTTCACAGGTACTAAAATTTCACCGAGTCTCTCGTTGAGACAGTGCCCAAATCATTACGCCTTTCGTGCGGGTCGGAACTTACCCGACAAGGAATTTCGCTACCTTAGGACCGTTATAGTTACGGCCGCCGTTTACTGGGGCTTCAATTCATACCTTCGACTTACGTCTAAGCACTCCTCTTAACCTTCCAGCACCGGACAGGCGTCACCCCCTATACATCACCTTGCGGTTTAGCAGAGAGCTGTGTTTTTGATAAACAGTTGCTTGGGCCTATTCACTGCGGCTGGCTTTTACACCAGCACCCCTTCTCCCGAAGTTACGGGGCTATTTTGCCGAGTTCCTTAACGAGAGTTCTCTCGATCACCTGAGGCTACTCGCCTCGACTACCTGTGTCGGTTTGCGGTACGGGTAGATATGACTTTACGCTAGAAGCTTTTCTTGGCAGTGTGACATCAGAGAGTTCGCAACCGTAGTTGCTTCCCCATCACAGCTCAATGTTAAAGAGAAATGCATTTGACACATCTCACACCTCACTGCTTAGACCAGAATCCATTAACTGGCATCTCTTAGCCTACTGCGTCCCTCCATCACGATCATATCTAGTACTGGAATATCAACCAGTTGTCCATCGACTACGCCTTTCGGCCTCGCCTTAGGTCCCGACTAACCCAGGGCGGACGAGCCTTCCCCTGGAAACCTTAGTCTTACGGTGGATAAGATTCTCACTTATCTTGCGCTACTCATACCGGCATTCTCACTTCTTAACGCTCCAGCACTCCTCACGGTATACCTTCATCGCGGTTAAGAACGCT
>NZ_JBEYYC010000095.1:0-1088 GCF_040645355.1 Streptomyces sp. NPDC046805 | reverse complement strand
GCGTTTAGGGCAGCAGCGTATCGACAAAAAGAAAAGGGCGCTACGATATTTGGAGTTGAGGTTCAAAGTCAAATGGTACTGATGACCGGTAAAATTTAATATTTTGAACCTTGCTTAGGCAGCTGACTTCACATTGTTGAGATCAGCTGCCTTTTGCTTATAGTTCATTGAGTAGAAACGGTTCTGTTGCGAAGTTTGAAAATCAAACGCGCCCGCTCTGAACTCCAAATATCTTAGGCTGGTATTCCCATTAATACCTTGATTTCAGTAGACACCGAAAAGCCGAAGAGCGTTCCATTTCTTCGGTTCTTTTTATATATTCCTCGAAGGGTCTCCATGCCCTTAATCGTGGAAGAGGCTGTACGGAGACTTTGATAAAATTTATTCCGTCGTTTAATAGGTCGATGGTCTTGTTCTATTAAATTGTTAAGATACTTCACAGTTCGGTGCTCTGTCTTAGGATATAAACCCACACTCTGTAACTTTCTAAAGGCGGAGCCAAGAGAAGGTGCTTTATCGGTCACAATTGCTTTCGGCTCACCAAACTGTTTATGGAGTCGTTTTAAGAAAGCATAGGCTGCTTGCGTATCCCGTTTCTTTCGTAACCAGATATCTAAGGTTAAGCCGTCCGCATCAATTGCACGATAAAGATAATGCCAACGTCCCTTAATTTTGATATAGGTTTCGTCCATTTTCCATGAATAGAAGGATTGTCTATTTTTCTTCTTCCAAAGATAATAGAGGACTTTGCTGTACTCTTGCACCCAACGATAAATCGTAGTATGACAAACATTTATTCCACGATCATATAACAATTCCTGAACTTCACGATAGCTTAGATTGTAACGCAGGTAGTAACCAACAGCGACAATAATGACGTCTTTTTTGAATTGTTTGCCTTTAAAATGATTCATTACTCCGTCCTCTCTGTCTTTTTTCTCAATTTTACACTAAAATAGATTTTTTGGAAAACTTTGCAACAGAACCCTTGAGGGTATTAACGGCATCATCAAGAAGATTAAGAACACTGCGTACGGCTATACGAATTGGAACAATTTCATCAATCGTATATTCCTGGAACGGGTTTG
>NZ_JBEYYC010000094.1:0-1124 GCF_040645355.1 Streptomyces sp. NPDC046805 | reverse complement strand
AAATTGTAAAATGAAGTTAGCCACCTTGAGTCAAGCAAAAAACATCTGAATCTCTTATACTAGAAGTTCGACCAAATAGTATAAAAAGGAAATTCAGATGCAAGACTATTCTATCACAAGCCAGAGCAAAGGGAAACACCTGACCAATCAAGACCGTTTAAACATTGAACGTTGGCACAATAAAGAAGGACTGAGCAACCGTGAGATTGCGCGCTTATTGAATAAAGCTCATGGGACGATTGACAGAGAGATGAAGCGAGGGGAAATCCAGCTCAAGCGGAAGGTAAAATACTCTGCTAAAAAGGCTCAAGAAAATTATGAAGGATTGAGGGCTCACAGTGTTCGTCCGAGTAAACTCACGACTGAGATTGATTGTTATGTGAGTACACGTCTTAAAGAAGACAAGGACTCTTTGGAAGTCATTCATCAGGCTCTAAAAGGAGTTTCTCTGAGCAGCCTCTACAATTGGGTCAACTGGGGCTGGTTAGAAGCCAAGCGTCATCATCTTTTCTATCCGCAGTATAAGGCGGCAAAGAAAATCAAACCTCGTGCGCCAAAGCATCCTTTTGGTAAGTCTATTGAAGAACGGCCTGAGTTCATTAACAATCGCTTAGAAGTGGGGCATTACGAGATTGACACGGTCATTCTTACGAGAGCTAAGAACAAGGTGCTTTTGACGCTCACAGAGCGAAAATACCGCACGGAGATCATTCGCTTGATTGATGGGAAAACAGCACAGGCGGTCAATGATGAGCTGGTGGAACTTCAAAAAAGTTATGACTTCAAATCCATTACCCCTGACAATGGCCATGAATTTGCAAGGCTCTCTGAGGTCGTAAGCTGTCCAGTTTACTATGCACACGCCTACGCGAGCTTTGAGCGAGGGACGAATGAAAACCATAACCGAATGATTCGTAGGCATCTGCCAAAAGGCACAACAAAGACGACCCCTGAAGAAGTCGCCGCTATCGAGTATTGGATGAACCATTATCCAAGAAAAATGTTCAACTATAAGAGTTCATATGAGATGAGCTTGGCTGGCTAACTTGGACTTGCAATTTGCGTTAAAGAAAAATCACAAGTTCAAAAAACTGGAGAAGCGGCAGTTGTCAAAGTAGTAGAAA
>NZ_JBEYYC010000093.1:0-1158 GCF_040645355.1 Streptomyces sp. NPDC046805 | reverse complement strand
AGGGACTCTAAGGAGTCCCAATTTTCTTTTTTTAAAATACCCGAATTGCTAGTTGATTATTTAGCCATGACTTGATACCCGATAGAATATCTTAAAGTCTCTGGTTCCAGTGATTTAGCTGATTTTAACAGTAAAGAATACGCTAAAAGTATCATCTCTAATTTCAATTGAAAACCTTGAGGCGAACGACTTTTACAACGCTCAGCTCCTAGATTTGTCAAAAAAGAGAAAACTCGCTCAATCACTTTTCTACGTTTTGAAAAATTAGGGAAAAGGATTTTCTTTTGCTTCATGTTCTTCCTGACAGGTGTAATTAGATCAATTCCTTTTAATTCCAGCCTATCATGCAGTGACTGACCTAAATATCCCATATCTCCAAGGACTGTTGGTGTCCCAAATTGACTCAACACTTCCTCGGTCATTGAACTATCAGCCATTGAAGCAGGAGTAATTGTGTAGTCTATGACATAGCCTGATTCACTGACTAAAGCATGACATTTACATCCATAGAAGTACTGTCCCTTTGTAGCATTGTAGCCAACATTTGCATAATCTCCAAGAACTTTGCTTCTGAAGTTACGAATAGGCTGACACAAAGGAATGGGGAAGCTGTCAATAATGGATACACTCATTCCTTCAACCTCTTTAAAGACGAGTGCTTGGCGAATGACTTGGATACTCGGTAAGAGGGCATTACAACGGCGGACAAAGCGAGAATATTCTAGGAAATTAGGAAATAAACTTTGAGCCAGTTGGTGCTTAGCTTTAAGCGTTTCACTAAAATGCAGTACGCCCCAGAGGTAACAAGCGATAACTAAGCAATCTGATGTTGCGAGATGGACGTTCTTTCGGTTTTGAACCTCAAGGGGAACACTCGTTTGATAAAGCGTCTCAATGGTTGTCAGTAAATAAACAAAAACTTTTGGAAGTGTGCTATTATAAGTCATATAAGTCGTGCGCTTTCTAATGCTTAGTGGTTTAAGATTAGGATAGCACGACTTATTTATTTTCCAATGAAATTAACTAGCAATTCGGGTATAATAAAAGCATTTTTTAATATGATTACTGCTTTTATTATTTCCTCCAAAACTGTTGTTTTACCTTCATTTCCCGTAATGTTCAGAAAATTCATGAAGATATCCAAAATGATAATTTTTT
>NZ_JBEYYC010000092.1:0-1165 GCF_040645355.1 Streptomyces sp. NPDC046805 | reverse complement strand
ATGATCACGGATCCCGTGTCCGCTCTGTCATCCACCCCAACCCGCGGCATCCTCACGCCAGTTGGGCGATCCCGGGAACTTGCGCAAGCCCTGGCCACCTGCGCCCTCATGACCCGGACCGGGCAATCCAAACTTGCTGCCGCCGAGCACAAGGGGACGTGCCCGCAGGCCGTCGAAGCGCTGGTACGCCCCCTGAGTGGCGCGGAACGAGGCAAGTTGACCGACGCCTATGCGTCCCGGTTCTTCGCAAGGGACAGCAGCCTCGGATACATAAACCTCGACGACAACCCTCTCCAGGTCAGCGAACTGCTGCTTTCGAAGGTCAACGGAAAGTGGCTGGTGACCGAATGGCGTTACTGATGTTTGAGGCGTGATGTCGTTGGGGGCTGACGGAACGTGATCGTCGCGGTATGTCGGTTGTATGAGGTATCCGCAGGGTGGTGGGCTGACGCCTGAACGGCAGGTGTTTCGTGAGCGGATCCGGATGGAGGCCGCCGAGCGGTTCGCCGCAGGTGCCTCCAACGCGGAGGTCGCCAAGGACTTACGGGTGAGCCTGCGCTCGGTGCAGCGGTGGCGACGGGCCTGGCAGGACGTCGGCGCCGTGGGGCTGCGATCCGCTGGACCGGTCTCAACGCCGAAGCTGAGCGACACGCTGTTCGCCGTGCTGGAAGTCGAGCTGGCCAAGGGCGCCGTGGCGCACGGCTGGCCGGACCAGACCTGGACCCTGGCCCGGATCAAGACGCTCATCGGGCGGCGGTTCCACAAGTCGTTCACGCTCTCGGGGATCTCGCAGATGCTGCGACGCCACGGCTGGAGCCACCAGGTCCCCGCGAAGCACGCCATCGAGCGGGACGAGGCAGCCATAGCCGGATGGGTGAAGGAGACCTGGCCATCCGCGGAAGCACCGCGGCGGCTCTCGACGCCTACCTCGTCTTCGAGGACGAGGCCGGCTTCTCGATGACGCCGCCCACCGCCCGCACCTGGTCCCACCGCGGCAACACCCCGATCGTCCGCGTCCGCGGGCGCTCCCAGCGCAGAATCTCCATCGCCGCCCTGGCCTGCTACAAGACAGGCGACCGCTCACGGCTGATCTACCGGCCGATCGTCCATGCGGACCACAAGGCCGGCGGCCGCCGAAGCTTCGCCTGGACGGACTATCGCGATC
>NZ_JBEYYC010000090.1:0-1307 GCF_040645355.1 Streptomyces sp. NPDC046805 | reverse complement strand
GGCGGATTCAAGGGGTCGTTGCAACACGCGGTTGTTTGATCAGGCCGTGAGTAGTTTATGCAGGCGCTCGGCTGGGGTTTCCCAGTCGAGCGTTTTGCGAGGGCGGCTGTTGAGTTCGGCGGCGACTGCGTCGAGGTGGTCGCGGGTGTGGACTGCGAGATCGGTGGCCTTGGGGAAGTACTGCCGTAGCAGGCCGTTGGTGTTCTCGTTCGAGCCGCGCTGCCATGGGCTGGCCGGGTCGCAGAAGTAGACCGGGACGTTGGTCGTGAGGGTGAAGGAGCCGTGGGAGGCCATCTCGATGCCCTGGTCCCAGGTCAGCGACCGCACCAGGTGTGCGGGCAGTGTCGTGACGGTGTCCACCAGTGCATTGCGGACGTGTTCCGCGCCGCGACCGTGGGGAAGGTGCAGCAGCATCACGTAGCGGGTGGCCCGTTCGACCAGGGTGCCGATGGCGGAGGCGTTGTCCTTGCCGATGATCAGGTCGCCTTCCCAGTGGCCGGGCACGGCCCGGTCGGCTGCCTCGGCTGGACGCTCACTGATCATCACCATGGGGGTGGAGAACCGCTTCTGGCGTTGCTGGGCCTGGCGGCGGGGCTTGCGCATGGTGCGTCCGGTGCGCAGAGCGCGGGCCAGTTCGCGACGCAGTTCACCGCGGCCCTGGATGTAGAGGGCCTGATAGATCGTCTCGTGGGCCACGTGCATCTCCGGCCGGTCGGGAAAGCGCCTGCGCAGCACGCGGCAGATCTGTTCGGGGCTCCAGCGCAGACCGAGGTGAGCCTGGATGAAATCCCGCAGTTCCCGGTTCTGGCCTATCTTCCCCGGCTTGGGCCGGGGCCGGCGTGCTTCGGCCCGGGCCTGGGCCGCATGGGGGCGGTAGTGCCACCGGCCGCGCGGGTCAACGGTCCGGTTGCGGCGGATCTCCCGACTGATGGTGGACGGGCTGCGGCCCAGCTCGGCGGCGATCTGCCGAATGGACGCCTTCTCCCGCAGCCGGTCGGCGATGCGGACCCGGTCGTTCTCACGCAGGAAGCGGCTGGGACCGGAGACGGGTGCCACCGCGGTGATCGGCAGCGCCCCCACCTCACTGCCGGACGGGGCACGGCCGTTACGCCACCGCTTCCCCGTCCGGAGGTTGATCCCGACGATCCGGCACGCTTCCCGACTGCTCATACCCTGTTGCACGAGCTGAAGGTAGACGCGCCGCTCCTCGGTCAATCTACGACGGCCCCGGTTGACTGACCGGTCCCGGATCTCGAAGTCCATCGCACTCCCCAGCTGGGGTGTTGCGACGACCACAAGAACTCAAG
>NZ_JBEYYC010000089.1:0-1313 GCF_040645355.1 Streptomyces sp. NPDC046805 | reverse complement strand
CCGAGGGCGGGCATGACGCCGTCCATCCCGACCTGGGCACGCTGGAGGACTTCGACCACTTCGTCGGCCGGGCGCGGGAGTTGGGGTTGGAGGTGGCGCTGGACTTCGCGTTGCAGTGCTCGCCGGACCATCCGTGGGTGCACAAGCATCCGGAGTGGTTCCACCACCGCTCCGACGGCACGATCGCGTACGCGGAGAATCCGCCGAAGAAGTACCAGGACATCTACCCGATCGCGTTCGACGCGGACATGGAGGGGCTGGTCGCCGAGACGCTGCGCGTCCTGCGGCACTGGATGGGTCACGGGGTGCGGATCTTCCGGGTGGACAACCCGCACACGAAGCCGGTCGTGTTCTGGGAGCGGGTGATCGCGGAGATCAACCGCACCGACCCCGACGTGATCTTCCTGGCGGAGGCGTTCACCCGGCCCGCGATGATGCACACCCTCGCCCAGATCGGCTTCCAGCAGTCGTACACGTACTTCACCTGGCGCAACAGCAAGCAGGAGCTCACCGAGTACCTGACCGAGCTGTCCGGGGAGGCGGCCGCCTACATGCGGCCCAACTTCTTCGCCAACACCCCCGACATCCTGCACGCCTACCTCCAGCACGGCGGCCGCCCCGCCTTCGAGGTCCGCGCCGTCCTCGCCGCCACCCTCTCCCCCACCTGGGGCATCTACAGCGGCTACGAACTCTGCGAGAACACTCCCCTGCGCGAGGGCAGCGAGGAGTACCTCGACTCGGAGAAGTACCAACTCCGCCCGCGTGACTGGGACGCCGCCGCCCGCACAGGCCGCACCATCGCCCCCCTCATCACCATGCTCAACATCATCCGGCGCGCCAACCCCGCGTTGCAGCGCCTGCGGAACCTGCGCTTCCACTCGACCGACAACGATGCCGTGATCGCGTACAGCAAGCGCAGCGGTTCGAACACGGTTCTGGTGGTCGCCAACCTGGATCCGCACCACACCCAGGAGGCCACGGTCTCGTTGGACATGCCGCAACTCGGCCTGGACTGGCACGACGCCGTGTCCGTGCACGATGAACTGACGGGTGAGACCTACCACTGGGGCAGGACCAACTACGTGCGCCTCACACCCGGCCGGGCACCGGCGCACGTGCTCCACGTCCGGCGATCGTCCACCCCGCAGATCGGAGGGTCCAGAGCGTCATGACCGTCAACGAGCCCGTCCACGACACCTTCGAGGACACCCCCGCCAGGGACCGGGACCCGGATTGGTTCAAGCGCGCCGTCTTCTACGAGGTCCTGGTGCGCTCCTTCCAGGACAGCGACGGCGACGGCATCGGCGACCTCA
>NZ_JBEYYC010000088.1:0-1318 GCF_040645355.1 Streptomyces sp. NPDC046805 | reverse complement strand
AGTGACATTCCCCGCGAACTGCACTGCCGGCACCCGGGTTTGGCAGGCCGGAATCGTCATAGACCGACCGATAGGCGAACCAAACGCTCACTAAGAGGTCGTTTTCATCTGTAGTGCGGTGATAGATGCAGGTTCGTGTGGGGCGGTGATCTGGTGCTGCTGAGGGTGCTGAACCGGTCGTGTTTGTCGGTGCAGATGGTGTGACGGGCGGGGGTGGTGTTGGCTTGCGCCCGTCTCATCCCTGGACGCCCCTTCTGTGCCGTGCTTCCGCGGGGCCCGGATGCACGCCTGGGCGCACGCCCCCAACCGGCGGTACGTCCAGGTCATGACGGAACGTCGCGCGTACCCGAGTGATCTGTCCGATGCCCGCTGGGAGTTGATCGAGCCGGTGCTGTCCGCCTGGCGCTTCGAACGCCGGCGCCGGGCCCTGGACTTCGGCCGGCCACCTCGGCACGACCTGCGCGAGATCATGAATGCGATCCTGTACGTGGACCGCACCGGCTGCCAGTGGGCCTACCTCCCGCACGACTTCCCGCCCCACCAGACGGTCTACGGCTACTTCGCCAAATGGCAGACCGACGGCGTCTTCGCCCAGCTCAACGGCCTGCTAAGGGAGTTGGTGCGCCAGCAGGAGGGCAAGCACCGCCACCCCTCGGCCTGCGTGATCGACGCCCAGAGCGTCAAGACCTCCACCTCTGTCCCCGCCAAGACGCAGGGCATCGACGCGGGCAAGAAGATCGTAGGCCGCAAGCGCAGCATCATCACCGACACCCTCGGCCTGCTGCTCGCGGTGCTCGTCACCGCCGCCTGCGTCCAGGACTCCACCGCCGGTCGTTCCCTGCTCGAGCAGGCCGCCACCGACCACCCCACCCTGCGCAAGGTCTGGGTCGACGGCGGCTACCGCAAGCACTTCGTCGAGCACGCCGCCACCCTCGGCATCAACCTCGAGATCGTCCAACGCGCCCCCGGGAGCAGGGGATTCACCCCGATCCCGAAACGCTGGGCCGTGGAGCGGACCTACGGCTGGCTCATGCTGCACCGCCGCCTGGTCCGTGACTACGAAACCCACCCGCACCGCTCCGAAGCCATGATCCACCTCGCCATGACCGACCTCATGGCCCGCCGCCTCACCGGCGAAGCCACCATCTCCTGGCGCGACCCGACATCGCCGGATGAAATCCGCATCCCGGGATGAAACAACGGGAGAAAACGACCTCTAAAGTCAATGCCGTTGCGTTATGGGCCTGTGGGTTGGGGTCTTGTGATGAGGATGGCTTGTGCGCCGGTGCGGGTGGGTTGTGGCCAGTCTCGGTGTTCA
>NZ_JBEYYC010000087.1:0-1349 GCF_040645355.1 Streptomyces sp. NPDC046805 | reverse complement strand
CAGGGCTTGATCAAGTTCCGTTGAGGTCGGGCTTGTAGGTGATGCCCAGGATGGGGAGGGCTCGTTCGGGTTGGTCGCGGATGGCGCGGGTGGTCTTCGCGATGTTGGTCGCTCCGAGGGCTTTGAGGGCTCCGATCGCGAGGTTGCGGAGTGTGGCCATGACGCGGGGTGCGTTGCCGGCGTGGACAGTGGAGGCGTCTTCGGCGAAGGTACGGTCGCGGATGTGGTACTGGGCTTCCACGGTCCAGTGCCCGCGCAGGTGGGAGGCGAGTTCGGCCGGTTTCGTCTGGTGGACGTCGAGGCTGGTGACCGCATAGACGGTCTCGCGGGTCTCCTTCCTGCCGGTCTCTTTGCGGCGGCGGTGGACGCGGAGGGCGAGCTTCGCGTGGGGGAAGGCGATGCCGCCAAGGTTGTCGGCGATGGCGAGAGTCTTGATCGAGCGGGACTCGCGACGGCCGTGTCCCTTGTTCGAGGCGGTGTGCTGGATGGCCACCACATGCCAGTCCAGACCGTCCAGTTGGGCCCAGGCGGTGGGCTGATTGGGCTTGATCACGGCCACGTAGTGCGCCTTCTTGGTCTCGGCCAGCCAGGCGACGTTGGCCTTCACGGAGTGCAGCGCGTCGAAGGTGACCACGTCTCCGTTCAGGTCGAGCGGTGCAAGCAGGGGCTGGAAGTGCCGTGTGTCGTTGGTCTTGGACCCAACCTCAGCCTGGGCGAGGGTGACCGGGCAGCCGTGAGTGACGGCGGACAGCAGGTGCCGGCGGGGCTGGTCCAGGCGGGCGGAGCCCCGCAGTGCCTTGCCGTCCACGGCGATCACCCGTCGCCTGCCCGGGGCTGCGGCCCTATGGCGGTGAGCCAACCAGGCTCCTGCGGCCGCATCGAGCGCGTCGGTGTCGAGACGCTCGAGGACCCTCCCGATCGCCGACCTGGACGGCGCATGCCGCCAGCGCAGCAGGTGACGGCGCACGCCGAGCGCGGCGAGCAGCCCTGCGTCGGCGCGGGCGCCCCACTCGGCGAGTTCGTCGATGGTCCGGGCTCCCGAGACCGCGGCGGCCGCGCAGACCAGCAGGATCGAGGTCAGCGAGTACCAGCGGCCCCGCCGGGAGCGAGGATCGGGCACCGCCTCCAGGAAGAACCGCAGGTCAGACATGTCGTCCGGATTGAGCGGACCCAACTTGGCCAACACGGCAGGGATCGGGGAAGATGAGACAGCGGACACGGGAACCCTTTTGATCACTTGGCTTAGACACCTGAATGATCACGGATCCCGTGTCCGCTCTGTCATCCACCCCAACCCGCGGCATCCTCACGCCAGTTGGGCGATCCCGGGAACTTGCGCAAGCCCTGGC
>NZ_JBEYYC010000086.1:0-1572 GCF_040645355.1 Streptomyces sp. NPDC046805 | reverse complement strand
CTTTCAATATAATTTTTTTTTTTGTTTAGGCTACAACAGTTATATTCTCTTCTATGTCTACACTATTTCCCTACTCGACTCTCTTCCGATCCTGTGCAACCCCACATCCTTTTCCACTTAACATATATTTTGGGACCTTAGCTGTTGGTCTGGGCTGTTTCCCTTTCGACTACGGATCTTAGCACTCGCAGTCTGACTGCCGAACATGTGTATTAGCATTCGGAGTTTATCTGAGATTGGTAATCCTAGACGGACCCCTCACCCAAACAGTGCTCTACCTCCAATACACTTACATTTCGACGCTAGCCCTAAAGCTATTTCGGAGAGAACCAGCTATCTCCCAGTTCGTTTGGAATTTCTCCGCTATCCACAAGTCATCCAAACACTTTTCAACGTGTCCTGGTTCGGGCCTCCAGTGCGTCTTACCACACCTTCACCCTGCTCATGGATAGGTCACTAGGTTTCGGGTCTACATCATGATACTAAGTCGCCCTATTCAGACTCGGTTTCCCTACGGCTCCGTCTCTTCAACTTAACCTCGCATCATAACGTAACTCGCCGGTTCATTCTACAAAAGGCACGCTCTCACCCATTAACGGGCTCGAACTTCTTGTAGGCACACGGTTTCAGGTGCTATTTCACTCCCCTCTCGGGGTTCTTTTCACCTTTCCCTCACGGTACTGGTTCACTATCGGTCACTAAGGAGTATTTAGGGTTGGGAGATGGTCCTCCCGGATTCAAACTGGATTTCGCGTGTCCAGCCCTACTCAGGATACTGCTAGGTATAAGCGCTATTTCGTCTACGGGATTATTACCCTCTTTGATTAACCTTCCCAGGTTATTCGACTATAATGCTTAAGTCCACGTTGCAGTCCTACAACCCCAAGAAGCAAGCTTCTTGGTTTGCCCTTCTTCGCGTTCGCTCGCCGCTACTTACGAAATCGTTTTTACTTTCTCTTCCTGCAGGTACTTAGATGTTTCAGTTCTCTGCGTTACCTTTACATGAGCTATGTATTCACTCATGAATAACTGCTAGTAGCAGCTGGGTTTCCCCATTCGGAGACCTAGGGATCAATGCGTACTTACTGCTCCCCCTAGAATATCGTCGTTAGTCACGTCCTTCATCGGCTCTTAGTGCCAAGGCATCCACCGTGCGCCCTTATTAACTTTGCCATGATGATTTATAATCATCGTTTTTCAAGTATAAGTTTGTAAATTCTTTAAAATTCACAGCTTTTGGTTTATTTATCGTTATTAGATATTGTTATTTAGTTTTCAATGTTCAAGTGATTTTAACGTCTTGTCTGACAATGGAGCCTAGCGGGATCGAACCGCTGACCTCCTGCGTGCAAGGCAGGCGCTCTCCCAGCTGAGCTAAGGCCCCACAATCAAGAATTTGATTCTTGCTTAGGTTTATCACTAAACCCCTCAAAACTGAATAAAGTTGAATGCTCACGTCTTTGTATATATTCCTTAGAAAGGAGGTGATCCAGCCGCACCTTCCGATACGGCTACCTTGTTACGACTTCACCCCAGTCATCGGTCTTACCTTAGGAAGCGCCCTCCTTGCGG
>NZ_JBEYYC010000085.1:0-2026 GCF_040645355.1 Streptomyces sp. NPDC046805 | reverse complement strand
CTGGCGGTGGTCCGCGCCCGCGCCGCGGCGGCAGCCGCCCCGCCACCCGGCACACCCGGACCACGCGACTCCTGGGCCGACCCCGCCCGCATCGCTGCCCACCGACTGCCCCAGCCGGGGCCATCGACCTGGCGACGCACCTACTGGCCGGCCTGAGGGCCCTTCCTTCAACGGGCACGGGCACCGCGCACGGCACTACGACACCACCCGCCGATTTGAGTACCCGTACTCAGGCACCCGCCCAAAGCCCGGCGCACGCTGGGACGCATGCTGTGGTCCGACCCGGAGAACGAGCCGCCGAAGGAACTGCGTGACATGCAGGACATGTTGCGGCGGCTCGGCCTTCTCCTGGCGCTGGCCATGCTGCTCATCATGATCGTGATCGGCCTGAGGTGAGCGGTGCGCGGTGTCATGGCTAACCTGACCGCATGACTGCTAAGCCGCGCAGGCGCCTCGTACTCGCCTCCCAGTCCCCCGCCCGGCTCGGGCTGCTCCGCCAGGCGGGGCTGGATCCCGAAGTGATCGTGAGCGGCGTCGACGAGGACGCGATCTCGGCGCCCACCCCCGCCGAGCTGGCCCTCGCCCTGGCCGAGGCGAAGGCCTCCGTCGTGGCGGCCCGGCCGGAGGTGCAGGGCGCTCTGGTGATCGGCTGCGACTCGGTGCTGGAGCTCGACGGGCACGCCCTGGGCAAGCCCGCCGACCCCGAGGAGGCCACCGCCCGCTGGAAGTCGATGCGCGGGCGGGCGGGGACGCTCCAGACGGGGCACTGCATCTGGGACACGGCGAACAAGCGGTACGTGTCCGGGACGGCCTCCACCGTCGTCCGCTTCGGCGAGCCCACCGACGAGGAGATCGCCGCGTACGTCGCCTCGGGCGAACCCCTCTACGTCGCCGGGGCGTTCACCCTCGACGGCCGTTCGGCGCCGTTCATCGAGGGCATCGACGGCGACCACGGCAACGTGATCGGCATCAGCCTGCCCCTCGTACGGCGACTGCTGGCCGAACTGGGCGTCGCCATCACGGAGTTGTGGACGCCGGCGGAGTGACCGCAGCGGGGACGGTGTCGACCGGCCCGCCCTGCGGGAGGATCTTGACGTCCGGGGCGTCGTCCGGCCCCGGGGCGTCGCCGGCATCCGACTCCCAGCCGTTCCGGCCGTCGTACGTCATCAGGAGCAGGACGACCAGCCCCAGCACCGCCACCATGAACAGGAACGCGGGCCAGCCCACCAGGCCCCAGGTGACCGCACCCAGCACCCCGTGCACCACGGCGACGCTGATCAGCAGGATGCGTCCGACGCCGGCCGGGGCCCGGTCGCGCACGGCGACGAGCAGGGCGACCAGGCCGCACAGCGCGAAGTAGAGCCCGAAGACCAGGCCGCCGATCTTCGAGGACATCGACATCATGTCCGGGTCGAGGCCGGCCAGCGACATGTCCTGCCGGTCGACCACCATCCCCAGGAACCAGTTCAGCGCCGCGATCCCGAATGCCTCGACCAAGAGGACGACCGCCACGATCCACGCCACCGGTCTGCGCACCACCGGTTCCCACCCACTCCCGCTCTAAGCGCGGCCCGAGCACGGCTCAAGGCTGCTGTTACCTGAAGTACGTTCCGAGCATCGCGCACGCTACTAATCAGTAAAGCCAAGGACAAGGGTCCGGCCGCCACCAATGATTCGTTGGGCCATTCGTAGGGACTCCACAAAGAAACGAAGTGGGCCGCAGCACGCTCTCACAGAGACCTTGGCCACATGACGGGGCTAGGGTTTTCCGAAGGAGCCCTGCGTACCAAGGCGCGACAAGGGCTTTCGTGGGTCGAGTGAGCCTCGCATCACGCTCCGTGTGGGCAAGCTCACCATTGGGGACGGGTCGAAGTGCCGTGTCGGCGGTCCCTAAACTCGGCTTGTTTCAAGGAGGGAGCCTCAATCGTGCGCAAGGTGCTCATCGCCAACCGTGGCGAAATCGCTGTCCGCGTGGCCCGGGCGTGCCGGGATGCCGGGATCGCGAGCGTGGCCGTTTACGCGGACC
>NZ_JBEYYC010000084.1:0-2144 GCF_040645355.1 Streptomyces sp. NPDC046805 | reverse complement strand
CGGATCAACGTGCTGTTCGCGATGCTCCGCGACGGCACCTTCTACGAATCCAGAACCCCACGCCTCGCTTGACCAAAGACATAGAGGCACCCCCCACTGCCCCAGGGCACCACCCATTCAGGAGAAAGCACATGGCATCCACATCGGTCAGCCGGGTCGTCCCGGCCACCGCGGAGCGCGTCTGGAGCCTCATCGGCGGATTTCACGCTCTGCCCGACTGGCTCCCCTACATCCCGGAGAGCACCGCGCTGGAAGGCGGCAGTGTCCGCCGACTGCGCAACCCGGAAGGCGACGTGATCGTCGAGCGTCTGGTGAACGCCAACGACCAGGAACGTCACTACAGTTACGCCATCCTGGAGGCACCCTTCCCGGTGACGGGCTACCTCTCCACCCTGCGCGTCTTCGAGATTCCCGGGAAGCCGGACAGTGCCGAGATCGTCTGGAGCGGCCGCTTCGTCCCGCAGGGCGTAAGTGACGCCGAGGCGGTCGAGCTCTTCACCGGCATCTACCACGACGGGCTGGAAGCTCTCCACAAGACCCTTGTCGGCTGAACACCGGCAGGTGGCACCGCGCCGGCGCGCCGGCTTCGGCGGGACAGAGTGCCCGGGGCCCATCCTGGGCACACCGTCCGACGCGGAACGAACTCCCTTGGATCTCGCAGGAGATACGGGCATGACGGCGACGAAGCGGTGCGTGGTGTGCTTTTCGCCTGTCGCACCCTCCGCCCCTTTAATGCAGGCGCGTCAAGCGCGTGCGGAGAGGAAACCGGGTCGCCCCCTCGGCCTCCGCTCCGCGGAGGACGGTCCGGTCACAGGCTGCGGAAGCAGGCGGCGCCGGGCGGGGCGGGGGCGCCGTGGTCGGCGACGGGCTCAGGGCAGGATGGAGTCGATGTAGCCGCCGTCGACGCGTACGGCGCCGCCGGTGGTGGCGGAGGCGTAGGGCGAGGCGAGGTAGACGACCAGGTTGGCGATCTCCTCGGGCTCGATGAGGCGCTGCAGCAGGGACTGGGGGCGGTACTTGACCATGAACTTGTGCTGGGCCTCGTCCCAGGGCAGCTCGTCGCCCACGAGTTCGCGGACGAACCGTTCCTAGAGACTGAGCGGGAGTGAGTCCTGCTGCCAGGACTCGTGCTCGGTCGTGTGCCCCGAACGGTGTTGGGCACGCTGGTCTCCCGCGTTCGCTCCGCGTCCGGTCCCAGCGGATCGTGTCCGTGGTCCGGGAAGGCGGGGGCGGGTTTCCTCACGCCCTGGGGTGCCTGGTCCGGTCTGGGCGGTCCGATGCCCGCGACGATCACTCCGGTCGTCGCGGGGCGGTGCCGTCCGTCGCCGGACCGGGTGCCCGAGGGCGCGCCGTCCGATCGCGATGCTCGCGGCATCGTGACGGGTGGGTTTGCTGTTCTTGCTGCTGAGGGGTTTCTGCCAGTGCTCGGCGCCCCACCGCGACGTGTAGGCGGGGTCGACGGCGACGAGGGGGACGCCGAGTTCGGCGGCCATCGACACCAGCCGGGCACGCAGCCTGGCCACGGGCATCCCGGAGATCATCTTGCGGAATTGCTTCCGGCGGCCGTGCTTCTCACGGGTCTTCTCCGCGGTGAAGTCGAGGTCTTCGACGGCGATCGCGAGATGGTGCCGCTTGGCCCAGTGCAGCAGCCGGATGAGGGCGTGGCGGATCTGGGCGTCGCGGTGGGTGGTGGTGCCGGTCAGGTCGTAGCCGAACCGGCGCGGCCGGCCGACGGGGTTGCCGTGGGTGTCGAGGCGCCAGGCGGCGAGGTGGTCGGCGTTGGTGTCGACACCGACCAGTCCCCTCGCGCGGGCGGTGGCTAGTGGGGTGGTCCCGGCTGGCGGAATCGTCCAGGAGGCGGTGAGGTACCAGCGGCCACGAGCCGTGTCTTCGTGGATGCGGTAGGCGACGGCCCGGTTCGCCTCCACACGGTCGCGCCACTGCTCGCCCCGATGCGCGAACCCTACCCGGACACTCAGTACGTACCGGCCGTGCGGGGCATTCGCCAGATGGGCGAGCGACGCGGGGAGTCTGATGCTCACCTCGCCCTCCGGGCTGACCCGGATCGTCTCGTTGCCGTACCGCTTCCCCGACTCCCCGTCCGCCTGCAGGAACCTGCGCCCGGCCTGCCACCGCTCACGCCA
>NZ_JBEYYC010000083.1:0-2881 GCF_040645355.1 Streptomyces sp. NPDC046805 | reverse complement strand
GACGGGGCAGGACCCGAGAGGTCGGATCCGGCTGCTCAGACCTGGAGGAGCGCCTCCAGGGGGGCACCCGCCAGGGCCGGCGTCAGGCGGTCGCCGTGCCCCCGAGCCATAAGGCCCCCGGAGACACCTCAAATCACCCCTCAGGAATCCGGCGGACGTCTCCCGTGTTTCTTCTGTTGAGGGTCCTTGCTTCGGCCTGGAGGCGATGGCGGAGCCGAGGATCGTTACCATGGGGTCTCCGGAACCTGACCGGGGGACCCGGATCGCGCACGAGGAGCCCTCTTGCCAGACGAGGCCCAGCCACTGACCGCCGCCAAGCCCGAGCCCGCCTCGGCGCCCGCGGCCAAGCCCGCGCCACGCGCGAAGAACGACGCCCGCGGGTCGGTCGAGCACGCCCAGTCCGCCCCTGCGGACAAGGGGGCCGAGACGTCCCGTCCCAAGTCGGCCCCGCCCACCATCCGCCCGGCCACGGGCCAGACGGGCCGCTCGGGCTCCTCCAACCGCGTCCGCGCCCGCCTCGCCCGCCTCGGTGTCCAGCGCGCGAACCCGTACAACCCGGTGCTCGAACCGCTGCTGCGCATAGTGCGCAGCAATGATCCGAAGATCGAGACCTCCACCCTTCGCCAGATCGAGAAGGCGTACCAGGTCGCCGAGCGCTGGCACCGGGGGCAGAAGCGCAAGAGCGGCGACCCGTACATCACGCACCCGCTCGCCGTCACCACGATCCTCGCCGAGCTCGGCATGGACCCGGCCACGCTGATGGCGGGCCTGCTCCATGACACCGTCGAGGACACCGAGTACGGCCTCGACCAGCTCCGCCGCGACTTCGGCGACACTGTCGCCCTGCTCGTCGACGGCGTCACCAAGCTGGACAAGGTCAAGTTCGGTGAGGCCGCGCAGGCCGAGACCGTGCGCAAGATGGTCGTCGCCATGGCCAAGGACCCGCGCGTCCTGGTCATCAAGCTCGCCGACCGCCTGCACAACATGCGCACCATGCGCTACCTCAAGCGCGAGAAGCAGGAGAAGAAGGCGCGCGAGACGCTGGAGATCTACGCGCCGCTGGCCCACCGGCTGGGCATGAACACCATCAAGTGGGAGCTGGAGGACCTCGCCTTCGCGATCCTCTACCCCAAGATGTACGACGAGATCGTGCGCCTCGTCGCCGAGCGGGCGCCCAAGCGCGACGAGTACCTGGCCATAGTGACCGACGAGGTCCAGGCCGACCTGCGTGCCGCCCGCATCAAGGCCACCGTCACCGGCCGACCCAAGCACTACTACAGCGTCTACCAGAAGATGATCGTCCGCGGCCGTGACTTCGCGGAGATCTACGACCTGGTGGGTATCCGGGTCCTGGTCGACACAGTCCGCGACTGTTACGCGGCCCTCGGCACGATCCACGCGCGATGGAATCCGGTCCCCGGCCGGTTCAAGGACTACATCGCGATGCCGAAGTTCAACATGTACCAGTCGCTGCACACGACGGTCATCGGCCCCAACGGCAAGCCCGTCGAGCTGCAGATCCGCACGTTCGACATGCACCGCCGCGCCGAGTACGGCATCGCCGCGCACTGGAAGTACAAGCAGGAAGCCGTCGCCGGCGCCTCCAAGATCCGTACGGACGTCCCCAAGGGCTCCGGCAAGGACAAGGACGCCATCAACGACATGGCGTGGCTCAGGCAGCTCCTGGACTGGCAGAAGGAGACCGAGGACCCCAGCGAGTTCCTGGAGTCCCTGCGCTTCGACCTCTCCCGCAACGAGGTCTTCGTCTTCACGCCCAAGGGCGACGTCATAGCGCTCCCGGCCGGGGCGACCCCCGTCGACTTCGCCTACGCCGTCCACACCGAGGTCGGCCACCGCACCATAGGAGCGCGGGTCAACGGGCGCCTCGTACCGCTCGAATCGACCCTCGACAACGGCGACCTGGTGGAGGTCTTCACCTCCAAGGCGGCCGGCGCCGGCCCCTCCCGCGACTGGCTCGGCTTCGTCAAGTCACCGCGCGCCCGCAACAAGATCCGGGCCTGGTTCTCCAAGGAGCGCCGCGACGAGGCGATCGAGCAGGGCAAGGACGCCATCGTCCGCGCGATGCGCAAGCAGAACCTGCCGATCCAGCGCATCCTCACCGGCGACTCGCTCGTGACGCTCGCGCACGAGATGCGGTACTCGGACATCTCCGCGCTGTACGCGGCGATCGGCGAGGGCCATGTCTCCGCGCAGAACATCGTGCAGAAGCTCGTCCAGGCGCTCGGCGGCGAGGAGGCGGCCACCGAGGAGATCGACGAGAGCGTTCCGCCCGCGCGCGGCCGCAGCCGCAAGCGCCGCTCCAGCGCCGACCCGGGCGTCGTCGTCAAGGGCGTCGAGGACGTGTGGGTCAAGCTGGCCCGCTGCTGCACGCCCGTCCCCGGCGACCCCATCATCGGCTTCGTCACCCGGGGCAGCGGCGTCTCGGTGCACCGCAGCGACTGCGTGAACGTCGAGTCCCTGTCCCGCGAGCCCGAGCGCATCCTCGACGTCGAGTGGGCGCCCACCCAGTCCTCGGTGTTCCTGGTCGCCATCCAGGTCGAGGCGCTGGACCGCTCCCGGCTGCTGTCGGACGTCACCCGCGTCCTGTCCGACCAGCACGTCAACATCCTCTCCGCGGCCGTCCAGACCTCCCGCGACCGCGTCGCCACCTCGCGCTTCACGTTCGAGATGGGCGACCCCAAGCACCTCGGTCACGTCCTGAAGGCCGTCCGGGGCGTGGAGGGCGTGTACGACGTCTACCGCGTGACGTCGGCCCGCCAGCAGCGCTAGGGTCTCTCGTTTGGATCAGGCCGGGCTCGCGGGGTCTGGCACGCACATCTGCGGCGTTGTCGTCGGTTGCCGACTCCCCCAAGCTCTCGGC
>NZ_JBEYYC010000082.1:0-3307 GCF_040645355.1 Streptomyces sp. NPDC046805 | reverse complement strand
CCGCCGGCATGCAGTACGTACACCGCAGATTGCACCGGTCCGTCAACGACACCCGCAGATCCGTATGAACCCGCCCGAAACGATCCGTCAACGCAGCAGAAGAAGGACGTCGGTCGGGGAGGTCGGAGGGATCGGAGAGAGGTGATGGCACAGGCCTGCCTTCTTCGGTGACGGCGTCGGCGGTGGGCTCGGACGTCGAGGCAAGGGACACGGCCATGTCACTCCTCATTCCACATTCGCTTTTCGCATTTCGCGAATTTCGCTCGTCAATTTCACTCGCGAGCCGCCAGAAGCCGGTGCCTTTGTTGTTTCTCGGTCCTCGCGCCGGATAACGGTTCGAAGTCAACACTCGGCGATTTTCAGGTAGAAGTCAAAGAGGGGTGTCCGATGGCCCGATAGCCGATGCTTATACGAGCGTACGGAGCCCCCGGTGGGGCGGGTCACGGCCCGTGATAAGCGGTGCCTATCGTCTGATAGGTCTCACTTCTTTGACTCCTCGGTACGGATTGGCGGAGGCTGCTCCTCGCAGCGGAAGTCGGAAAGTCGGATATTCGCGGGCATGGTCGGACAGTACCGCCGTGCGGTCCTGGATCGCTCGTGGCTTCCGCCGTGAGGCGTGCTCTGCAGCGGGGGATGCTCCATGTTCCCGTGGACGGGCCGCACTCGAGTATGCGGATGCAGCGGAAAGAGGCAGAACCAGAACATGAGCATCATCGAGGACCCGATTGATGACCTGTCGGTGACCCCGCCCAAGACGTGGGCGACGGGTCTGCCGGCGGTGACGCACGCGCTTCAGTACTCGCTGGAGCAGACGTCGGTGCGACGGACCGCGCTCACCTTGCTGAACATCAATCAGGCCAAGGGGTTCGACTGCCCCGGGTGTGCCTGGCCGGAGCCCGCTCCCGGCAAGCGTCACATGAACGAGTACTGCGAGAACGGCGCCAAGCACGTGAACGACGAGGCCACCTCGCGCCGTATCACCCGTGACTTCTTCAAGCAGCACTCGATCGCCGAGCTGGACACGAAGTCGGACTACTGGCTCAACCAGCAGGGCCGGCTGACCGAGCCGATGGTGAAGTGGCCGGGCGCCACCCACTACGAGCCCATCAGCTGGGACGACGCCTTCGACGTCCTCGCCAAGGAGCTGCACCACCTCGCCAACCCGGACGAGGCGATGTTCTACGTCTCGGGCCGGCTGAACAACGAGGCCGCGTTCCTGCTGCAGCTGTTCGCCCGCGCCTTCGGCACGAACAACCTGCCGGACTGCTCCAACATGTGCCACGAGTCCAGCGGTTCCGGCCTGGGCGAGTCGCTGGGCATCGGCAAGGGCAGCGTGAACCTGGACGACATCCACAACTCCGACCTGATCTTCGTGGTCGGCCAGAACCCGGGCACCAACCACCCGCGCATGCTGTCCGCGCTGGAGGAGACCAAGCTCAACGGCGGCCAGGTCGTCGCCGTCAACACCCTGCCCGAGGCCGGTCTGCTGCGGTTCAAGCACCCGCAGAAGGCCCGCGGTGTCATCGGCCAGGGCACCCCGATCGCGGACCAGTTCCTCCACATCCGCGCCGGCGGCGACCTCGCCCTCTTCCAGGCGCTGAACCAGCTCCTGCTGGAGGCGGAGGACGCCGCTCCGGGCACGGTGCTGGACCGCAAGTTCATCGAGTCCGACACGATCGGGTTCGAGGAGTTCGCCGAGCACACCCGCAAGCACAACTGGGACGACATCCTCGAGGCGACGGGTCTGACCCGCGCCGAGATCGAGGAGGTCCACCAGCGCGTGATGAACGCCAAGAGCGTCATCGTGTGCTGGGCGATGGGCATCACCCAGCAGAAGCACGGCGTGCCGTCGATCCGCGAGATCTGCAACTTCCTGATGCTGCGCGGCAACCTCGGCAAGCCGGGCGCGGGCGTGTGCCCGGTGCGCGGCCACTCCAACGTGCAGGGCGACCGCACGATGGGCGTGTGGGAGAAGATGTCGCAGGCGTTCCTCGACTCCCTCGGCAAGGAATTCGGCTTCACCCCGCCGTCCCACCACGGCCTCGACGCGGTGGACTCCATCCGTGCGATGCGCGACGGCAAGGCGCACTTCTTCCTCGGCGTCGCCGGCAACTTCGCCCGTGCCACTCCCGACAGCGACGTGACCGAGGCGGCGCTGCGCAAGTGCCGGCTGACCGCGCAGATCTCGACCAAGCTGAACCGCTCCCACACGGTCTGCGGTGACACGGCGCTGATCCTGCCCACCCTGGGCCGCAGCGACCGCGACATCCAGGAGAGCGGCGAGCAGTTCATCACGGTCGAGGACTCCATGAGCGAGGTCCACGCCTCCCGCGGCCGCCTGCACCCGGCCTCCCCGCACCTGCTCAGCGAGGTCGCGATCATCTCGCGGATGGCGCGTCGAGCCCTGGGCGACAAGGTCGACATCCCGTGGGAGGAGTTCGAGCGGAACTACGACACCATCCGCGACCGGATCGCCCGCGTCATCCCCGGCTTCGATGACTTCAACGCGCGCGTGAAGCAGCCCGGTGGTTTCGTCCTGCCGAACCCGGTGAACTCCGGTGTCTATCCGACCCCGAGCGGCAAGGCGGTCTTCACCGCCAACGACTTCGTGAAGCTGGAGGCCCCCAAGGGCCACCTGGTGCTGCAGACGCTGCGCTCGCACGACCAGTGGAACACCATCTGGTACGCGCCGAACGACCGCTATCGCGGCATCCACAACGCCCGCCGCGTAGTGATGGTCAACCCCGACGACCTGGCCGAGCTGGGTCTCAAGGACCGTGACACCGTCGACCTGGTCAGCGTCTGGACCGACGGCAGCGAGCGCCGCGCCGAGGGCTTCACGGTCGTCGCGTACCCGGCCAGCCGTGGCTCGGCGGCCGCGTACTACCCGGAGACGAACGTCCTCGTCCCGCTGGACAGCGTTGCCGACATCAGCAACTGCCCGACCAGCAAGGGCGTCATCGTCCGCCTCGAACCCACCACCGAGTAACCCATCCACACCAACGGCGCGGCTCCTGCCGGTCGTCTCCACGGGAGCCGCGCCTCGGCCGACGCTACGGGCGACGCCGACCGCCGTACGCTTGCTGTATCCGTTGATCACGGCCGGGCGCGGACGCCGGCGTCATCCGGACGCGGCGGGACCAATAGGACCACGTGATCGGACCGATCACGCAACATCATGAGGAGCACGACTCCGAGAGGAAGGTAGGACCATGGGGCGAGTGACCGTGCGGCGGCGGGTGCTGCGGGTCCGGGAAGGCGCGTTCTCGCACCGTCCCGACACCCTGGCCGCCGAGGAACCGATGGA
>NZ_JBEYYC010000081.1:2010-3702 GCF_040645355.1 Streptomyces sp. NPDC046805 | reverse complement strand
GCCGCCGAAGGAGCCGCCCATCACGCCGACCCGGTCCGCGTCCAGGTCCGGTGCCTCCAACGCCTTGTCCAGCAGGGCCAGTAGATCGGGGGCGGACTTGCGCGCCAGGTCGTCGACGACGTGCATGCCGTGCGCCTGGCCGTAGCCGGAGCAGCCGCGCGGGTTGCCGAGCACGACCGCGTAGCCGGCGCTCGCGTACACCTGCGCCTCGTCGAAGGCGGCGGGTCCGTTGAGGGTGTAGCCGAACTGGGTGTAGGGGCCGCCCTTGATCTGCAGCAGCACCGGGTGCGGGCCCTCGCCCCGCGGGCGGACGACCCAGCCCTGGAGCTCGTAACCGTCGGCGGTGGTGGCGGTGAACTCCTCCATCGGCAGCACGTCGGTCCGCTCGACCAACCGCGCGCCGAAGCCGGTCAGCAGGTGCTCCTCGCCCGCGCGCAGGCTGACCAGGTCGCCGGCGCTGGTGGCACTGGAGAGGACGGCCGCCACGGTCAGTCCGTCCACACCGTCGACCGCGGCGTAGGCGTTGACCTGGCGGGCCCCGGTGATCAGGGGCCTGGGCGCACCGCCGTCGTAGGGCACCAGGAGCAGATGGACCTCGCCGCGGTGGTCGGCGGCGAACAGCACACCGTCGGCGACCGGGTGGATCATCTGGCTCGCGAAACTGAGGTGGTAGTCCTCGTGGGTGAGGCGGCGGGCCGGCGCCGAGCCGTCGACCGGCGCGGACCACAGGCCGTAACTCATCGTGGCGAACGCGTTGTTGTTCTCGTCCAGCGGCTCGGCGGCGAAGCACACCGTGGTGCCGTCCGGGGAGAAGCGGGGGCAGCCGAGAATCAGGCCGCCGTCGGTGAGGGCGCGCAGGCCGCTCCCGTCGGGGGCGCACACCCACAGGTCGTTACGGAGGTCGTCACCCGCCTCCGGATGGCGGGCCGCGGTGAACGTCAGCAGTTCGCCGTCGGGGCTCCAGGAGACGTCCGCGTGGTCGAAGTTGCCGTCGGTGACCTGGACCGTGGCGGTCACGGGGTCGGCCGAGAACGGGTCGGTGACGAAGATGTGCCGCGGCCGGTCGAAGGTGAATCCGAACCCGTCGGCCCAGTAACGGAGTTTGGTGATACGGCGCGGTGCCTCGCTCTGCGGTGAACCCGTGTAGCGGCCCGGCTCGGGTACGCGCGCCGTGTAGGCGATGCGCGTGGAATCCGGGCTCCACACGGGCTGTCCGGCACCGATCGGATGCCCCGTGACCACGCGGGCGTCGCCGCCGTCCATCGGCAGCAGATGCAGCTGCCCGGGGCCGCCCGGAACAGGGCGCAGGAACGCCAGATGACGGCCGTCGGGGGAGAACGCCGGAGCGGCGTCATGCGGGCCCCGTGTCAGCAGCCGGGCCGGCCGGCTTCCGTCCGTCTCGGCCAGCCACAGCTCGGACACATACCCGTCGGTGGCCAGATCGGGACGCGTCACCGCGACGGCCGCGAACCGGCCGTCACCCGACAGCGTCGGCTTTCCCAGGACGGGAAGGAGGTCAATGTCTGTGAACTTCATGAAATGAATTTATTGGCGGCGCACAAGCCGAGTCAATAACGACAGAATTGGACATGCCAAAGGGGCGCGAAGACGTCTTTCTTGTCTTCGCGCCTGCGTTTTCCGTTGTGTGTTCTGTTGCGGCGGAGGGGCGGAAGTTGGTGCGGGGCCGCCCCT
>NZ_JBEYYC010000081.1:0-1911 GCF_040645355.1 Streptomyces sp. NPDC046805 | reverse complement strand
TCGTCGAACGCCACGGTGTTCTCCATGATGCTCACTCCTTTATCCGTCTCGGTTCCCGTCGGTGTTTTCCGGCGGTGATGAGATATTCGCCTGAAGAGGCCTCTGGCGTCAACGGTGGGTTTTTGGCGCGAAAGTTGGACACGACTGTTGAACGCTTTCTCGGGAAACGCGTAGCGCCCCCACCGGGTTCGGTGGGGGCGCTACATGTGCCGGCTGTCAGGCTGTCGCCGGGACGGGTTGCGGATGTCCGGCCCTGAGCAGGTCTATGGCCTCGTCGACGTCTTTTCCTTCCTGGATCAGGCTCCGCTCCTCGGCTCTGAGGAACCCCTCCTGGACCAAGTGGTCCAGCATGCGCAGCAGTGGGTCGAAGAAGCCCCGGTGATTGACCACGACGATCGGCTTCCGCATGATCGACAACTGGCTCCAGGTAGCCGCCTCCAGTAGCTCGTCGAGCGTCCCGAACCCGCCGGGCAGCACGGCGAAGCCCGTCGACAGCCGGTACATGAGCGCTTTGCGTTCATGCATGGAACGGACGACGAACAGCGCGCCCGGCGCGTTGTCGGCCCGCTCACGCTCATGCAGGAAGTGGGGCACCACCCCGGTGACACCACCCCCCGCGTCCATGACGGCATGGGCCACCGCACCCATCACCCCCACGCCGCCGGCGCCGTACACCAGGTCCAGTCCGCGGCGGGCCAGAGCGGTACCGAACTCCTTGGCGAGCAGCAGATGGTCCGGACGCGCACCGTCGCGCGCACCGCAGAAGACGGCGATCTTCTCGCTCTGCCCTATTTCTGGCGGTATCTCTATTGCGTCCATTTCGGGGGGTATCTCTATTACGGAGGGCATCGAAATCCTCTGAGGTCGGTCACTCCCGTGGCAGGAGTGCGGGTCAACGCGGTACGCCCGAGCCGCCCGCGGGCAGCACCGGCAGGGTGTACGTCCGGCGCACGCTGGAGCCGAGCCGTGCGATGTCCGCCCCGTACACATGGATCGAGACCGTCCGGCCCGAAGCCGCGCACCGGACGTCGTGGATGTCGCCCGGCGGGGCGAGGAACGACACCGCTCCCACCCCGCTGGTCGAGGTGGCCGTGGCGACGAGATACGGCTCGTCCGCGTCGCGCACCAGGCGATAGACCGTCTCCGTCTCCGCCCCCCGGTGAATGCCCGACGCGCACCAGGCGACGTGGTCGTGGATCGGTGTGCTCTGCCCCGGCAGCCAGACCAGCGCGACGACCGAGAACGAGCCCTCGGGTTCGGCGTGCAGAAGGTGCTGCCGATAGGTGTGCAGCTGGGGTTCCTGCTGGGCCGGCGTGAGCAGGTCGTCGCACCCGAGGTGCGGCGCGAGCAAGGCCGCCACCTCTTCCCCGGCCTGCTCGGGCGGGGCGGCGCGCAGGGCTGCCAGGGCCGCCCGGATCTCGTCGACGAGTCCGTCGAGACGGGCGGTGCGGGGCGCGCCGACGTCGCCCGGGGCGGGTGCGGGGAGTTCGCGCACGGCCGCGCCCGGTTTCCCGGCCAGGGTGAGCCCTGGGGCGTACGCGCGCGTCTCCTCGCCCCGGACGTCGGCGAGGGGTTCGACCCGGCGCGGGCGCCGGCCGCCGTCGACGACCGCCGGGGCCGTCCGGTGCTGAGCCACGGATCGGCTCATGGTTCCTCCAGGAACGTTCAGTCGGCAGTGGATGCTTCGGGCGGCACGGCCCCGGCGACGTCCTCGGAGACTCGTCCGGGTCGGGCTTCCGGGTCGGACACGCTCTAGAGGAGGTGGCGGTCCCACCATTCGAGGATCGCCTCGAACCGGGCCACTCGATGGCTCGGCAGGCCTGAGCGGGACATGTCGTGTCCTTCACCGGAGAACAGGAGCAGCTCCACCGGTACGCCGCGGGTCTTGAGTGCGACGAACAGCCGCTGTGC
>NZ_JBEYYC010000080.1:0-3998 GCF_040645355.1 Streptomyces sp. NPDC046805 | reverse complement strand
TATGAGCTGACCGCGACGGGGTCGAGAAGGCGGCGGGCGCCATGCCTCGGGTGCATCACCCCTGGGCCGTGTGCACGGCGCACCACGCCGTAACCGCCTTGTCCACAGCCTGGGTCGTCAGCTGATCCGTGTGCCCCCAGTACGGACGGGCCCGGTTCACCTTCCGTGTGAGGCGCTCGCCGAAAGCGCGACGCCGTGGCTCGTCGTGCCAGCAGGCCAGCATTTCCTGGGTGTACCGGACGGTGTCCACGACAGCGGACTTGATGCGCTCATGCGTCAGGTATCGGCCTAGATCGTCCTGCCACCCGACGCTCTGTCGCCCGAGGACACTCGCCCATCCCGTGACGACCTGTTCTTCTTCCTCCGACAGGTAGTCCATCTTGTGCAGGTGCACGGCGAGTTCATAAAGCGGGTCACCCCAAAGGGCGAGTTCCCAGTCGATGAATACCGTCTGCTCTGCGCGCAACATCAGGTTCTTCCGATGCACATCCGAGTGCAGCAGGCAGAAGGGCCGTCGATGCAGCGCGGACCAGCCGTCAAGGGCCGGAGCCAACGGGTCGGCCGGGAAGCCGAGCTCGGCGAACAGGTCCGCGTAGGCCGCTACATGTCGGGCGTATACGCCTTCGGTAACATCGGAGAGTCGCCGGGCGAACCCGACGGTGTCGCTGTCATCAGGCCAGCCGGCCGGGAGGGTCGGGAGGGCGGTCAGGGGCACCTCTGCGGTCTCGGCGAAGAACCGCACGGCGTCGGAGAGCACGTGTCGAGGAACGGGCGTCCCGCGAGGGGCTACGGCTTCGAGCAGCTGCCCGTCTATGAATTCATGGATCTGGTAGCGCGGCTCCGCGCTGGTGTGAACCAGGCGCGGGACGTTGCGCACATACGGCCCGACCGCTGCGAGAATCGCGTCCTCGGGCCAGATAGTGAGGTCCATCGTGGCGGCGCTCGGGATGGGAATACGCACCAGGAGGGGCTGGCCAGCCCGGTCGACTCGTACGTTGTGGTTGTAGTAGCCGGATGCGCTGTGGTTGGTGTGAACTGCCCTCTGGTACAGGGCAATCGGATCATCGATCATAAGTTGCCCTCCAGAAGTCGACCGATCACGTTCTCCGTACGCCCCTCCACCGCCTCCGCAGAGTCGATGGCCTGGACCGAGGCACGTGCCTGGGAGCGAGAGCACTCAATAGCCTCGTCAGAACTACCGAGTCGATCGGTCAGGAGACACGCGGCCAGTACCAAAGTGGGGTAAACCTCGGTGGCTTCCAGCTCCCCGATCGCCCAGCGTGCCGAACGGTCGGCCGCTCGCAAGTCGCCGCGCCGGGTAAAAAGGATCGCCCGGGTGAGTTCTGCCCGCGCACGCCCTGACCGGTACTGCGCGCGTTCCAACTCGTGACACGCCGTCTGCAGTGCCGCATCCGCCTCATCGACCCGGTTCAGCTGTAGCAATGCCACACTCAGTGCGGTGTATGCCTTTCCGAGTTCGTGGAGCGCGCCCATGTCCCGCTGGGCGTCGATGGCAGTCGACGCCGCCTGCACACCCGTTTCCGGGTCCGTGAGCGCCGCGAGCTCGGCACGATTAACTTGTATGTTGGCCTGCCCAACGAGAGACCCCGCGCGCTCGTATTCGCGATGTGCCTCGTCAAGATGGCGACGCGAGGAGTCCAGATCGAACGCGAAGCGGTAGGCCAGGTGGCGAAGCCTGGCCACATCCCCTCGCAGCTCCGCCTGGTCGTCGGGGCAGTCCGACTGGATTCGCGTGGCCAAGGATTCCGCGTCCCTGAAACGCCCCTGGCACATGTGGAGATCAGCTGCCCACAACCCTGCCGTGAGTCGCGCCGGGCCCCGGTGTCCCTCCCAGACCCGTCCGTACAGGCTCAGCGCCTCGGCTGTCCGTCCGGCGATCCTGCGCCCGTGCGCGGCCGCCAACGTCAGACGTGCCGGCATGGTGCCGGTGACAGACCAATCGACCTGCGGGGTCAGACCATTGGCTGAGCTCGCCTCTCCGAGCAGGATGGCTCTCTCTGTCTCCAGGCAGAGCGCGGTCTCCTGTAGTTCTGGGCGTTCATCGGGTTCGGCAGCGAGATAGTTCCTAAGGTCTCGAAGCATGCCCTCTGCTGTCTGCCATCCGCCGTGCAGCAGTGCGCGGTCCGCATAGCCGAGGACGCCTACTCCATCCAGCGTCTGTGCTCGCAGCCCGTGGTATACGGCTTCCCGCAGTGCACGAACATCACCGCCGGTGCCTGCCGTAGGGGTAGGGAGGGCTGCTGACTGCTCACCGGTTCGCTGCGAGGGCATGACCGGTCCGGTCCTGGAGGCGTATTGCTTCCAGTAGGTGAACAGAGCGGTATGAATCTCTCGCCGCAGTTCCGGCGAGAGCCGTTCACGCAAAGCCGACACCATCAACTGGTGCAGGCGAACGGCGCCGTCCCCTGCAGGATGCGCGAACGAGTACGCGGTGAGCGACTCCCACACCATCCGATTCGACGGCAGGTCGAATTGACGGGCCAGGTACTGGAAGAGCTCATAGTCGAACTGCCTAGCGGCGCCGAGCACTTCCAGCAGACGTACTTCTTCGGCTCCGACATGCGCTAGAAACCGCTGAAGGATCTCCTCCGCAGAGACAACGCTCCCGGCATTCGGGGTCGTGGCACTCTGCTGCGTTCGTGTGTCGATCGCCAGATGGAGATAGAACGGCAGCCCCACGCTCGCTTGGGCAATGGCGTGCCGCTCCATAGGCTCTCCGATGCCCGAATGTTCGAGCAGTTCAAGCCGGGCCTTCATCGGAAGCCCCTCGACGGGGCACGTCCTGATCATTTGCCGCCATGCCGGGTCGTACACCTCCCAGGCCAGCGGTTCCCTGCTCGCGACCACGACCAGGCCGCGGTCGAGCTGCGCGACGAGATCACGCAACCAGGTATCTGGTGACGCAGCACGCCCGGAGCGCACCGGCACGGGGACGAGCGCCTCGAAGGCGTCCACGAAGATCACGTACGGCTGTGCCTCGCTGCTCGCTCTGAGATCCTGCGCGAACAGAAAGGTCACGGCGTCCACGAGGTCGGCGTTCGACAGGTTGTCGAGGTCCTGCAGCGTCTCGTCCTGGCGGATGGTCCGACGCCGGCGTCCACCTACCAGCGCTCGTTGCCCCAACTTGATCAGACCCACAGCACTGCCGAAGATCGGCAGACCCGTCAGGTCACCCACCATCTGTGAAAGGGCCTCGCTCTCCGCGATGAACGGCAGGTCCTGCCGGTTGATCCGCAGATGTGGGTGGAGCCGCTGCCACAGCACCGCGTAGGCGATGTCGAAACGGTCGAACTGCACACCCTGCGAGCCGAGTTCCGCACGGAGTGCGGCCAGCGCGTCCTCCTGCTGACGCATGACCGGGTTCTGCAAGTCCAGGAGCGCCGTACGGCGAACCTCAGCGCACCGTGTCCTCAGCTCACCTAAGAGTCGCGACTTTCCGATGCCCCCGACGCCCGTCAGATTCAGACCCCTTGGGCTCGATGACGCCCGCGCCAGCTCCGCCTCGAACGCTTCAAGTACCAGCTCCCGATCGACAAACCGCCGCTGCTGCGCGACCGCGCGCCGAAAGCGCGGCTGGATCCCCACCCGTATCCCCCTCCACCAAGGCGTCGTACCATCCACCAAACCAGGCGGAAACGCGTACCGTCCACACGGGGTCCCCCCGTAGCCTCATCATTCAACCCCAAGCCAATCGGCTGGGTGCGGACTTTCGGTAGACGACACCCGCCTCGATGGCTGTGACCCAATGAACACCAGACGATGTGGACGATCAGGTGATGTGCGATCGTCCACACGGACGGGCGCCGGTCAAGGGTGATGAGATACTCCGAGGCGAGGGATCACATGGCCGAGAAATCCAAGCGCAACGTGGCGCGTCCGTCGCGGGCCTCCACGCCCGGTACGAGGCGCAGCATTCAGTCCAACAAGGGGCGCGGCACCAAGCCCGAGCTCGCGCTACGACTCGCCGTGCATGCTAT
>NZ_JBEYYC010000079.1:0-5002 GCF_040645355.1 Streptomyces sp. NPDC046805 | reverse complement strand
CCGCCGGCATGCAGTACGTACACCGCAGATTGCACCGGTCCGTCAACGACACCCGCAGATCCGTATGAACCCGCCCGAAACGATCCGTCAACGCACCCGGCGCCGCAGCAGCGGCACGACGACGGTCGGAGAGAGGTGATGGCACAGGCCTGCCTTCTTCATGTCTGCCCGGAGGCGGTGTCCCGGAGGCGGTGTTCCGAAATGCGGGTGGGCACTCCCGCCTTCCGGGTGGAACCGTCCCGCCGGAAACTGTATTCTCACTCGACATCCATCATCGAAGAATTCGACCATGGAAGTCAAAGAGGAATTCCCGATGATCCAATAACCGCGTCTTATCGTGACTCGTCGCGGCACAGAGGGCGCAGCAGGGGCCACCTGACGGCGCCTCACCAGGGGAATCCTACCCGAGGGCCGATCACTCACCGCCCGCCTGCCGCCCACCACTTGAGTGCATGTGGCCGTGCGCGGCGCATGACCGGCGCCCCCGACGAGCAGCATAGGCGCCGTCAATCATCTCATCGAGATCACCTCTTTGACTTTCTCCGACAGGTGGGCGGAAGATTTCTTCGACGGATGAACGGAAAGTGGTCTGGCGGCTGGAATTCGGCACCCGTGGCCGGGTGCGGCGTTCACAGACGCGAGATGCACTGGTTCGGAGTGCCGGCCCCTCGTTGCAGAGAGAAAACGGCACCCGGGGAGTCGGTTTCAGCCGTTAGGGGATCTTAAGTCCCGCGCGCATCGTGCTGTTCTCCTCTCTCGCAGGGGACATTCCGACGTCCGCCGCCAGCAGGACGCGCTCGAGTGCGCGGACGCAGCAGAAAGGGATTGAGCAGACCATGAGCACCATTGAGGACCCGATCGACGAACTGTCGGTGACCAAGCCCAAGGACTGGGCGACCGGTGTGCCAGCCGTGACGCACGCCCTTGAGTACTCCCTCTCGCAGACGTCCCCGCGGCGCACCATGCTGACGCTGCTGAACATCAACCAGATTGACGGCATCGACTGCCCGGGTTGCGCCTGGCCCGAGGACAAGAAGCGGCACTTCAACGAGTACTGCGAGAACGGCGCCAAGCACATCAACGACGAGGCCACGTCCCGTCGTGTCACCCGTGACTTCTTCAAGCAGTACTCGATCGCCGAGCTGGACTCGAAGTCGGACTACTGGCTGAACCAGCAGGGCCGCCTCACCGAGCCCATGATCAAGCGCCCGGGCGCCACCCACTACGAGCCGGTCAGCTGGGACGAGGCCCTCTCCCTTCTCGCTCGCGAGCTGCGCGCGCTGGCCTCCCCCGACGAGGCGATGTTCTACGTCTCGGGCCGGCTGAACAACGAAGCCGCGTTCATGCTGCAGCTGTTCTCCCGCGCCTTCGGCACCAACAACCTGCCGGACTGCTCCAACATGTGCCACGAGTCCACCGGTTGGGGTCTGGGCGCGTCGCTGGGCATCGGCAAGGGCAGCGTCTCTCTGGACGACATCCACAACTCGGACCTGATCTTCCTGGTCGGCCAGAACCCGGGCACGAACCACCCGCGCATGCTCGCCGCGCTGGAGGAGACCAAGCGCAACGGCGGCCAGGTCGTCGCGGTCAACACCCTCCCCGAGGCCGGCCTGATGCGGTTCAAGCACCCGCAGAAGGCGCGCGGTGTCATCGGCAACGGCACGCAGATCGCCGACCAGTTCGTGCACATCCGCGCCGGTGGCGACATGGCCCTGTTCCAGGGCCTCAACAAGCTGCTCCTCGAGGCCGAGGACGCCGCGCCTGGCAAGGTCCTCGACCACAAGTGGATCAACAAGAACTCCGTCGGCTTCGCCGAGTTCGCCGAGGCCGTCCGGAAGATCTCCTGGGACGACATCCTCCTCGCGACGGGGATGACCCTCGACGAGATCAAGCAGGTCCACGAGCGGGTCATGAAGAGCAAGAGCGCCATCGTCTGCTGGGCGATGGGCATCACCCAGCAGAAGCACGGTGTCGCCTCCATCCGTGAGATCTGCAACTTCCTGATGCTGCGCGGCAACCTCGGCAAGCCGGGCGCGGGCGTCTGCCCGGTCCGTGGCCACTCCAACGTCCAGGGCGACCGCACCATGGGCGTCTGGGAGCAGATGTCGGACGAGTTCCTCGACGCCCTGGGCAAGGAGTTCAAGTTCGCCCCGCCGCGCCACCACGGCTACGACGCGGTGCAGGGCATCCGGGCGATGCACGAGGGCAAGGCCAAGATATTCCTCGGCGTGGCCGGCAACTTCGTCCGGGCGACGCCCGACAGCGACTACACCGAGCAGGCGATGCGCAACTGCCGCCTGACCGCGCACGTCTCGACCAAGCTCAACCGCTCCCACACCGTCTGCGGTGAGTTCGCGCTGATCCTGCCCACACTGGGCCGCAGCGACCGGGACTTCCAGAACGGCGTCGAGCAGTGGATCACGGTCGAGGACTCGATGAGTGACGTGCACCGCTCGCACGGCAAGCTGCCCCCGGCCTCCAAGCACCTGCTCAGCGAGGTCGAGATCATTGCGCGCCTGGCCCGCAAGACCCTCGGCAACAAGCCGAACATCCCGTGGGAGGACCTGGGGGCCGACAACGACAAGATCCGCGACCGGATCTCGCGCGTCGTGCCGGGCTTCGAGAACTTCAACGAGCGCGTCCGCCAGCCCGGTGGCTTCAACCTGGGCAGCCCGGTGAACCAGGACGTGTTCCCGACCCCGAGCGGCAAGGCCGAGTTCTGGGCCAGCGAGTTCGAGATGCCGCACGTGCCCAAGGGCCACCTGCTGCTGCAGACCTTCCGCTCGCACGACCAGTGGAACACCATCTGGTACGCCCCGAACGACCGTTACCGCGGCATCCACAACGCCCGCCGCGTCGTGATGGTCAACCCGGAGGACCTGGCCGAGTTCGGCATCGCCGACGGCCAGCAGGTGGACCTGGTCAGCGTCTGGCACGACGGCGAGCGCCGCGCCGAGGACTTCACGGTCGTCGCGTACCCGGCCAGCCGTGGCTCGGCGGCCGCGTACTACCCGGAGACGAACGTCCTCGTCCCGCTGGACAGCGTTGCCGACATCAGCAACTGCCCGACCAGCAAGGGCGTCGTCATCCGCATGGAGCCCCGCAAGTAAGGGGCTCGACCCCGCACAACCCCCGCCCCCGCATCGCACGATGCGGGGGACAGGGGGTTACTCCGCACAGGCTGCGGTGAGTTGCGGGAATTCTGAGCCATCCTCCGACGGCCCGGCGTCGGCCGTGTCCTCCGGGCCGTCCGGCCGCACCTTCCGAACGGCCGACCTCCTCTTCCGAACCGCCGACCTCAACTTCCGGGCCGCCCGCCTGAGTTCACAGGGCCGGCTTCCTCATCGCCCGGGCACCGGCGACCAGGGCGCGTGGCGTACCGCCCCGCCCCTCCAGACGACAAGGCGCGCGACGCGTCCCTGACGCATCGCCTCCTCCTCTCTGGACGACCAACCGAACAGAAAGGTCCGCTCGGGCATGCCCGCACCTCGCTCCACGCGCAGTTGGCTTCCGGCGGCAGCCGCGGTGTCCGCTGCCGGGTGGGGCGCCAATCAGTTCACCCCGCTCGCCGTGATCTACCGGATGCAGGCGCACTGGGCTGCCGTCCCGGTGGCCGGCATGTTCACCGCCTATCTGTTCGGGCTGGTTCCCGGCCTGCTGATCGGCGGCCCGGCGTCGCTGCGCTTCGGCAGACGGCGGGTGGTGCGGACGGCGCTGACCGTGACCGCCGTCGCCAGCCTGCTCCTGGCGGCGGCGGTCGTGTCCCCGCACGTCGTGTACGTCAGCCGACTGGCCACGGGTGTGGCAGCCGGTCTGGTGTTCACCGCGGGCGGCGCCTGGGTCAGGGAGCTGTCCGCCACGCCCGAACGCCCGCAGGCCGGTGCCCGGCGCGTGCTGTACGCCACCGGCGGCGGCTTCTCGGCGGGAGCGCTGTTCACCGGCGCCCTCGCCGAGTGGTTCCCGCACCCGATGGTGCTGCCGGGCCTGGTCCATGCCGGGCTGTCCCTGCTCGTCCTGATCGCCACCGGGTTCGTACCGGACACCACCCCGTCCGCCCGGCCCGCGCCCACGCACACACCCGTCCCGGGCCAGCGCAGGGCGGCCTTCCGGCACCCCCGCTTCCTGCGGGTGGTCCTGCCCGCGAGTCCCGCGGTCTTCGGTGCCGCCACCGTGGCCTATGTGGTGCTGCCGCCGCTGGTCTCCAATCGGGTCCCCGGCTACGCACCGCTGTTCAGCGGCCTGATGGCGGCGCTGACGCTGATCATGGGCATCGTCGTCCAGCCTCTCGCGCGCCGCCTCGACGACGCGGGCAGCGCGCGCGGCACCCTCGCGGCCATGGGCACCGTGATCGCCGGACTGCTGACGAGCGCCTTCGCCGTGCACTGGAACTCCGCACGCCTGGTGATCGCGGCCGCGGTCATCCTCGGCGCGGGCTACGGCCTGACCCTGGTCTCCGGGATGAAGGAGATCGAGCGCCTGGGGCCGGCGCCGGGCTGGCCGTCCGCGTCGTCCTTCTACCAGAGCACCACGTCCAGCGGGTTCCTCACCCCGCTTCTGCTGGCGGTCACCGCGGGCGCGGCTCCCTATCCGGCCCTGCTGGTCGCCCTGGCCGCCGTGGGCCTGCTGTGCCTGACGGTCACGGCCCGGCACAGCCGCAGCAATCTTCCGGTACGCCGCCTGGACCCGCCCGCGCTCATGCCGGCCGGTGTCGCCGAGGCGGCGGACGGTCCGCATTCCGGGCCCGGTGAGGCCCATGCATCTGCACAGAACAACGACACGAGGAGTGAATGATGGGGCGAGTGACCGTGCGGCGGCGGGTGCTGCGGGTCCGGGAAGGCGCGTTCTCGCACCGTCCCGACACCCTGGCCGCCGAGGAACCGATGGAGATCAGGGTCGGCGGACGGCCGCTGACCGTGACCATGCGCACCCCCGGCGACGACTTCGACCTCGCGGCCGGCTTCCTGGTCAGCGAGGGCGTCCTCCACAAGCAGGACGAGGTCGC
>NZ_JBEYYC010000078.1:3705-5120 GCF_040645355.1 Streptomyces sp. NPDC046805 | reverse complement strand
ACACAGTGGACGCGAGCAACTGAGGACAAGCCCTCGGCCTATTAGTACCAGTCAACTCCACCCGTTACCGGGCTTCCATATCTGGCCTATCAACCCAGTCGTCTACTGGGAGCCTTACCCTCTCAAGGAGGTGGGAATACTCATCTCGAAGCAGGCTTCCCGCTTAGATGCTTTCAGCGGTTATCCCTCCCGAACGTAGCCAACCAGCCATGCCCTTGGCAGAACAACTGGCACACCAGAGGTTCGTCCGTCCCGGTCCTCTCGTACTAGGGACAGCCCTTCTCAATATTCCTACGCGCACAGCGGATAGGGACCGAACTGTCTCACGACGTTCTAAACCCAGCTCGCGTACCGCTTTAATGGGCGAACAGCCCAACCCTTGGGACCGACTCCAGCCCCAGGATGCGACGAGCCGACATCGAGGTGCCAAACCATCCCGTCGATATGGACTCTTGGGGAAGATCAGCCTGTTATCCCCGGGGTACCTTTTATCCGTTGAGCGACGGCGCTTCCACAAGCCACCGCCGGATCACTAGTCCCGACTTTCGTCCCTGCTCGACCCGTCGGTCTCACAGTCAAGCTCCCTTGTGCACTTACACTCAACACCTGATTGCCAACCAGGCTGAGGGAACCTTTGGGCGCCTCCGTTACTCTTTAGGAGGCAACCGCCCCAGTTAAACTACCCATCAGACACTGTCCCTGATCCGGATCACGGACCCAGGTTAGACATCCAGCACGACCAGACTGGTATTTCAACGACGACTCCCCCTGAACTGGCGTCCAGAGTTCAAAGTCTCCCAGCTATCCTACACAAGCCGAACCGAACACCAATATCAAACTGTAGTAAAGGTCCCGGGGTCTTTCCGTCCTGCTGCGCGAAACGAGCATCTTTACTCGTAGTGCAATTTCACCGGGCCTATGGTTGAGACAGTCGAGAAGTCGTTACGCCATTCGTGCAGGTCGGAACTTACCCGACAAGGAATTTCGCTACCTTAGGATGGTTATAGTTACCACCGCCGTTTACTGGCGCTTAAGTTCTCAGCTTCGCCCGGACGAATCCAGACTAACCGGTCCCCTTAACGTTCCAGCACCGGGCAGGCGTCAGTCCGTATACATCGCCTTACGGCTTCGCACGGACCTGTGTTTTTAGTAAACAGTCGCTTCTCGCTGGTCTCTGCGGCCACCCCCAGCTCGAGCAGCACGTGCTCTCACCAGGCGTGGCCCCCCTTCTCCCGAAGTTACGGGGGCATTTTGCCGAGTTCCTTAACCATAGTTCACCCGAACGCCTCGGTATTCTCTACCTGACCACCTGAGTCGGTTTAGGGTACGGGCCGCCATGAAACTCGCTAGAGGCTTTTCTCGACAGCATAGGATCATCCACTTCACCACAATCGGCTCGGCATCAGGTCTCAGCC
>NZ_JBEYYC010000078.1:1887-3608 GCF_040645355.1 Streptomyces sp. NPDC046805 | reverse complement strand
CCGCCCGGGCTGGACTACCTTCCTGCGTCACCCCATCACTCACCTACTAACCGCTTGGTTCGGCGGCTCCACCACTTTCCTTTCCCCGAAGGGTCCGGAACGGCTTCACGGCCTTAGCATCACGATGCTCGATGTTTGACGCTTCACAGCGGGTACCGGAATATCAACCGGTTATCCATCGACTACGCCTGTCGGCCTCGCCTTAGGTCCCGACTTACCCTGGGCAGATCAGCTTGACCCAGGAACCCTTAGTCAATCGGCGCAAACGTTTCTCACGTTTGTATCGCTACTCATGCCTGCATTCTCACTCGTGAACCGTCCACCACTGCCTTCCGGCGCGGCTTCACCCGGCACACGACGCTCCCCTACCCATCACAGCACCCGTTGGGGCTTATTGCTGCAATGACACGACTTCGGCGGTACGCTTGAGCCCCGCTACATTGTCGGCGCGGAATCACTAGACCAGTGAGCTATTACGCACTCTTTCAAGGGTGGCTGCTTCTAAGCCAACCTCCTGGTTGTCTGTGCGACTCCACATCCTTTCCCACTTAGCGTACGCTTAGGGGCCTTAGTCGATGCTCTGGGCTGTTTCCCTCTCGACCATGGAGCTTATCCCCCACAGTCTCACTGCCGTGCTCTCACTTACCGGCATTCGGAGTTTGGCTAAGGTCAGTAACCCGGTAGGGCCCATCGCCTATCCAGTGCTCTACCTCCGGCAAGAAACACACGACGCTGCACCTAAATGCATTTCGGGGAGAACCAGCTATCACGGAGTTTGATTGGCCTTTCACCCCTAACCACAGGTCATCCCCCAGGTTTTCAACCCTGGTGGGTTCGGTCCTCCACGAAGTCTTACCTCCGCTTCAACCTGCCCATGGCTAGATCACTCCGCTTCGGGTCTTGAGCGTGCTACTGAATCGCCCTATTCGGACTCGCTTTCGCTACGGCTTCCCCACCCGGGTTAACCTCGCAACACACCGCAAACTCGCAGGCTCATTCTTCAAAAGGCACGCAGTCACGAGATACAGCAAGCTGTATCCGACGCTCCCACGGCTTGTAGGCACACGGTTTCAGGTACTATTTCACTCCGCTCCCGCGGTACTTTTCACCATTCCCTCACGGTACTATCCGCTATCGGTCACCAGGGAATATTTAGGCTTAGCGGGTGGTCCCGCCAGATTCACACGGGATTTCTCGGGCCCCGTGCTACTTGGGTGTCTCTCAAACGAGCCGCTGACGTTTCGACTACGGGGGTCTTACCCTCTACGCCGGACCTTTCGCATGTCCTTCGCCTACATCAACGGTTTCTGACTCGTCCTGTTGCCGGCAGACAACAGAAGAGAGATCCCACAACCCCCACGACGCAACCCCTGCCGGGTCTCACACGTCGTAGGTTTGGCCTCATCCGGTTTCGCTCGCCACTACTCCCGGAATCACGGTTGTTTTCTCTTCCTGCGGGTACTGAGATGTTTCACTTCCCCGCGTTCCCTCCACACTGCCTATGTGTTCAGCAGCGGGTGACAGCCCATGACGACTGCCGGGTTTCCCCATTCGGAAACCCCCGGATCAAAGCCTGGTTGACGACTCCCCGGGGACTATCGTGGCCTCCCACGTCCTTCATCGGTTCCTGGTGCCAAGGCATCCACCGTGCGCCCTTAAAAACTTGGCCACAGATGCTCGCGTCCACTGTGCAGTTCTCAAACAACGACCAACCACCCGTC
>NZ_JBEYYC010000077.1:0-6257 GCF_040645355.1 Streptomyces sp. NPDC046805 | reverse complement strand
CGATCTCCTCACCACGCCCCACCACCGGGTCCAGCTTCCCGGCCTTCGCCTCCTCCGTCAGATCCCGCCCGTACTCGTCCAGCGTCGACGTCGGCTTCTTTCCGTCAGCCATGGCACCGCCCTCTGCTCGAGCCGCCTGCTCCGTCACCCCGCGCAGCCGCTTGACGTCCACACCGTCCGAGCGCATCAGACGGGCGGCGTCGGTGTCGCGGTCCGATACCAGGGCGCCGAGGATGTGCTCGGGACCGATGTAGGAGACGCCGGCCTCCTGGGACTGGATGTAGGCGTCGGCGAGGATGCGCTTGGCGGCCGGGGTCAGATTCGGCTCGCCCGTCGCCTCGCCGGCTTCATGGGGCAGCACCTCGGCGATCTTGTCAGCCAGCTTGTCGGGGTCGACTCCCGCCTGGGCCAGCAAGCTCCGCGCGGGGTCGACCTTGGCGGCCGCCCACAGCAGGTGCTCCGTGTCCAGGTCCGACGTCCCGTCCTCCATCGCTCGCCTCGCGGCCCGGTTGAGCAGATCGTGCGCCGGCTGCGTGAGGAGCCGCCCGATCGGTACCCGCTGCACCGCCGGCGGCGACGACGCGGGCGACATGCCGAAGAATCGACTCAACAGGTCGCTGAACGGATCGGACGAGCCGAAAGCGGAACCGAACGACATCGACATGACAGCTCCTGGGGCCGGAGGAGGGAGACGTGAACACTCACCGGGGAGGCACAAAACACTCAAACGCGATACCTAGGGCTTCGCAAGCGGAGGCCATGGCGGCAGACACGGCCGCAGACACGGCCGCAGACACGACGGCAGGCGTGGCGGTCGATACGGCGGCAGACACGGCCGCTCAACTCGTCACGCGCAGCACCAGCTTGGTCCGCACCTTTTCCTCTTCCATACGGCGATGCGCTTCGGCCGCCGCGCTCAGCGGGAGCACCTCGACGGCACGGGGCCGCAGGTGGCCCGCCGCGATAAGCGTGCCGATGTGGTGGGCGGCGTCGGCGAGTTGCGTGGTGTCGGCGTTGGAGATGGCGAATCCGTGGACCGAGCGGTCCCGCGTGTACAGCGCCGCGGCGGGCAGCACCGGGCAGGTGCGCAGGCCGGACATCACGACGAGCCGCCCTCGGTCCGCGAGGACATCCAGCCCGCCTTCGAGGTCGTTGCGGCCGGAGGTGTCGATGTGCAGGCTCACTCCGCCGGGTGCGGCGGTCCTGATCTGCCCGACGACGTCGGGGGAGCGGTAGTCGACGACGTGGTCGGCGCCGAGTGAGCGTACGTAGGACGCGTCGTCGGCGGAACACACGGCGACGACCCGTGCCCCGGCCTGCGCGGCCATCGCGACGAGCATGCTGCCGACCTGGCCGGCGGCGCCGAGCACGGCGACGGTCTCGCCGGCCCGCAGCCGCCCGTGGCTGAACAGCGCGAGATGCGCTGTTGCCGCCGCATGGGCCAGCGCGACCGTGTCGAGGGGATCGGCGCCGTCAGGCAGGTGATAGAGTCGGTCCGCGGGAACGACAGCCTGCTCGGCGGCGGCGCCCTGGCGGCCCGCGTGGCCGAGGCTGTTGCACCAGACCCTGTCCCCGGCATGGAATCCGGGTGCCCCGGGCCCGGCCGCGGCCACGGTGCCGACCAGGTCACGGCCGATGACGAAGGGGAACCGCAGCGGGGTGCGGTACGCCCCGGAGCGTACGAAGGTGTCGACGGGGTTGACGGCGCTGAACTCGACGTCCACCAGGACGTCGTACGGGCCGGGCCGGGGCGGTGGCAGCGGGCCGTGACGGATGACATCGGGTGCACCGAGTTCGGTGATGTAGGCGGCGCGCATGGAACACGACTCTGGCATCCCGCCGCCGCGCTCGCCCCGCCAGCGCATCCACGCCGGGGGCGCGGGAAGGCGCGTACGGTCCTGTGCCAGGTCACTGCCGTACGCCTGACCCTCATGGCGGTCCGACCAGCGGTGCGACCGGGTCGAAGCCTGCCCACATGGAACTTCCGGCGCACGATCCCGACAAGAGGTCCAGCCTGGTCCGCCGGTCCTGGGCGCACCGTTCATTGCTCCACTCAACGGCATGTCCATGCGCGTCAACGGGTATGGCCCTGCGCGCTCGTCGGCGGCTTTCGAGGGCGAAACGTCCGCCGTGCCCGCCTGTGGCATGTATGCCAAGCTCGTCTCATGACTCCCGCAAACACGACTGGTACCGGTGACACCACTCTGTATTACGGCGACCTCAACAATTCCCACGAGCTTCAGGTGTTCATCGAACTGCGTGACCGGGCGAGCTACCGCATGGCGGAGAGCCTTCTCGGCACGATTCGCCAAGCCGCCGACGAGGGCAAGTTCGTGGTCAAGTTCCATTTCGCGGGGGTGATGGACGAGACGATCGGCGGTACGGGCTCCCAGCGCAGCCTGAGCGCGCTCGCCGCGGCGAGCGACGTGGGACAGAAGCAGTTCATGGAATATCTGGCGGCGCTGTTCGAGGCCCAGCCGTTCCCGCCCGGCAACGACGACTTCTCCGACGCGTCCGTGCTGCTCTCGGTGGCCGACAAGGTGAACGGGCTGAGGTCCACCGAATTCGACCAGAAGGTCACGGGCAGCACGTACATGACCTGGGCCGGGGAAGTCATCGGGGACTTCGGGTCGTTCGGCGTGGTGGGAACACCGGTGGTCTGGTACGACGACGAGAACATTCCCGTCGAGAAGATCGGCGGAGGCCCCGCCATCACCCCGCAGGAATTCCTGTCCCAGTTGTAGGCGGACGGCTCGACGCGGCCTCGTCCTCGGCGAGAACTCGTACCGGCCCACTCGATAGAATTCGGGTATGGGAGAGCGGCTCACCACGCCGACGGGCGGATCGCCCGGGACCCTCGTAGGACCGACCGGATGACGGTGGTGTCCGATGAACACGGCGTCGAATGACCTCAGCCGGTACTCGGGCCGGCCCTCCGGGATGGTCGGGACGGAGATCGCGGGCTATCGGGTCGAGCGCGAGATCGGCCGCGGCGGCATGGCCGTCGTCTACCGCGCGCAGGACCTGCGTCTGGGCCGTACGGTCGCGCTCAAACTGCTCGCCCCCGAGCTCGCCCGCAACGACACCTTCCGCCGCCGTTTCACCCATGAGTCGCGGGTGGCCGCGGCCATCGAGCATCCCCACATCGTGCCCGTCTTCGCCGCCGGCGAGACCGAGGGCGTGCTGTACATCGCCATGCGGTACGTCGCCGGGCTGGACCTGCGCCTCCTGCTCGACCGGGAGGGAGTACTCCCCGTCGCGACCGCTCTGCGCATCGCCGGCCAGCTGGCGTCCGCCCTCGACGCGGCGCACGAACACGACCTGGTGCACCGGGACGTCAAGCCGGGCAACGTCCTGGTCGCCAAGGGCGTCGACAGCGACCATCCCGAGCACGTGTACCTCACGGACTTCGGGCTGACGAAGAAGTCGCTCTCGCTCACCGGCCTCACCACCGTGGGCGAGTTCGTCGGCACCCTCGACTATGTGGCCCCGGAGCAGATCAGCGGGCGCCCGGTGGACGGCAGGTGCGACCTCTACAGCCTCGCCTGCGTCGTCTTCGAAACCCTCACGGGTGCGCCGCCCTTCCAGCGCGACGAGGACCTCGCGCTGCTGTGGGCGCACCAGTACGACCAGCCGCCCGCGCTGACCGAGAGGCGGCCGGAGCTTCCGTCGGCCGCCGACGAGGTCCTGGACAAGGCCCTGGCGAAGGTCCCCGACGACCGATACGACTCCTGCCTGGAGTTCGTGGCGGCCCTGCGCGCCGCCGCGGTGGCCGTCGGCGCCCGGCACGGCCACGCGGCGACGCTGGTGGACGCCCCGGTCGTCGAAGCGCCGGTGGCAGAGGCGCCGGCGGCCGAGGCGGCGGTCGACAAGGCGCCGCTCGATTCCGAGCCGGTGCCGGATCCGCCCTCCTGGGCCGGGCCGGCGTTCGGCTGAGTACGAGGGACACGACCCGGGGCCGCACCCGGGGGCGGGCCGGTCAGTCGCCGGCCCCGTCGAGGGACTGCTCGGCCCAGACCGTCTTGCCGATGCGGTCGTGCCGGGTGCCCCAGCGCTCGGCGAGCTGGGCGACCAGCAGCAGACCCCGTCCGCCCTCGTCGAAGGTGCGGGCCCGCCGCATGTGCGGGGTGGTGCCGCTGGAGTCGAAGACCTCGGAGATCAGGGTGCCGTCCTGGTGGATCAGCCGCAGCTGGATGGGAGGACGGCCGTAACGGATGGCGTTGGTGACCAGTTCGCTGACGATCAGCTCGGTGACGAAGACGGCGTCCTCCAGCCCCCAGGCGGCCAGCTGGTCGGTGGCGTACTCGCGGGCACGCGACACGACGGCGGGGTCGCTCGCCAGGTTCCACGTCGCCACACGGTCGGCGTGCAGCCCCCGGGTCCGGGCGACGAGCAGGGCGATGTCGTCGTCGGGGCGGTGGCTCAGCAGAGCCGTGAGCACTCGGTCGCAGACCGACTCCAGCGAGGCGGCGGGGAGGGCGAGCGCGGCGAACATCTTGTCCAGCGCCTCGTCGATGTCGTGGTCGCGGGCCTCCAGCAGACCGTCGGTGTACAGGGCGAGGATGCTGCCCTCGGGCAGCTCGGTCTCGACGGTCTCGAAGGGGAAGCCGCCCAGGCCCAGCGGCGGACCGGCCGGCACGTCGAGGAAGCGGACGCGGCCGTCCGGAGTGACGACGGCGGGCGGCAGATGGCCGGCCCGGGCGAGGGTGCATCGGCGCGAGACCGGGTCGTAGACCGCGTACAGGCAGGTGGTGCCGATGCCCCCGGCGGTCTCGCTCGCCAGGTCCGTGCTGCCTTCCTCCGCGGACAGGTGCAGCACGAGGTCGTCGAGGTGGGTGAGCAGCTCGTCGGCCGGAAGGTCGACGTCGGCCAGGGTGCGCACCGCGGTGCGCAGCCGGCCCATCGTGGCGGAGGCACGGATGCCGTGACCGACCACGTCCCCCACGACGAGGGCCACCCGCGCGCCGGACAACGGGATCACGTCGAACCAGTCGCCGCCCACACCGGCGCGGCCGCCCGCGGGCAGATAGCGGGAGGCGATCTCGAGTGCCCCCTGTTCGGGCAGCGTCTGCGGGAGCAGACTGCGCTGCAGCGCCATCGTGGTCGTATGCGCGCGGGTGTACTTGCGGGCGTTGTCGATGGCGGCGGCCGCGCGGGCCGTGAGCTCCTCGGCCAGCCGCAGATCCTGCGCGTCGAACGGCTCCCGGTGCCGCTGACGGCCGAAGAGCGTCACGCCGAGCGTGTTGCCCTGGGACAGCATCGGCACCACCAGCAGCGAATGCGTCCCGTACTCGCCCAGCCACGCGGCCCCCGGGTCCCCGGCCGTCCACCGCGCGATGGCGGCGTCGCTCGCCCGGTACAGCGCCGAGCGGCCCGAGACCAGGCACTCCACCGGCGGCGAGTGCGCCGGATAGGCGGTCGTCTCGCCGACCTTGGCCACGGACTCGGGGGTCCCGTCCTCCGGGAGCGAGCGCACGGCGGCGCGGCGCATGACGACCGGTCCTTCCAGCGGGAGGGTGGGCTCGTCCGCGAGCCGGGGGAAGTCGAGCAGGTCGACGACCGCGAAGTCCGCGAGCCGGGGAACGGTGACGTCGCCGAGTTCCTGCGCGGTGCGTCCCAGGTCGAGGGTGGTGCCGATGCGCAGGTCGGCCTCCTCGAGCAGGTGCCCGTGCTGCCGGGTGCCGGACTCCGCGTCCTGCGGGCCGTCATGCGCGGTCAGGCATACGGCGCGAATCCGGCCGTCGGCGTCCTTCAGCGGCGTCAGGTAGGCGGACCAGCGGGGCTCCGGGCCCTCGTCCATGATGTCCAGGCGGGCCTCCGTGTGCTGAGGCTCCCCGGTCCGCAGCGCCAGGCTCATCCTGCGGTCGGTTTCGTCGCTCCCCGGGCCGGGCGCGATGTCCGTCAGGCGCAGCCCGCGCATCTCGGCCTCGGTGAGGGACAGAGCGCGCTGCAGGCCCGCGTTGGCCCGCACCAGGCGCCGGTCCGTGTCGAAGATCGCCAGGACGAAGGGGGACTGGCCGAACACCCATTCCGCCAGCGCTTCGCCGACGGTGTGGGGCGAGCGTGCCGCGCCGGGCCCGGCGGACACCACCAGCCACTCGGCGATCCCGCCGTCCGCCGTCCTGCGGTGCGCGAGCAGCCCCAACTCCAGCCTGCGGCCGTCCCGGTGCCGTAGCGCCACGGTGCCGCCGCGGGGCCGCCGCCCCCGGCCCGCGCCCGCGCCGCGCGGGCCGGGGCCCGGCCCCCCGGCCGCCCCC
>NZ_JBEYYC010000076.1:0-6708 GCF_040645355.1 Streptomyces sp. NPDC046805 | reverse complement strand
ATCCACCGCCATCGGGATACCTCATACCCCTGACATAGCGCGGCCTGCGGCAGCCGTCACGACCCGACGTAACCTCAGCCGTTAAAGATCTCTAGAGCGCACGCTGCGTGGTACGCCGGCGCGAGATGCGGATCGCTCTCGCCCTCGGCTGTCGCCGGATCGACAGGTCAGGTCACTGTGCCGACGGCGCCAGGTCCGTCTGCGCCGGTTGCCGTCCGCCGGCGATCGCCAGGGCGGTCATCAGCGCCGCCGGCACCAGCCAGATCGCCGGCATGCTCCACAGCGGCAGGGCCATCTTGATCGTCAGGACGGCCGCGACCACCCCCGCCACGGCCAGACCGACGGCCAGGGCGAGCAAGTACTTCATCCCCCGCCCCCACTGCGGCTCCCCGATGCGGCGCAGGCGCCAGCCACAGGCCAGTGCCATCAACAGGCAGGACGGACCACAGACGACCAGCAGAGCCATACGGGACTCGGGGAGCGTGTCCGGGCTGTTCACCGTGGCCTGTCGGGCCCCCTTCGCGGAGATCCGCACCAGCTGCCCGCGCCAGATCGTGCCGGTCACCTCGTCGCCGTCGTGGAGTTGGAAGAGCACCGGGCCGTCGTTGCGGAACTCCGTGGGCCACGGACTGCCGCCGGGCGGGGTGAGGGTCGCGTGGATCCCCTTGCTCCTGCTCCCCGACCACAGATGGATGCCCGAGACCGTGAACGGTTGCCTCCACAGGCAGTCCGACGGCTCCCGCGGCACGGACGGGCAGTCCACCGCCGTTTTCAGCGCCCGGTCGCTCTCCACCGTGTCCTGCAGCTGAAGGCCCACGAATACGAGCAACACCACACCCAGGAGGCCGGAAAGCAGTCCGACGACTGCTCTTGCCTCGCTCGATACCCCGCTCTGCGACGTCACCGGCGCATTCTGCCAGCTGGGCACAGGATTTGATCCTCGGGCTCCGTCACGAGCGAGGGAGGCAGCCGCAGGCATGGGTAATTCGGTCGACAGTGCCCCACCACGCGCGGCAAAGTGGCGCCCCGTGACGAGCAGTGAGCTGTGGAGCCGCGCGACCGCCGACCGCTACGACGCCGAGGCGGCCGAGATGTCCTCGGCCGCTTTCCTCGAACCGGCACTTGCCTTCCTCACCGAACTCGCGTCAGGCGGGCGGGCGTTGGAGTTCGCCATCGGAACCGGGCGCGTGGGCGTGCCGCTCCACGAACGCGGCGTGCCGGTGGCAGGCATCGAGTTGTCCGAGCACATGGCAGCGGTCCTGCGGCGCAAGATCGACGAGGACACGCTCCCGGTCACCATCGGAGACATGGCGACGACCGTCGTTCCGGGCGAGTTCACCCTGGTCTATCTCGTCTTCAACACCATCACGAACCTGCTGACGCAGGACGAGCAGGTCGAGTGCTTCCGCAACGCCGCACGCCATCTGGCGCCCGGCGGCCGGTTCGTCATCGAACTGAACGTGCCGCCGCTGCGGTTGCTGCCGCCGGGGCAGGTCGCGGTGCCGTTCGACGTCTCCGAGCGGCATCTCGGCTTCGACACCTTCGACCTGGTCGAACAGATCCTGGTCTCGCACCACTTCACGCGCGACGGCGACGACGGCCACTACCGCCCCGCCGACTCCCGGCACCGGTACGCATGGCCTGCGGAACTCGACCTGATGGCACGGATCGCGGGACTCGAACTGGAGCGGCGCGTCGCCGACTGGGACGGAACGCCGTTCACCCAGGACTCCACGAAGCACATCTCCGTGTGGCGCAAGCCTGCCTGAGGCGGCACATCGCCTGTGAAGCCGGTGCCGTCCGGCTCACAGCAACGCCGTCAGGCGTCGCACGTTGAGGCTGCCTTCACGCCGTACGCCGACCGGGATCAGCGCGGCATGGTGCGGCACGCGCACGCCCCCGGTGAAGGCCACGCGCGTGCCGGTGCCGTCGGGCGCCGCCGCCACGCCGAGCAGCAGGAACCGGCTCTGCAGCCAGCACCAGCCGGGCCGTTGCACCCCGCGCAGCCGAGCCCGCATGCCGTACCTGCTGTGCGCCAGTGCCTCCACGCGTTCGCCCTCTCGGCGGACGACGTGCAGCCGCTCCATGTCGGTCACGATCTGTCCGAACCCGCCCTCCAGGTCGCCCAGCAGGGTCCAGACGCGTTCGAAGGGAGCGTCGATGTGCGCCTCGGTCACGTGGGCACCGCGGATGCCGGCCGCCAGGGCATGCAGGCGACGTACGGGATCGAGGTCGATGGTGGGCCAGGGCTCGGTCATGACGTCCACGCCTTCCGGAAGGTGTCGCGGGCCCGGTGCAGCCGCGACTTGACGGTGCCGGTGCGGACACCGAGCAGGGCGGCGGCGGTGCGCTCGTCCAGGCCCTCCACGTCACGCAGCATCAGCACCGCGCGATGCTCGGGGGACAGCCGATCAAGTACGTCCCTTATGTCGGCGGAGAGTTGAGGGTCGCCGCGCGCGGGCAGCGTGCTGAGGTCGGCCGGTACGGTGCGGGCGGCGCGGTGTGCGGTACGGATCGCCTCGCGCACGGCGACGGCCCGGACCCAGCCGTGCACGGCGAGCGGGTCCTTCAGGGTGCGTAATGACTTGAAGACCGTCACCAGGGCCTCCTGCGCCGCGTCCGCGCCCTGGTCGAGCGCGATGGACGCGCAGACGCGGCCCACGTACGGGGCGAGGAGATCCAGGAGTTCGGCCATGGCGAGGGTGTCGCCTCGCTGGGCGTCCCGCACGAGCCGGACCGTTCGGTCATCGGGCACGGGGTGCATCCTTCCACCGCGCCACGCGCAGCGCGGCCACGGCCAGTACGACGCACACGGGGGTGTAGAGGGTGAGGTTGAGCCAGTAGAAAGCCGTGCCGGCCTCCTTGGCGAACAGCCAGTAGATCCCCGCCAGGGCACGCAGTGAGAATCCCGCGGTCATGACCAGTGTGCCGATGCGCAGGAGCAGGTGGCGGGGGCGACGAGCGCGGGCGAGAACCAATGCGGCGCCGGTGAGGAGCAGGGCGACGAGCGTGAACAGAACCGGGGGCGTGAACGGCACGACCGTACCGAGAACCGCTTCGGACAGGCTCCTGTCGTCGGCCGCCGGCCAGGTGGCTCCCGTCGTCCAGTACAGGTGGAACAGGGCGTCCAGGGTGAGCACTGAGGCGATGAGCCCGGCGGCGCGGGTGGGGGCGGGGGTGTCGAGCCGGTACGGCATGGGTCCTCCTGCGGCAGCGATGGCGATCCGTCGCTCTATGGAGGAGCCGTCCACCCCAAAGGTTCCCTCGGGGTACGGGAATTTCGAAGATTGCGTGCACCCGATCCCCGACGACGCCACTGTGACGGCCGTGGCCGACCATGACGGCCGTGACGTGAACACCCACCCCCGGGCGCGCGGTTCAGCCGAGGGTGTCGAGCGCGGAGAGGATGTCGGCCGGCTCGGCGCGTCGGGTGTAGTCGCTGTCGACGAACGCCCAGCGGATCGTGCCGTCGCGGTCGATGACGTACGTGGCGGGCAGCGGGAGCGTGCGCGGGTGACCGTCGTTGACGCGCTGGAGGTCGAAACCGAGCTTGTCGTAGACGGCGGCCAGGTCGACAGGGAGGTCGAAGGCGAGGCCGTACTGCTTGGCGGTGTCGGACCCGAGGTCGCTGAGGACGTCGAAGGCGAGGGCGTGCTTCTCGGTGAGGGAGAGGGACTCGTCGGGGATCTGCGGGGAGACGGCGACGAGGTGCGCGCCGCGGGCGGTGATCTCGGCATGGTGCTGCTGGAGGGCGCGCAGCGCGATGTTGCAGTACGGGCACCAGGCACCGCGGTAGAAGGTCAGCACGACGGGGCCGGTGGCGAGCAGCCCGTCCAGAGCGACCTCCGCACCGGTCGCCGAGGACAGGCTGAAGCGCGGGGCCGTGTCGCCGGTGGTCAGGGCGCGCTCGGCCTGTCCGGAGGCGGCGAGTTCCTGTGCCGCCCGGTGCATGATCGCGCGTATGTCGTCGGGAATCTGCTGCTGGCGGGCTTCGTAGAAGGCGCGAAGTTCGGCGTTGAGGCTCATGTGAGGGCTCCTCCTGGATCGCGGCTGCATCCGGTCGTCTCGTCGGGTCGTCCCGCCGGGACGTCCGTCTCACGGCGCCATCTCGGAACGACCGTTTCAAGATAACGGGAGTGAGGATATCTTGGAACCCTCATTTCAAGATGGCGGGGTGAGGCGACACATGCCGGACATCAAGCATTTCGACCCGGACGCGGTCCTGGAGACCGTGGTACGGCTGTTCTGGCGCCGGGGCGTGGCCTCGACCGGGATCCAGGACGTCGTGACGGCGACGGGACTCAACCGGTCCAGCCTCTACGCCACGTTCGGCGGCAAGCAGGAGCTGTACCGTGCCGCGCTGCGCCGTTACCTGGAGCAGCGGTCGGAGCCGGCGTTCCTGCGCCTGGCCGAGGACGGACGCGGCCTGCCCGCCGTCGCCGACTTCTTCGCCGCGCTGATCGAGGCACGCTGCTCCGGGCCGTACGCCCGTTGGGGCTGCATGGTCTCCAGCGCGCACGCCGGGGCCGAGAGCAGCGACCCCGACGTCCGGGCCGCCCTCGACCGGCATCACCAAGGGCTGCGCGAGGCGCTCCGTGCGGCGCTCGTCACGGCCGAGGCCGAGCACCAGCTCGCCCCCGGCACCGATCCGGATGCCGCGGCCGACCTGCTGGCGCTCCTCGCGTACGGCGTGAACCTGCGCTCGCGCGCCGGGGCCGACGCGCGGGAACTGGGGAAGACCGTGACGGCGACACTGCAGTCACTGAGTGCGCGGTGAAGGATCAGTGCGGGGCGAGGATCGCGTCGATCTCCGCCAACTGCCCGGGGGTCAGCGGCCCGTGGTCCAGTGCGCGGGCGTTCTCCTCGGCCTGGGCGACCGTGCGGAAGCCCGGGATCGGGACGGTGCGCGGGCTGCGCGCCCACAGCCAGGCGAGGGCGCCCTGGGCCGGAGTGCGGCCGCCGCTGGTGAGTACCTCGCGCACGGACTCGATCCCGGCGACCCAGTCGGGGGCAGGCCCTGACTCGGTGAAGTAGCGCATCCATGACGGAGGCGTGGAGCGGATGTCGCCGTGGCCGACGCGCCGGCCCTGCTGGTACTTCCCCGTCAGCAAACCCATGGCCAGCGGGCCGCGGTTGATGCTGGCGAGGTCCGACTCCTCGCAGAGCATCAGGAGTTCGGGGGCATCCTCCATGACGTTGCACTGGTGCTGCACCGCCGCGCAGTGCGGGCCCCCCGCGAAGAACCGGGCGCGGGCGGGGTCGTCCGTGGACCACGCGTACGCGCGGATCAGCCCCTCGCGGACCAACTCCTCGCAGGCCTCCCGCAGTTGCGCGGCTGATTCGAGCCCAGCGTCCCCGATGTGCAGCTGGTACAGGTCGAGATGGTCGGTGCCGAGGCGGCGCAGCGACGCGGTCAGTGCGGTGCGCACATACTCCGGGGAGGCGTCGGACCCGGTGAGCGTGCCGCTCGTCTCGTCGTAGGTGTTGCCCCACTTCGAGGCGATGACGACCTCGCCGCGGCGCCCTGCGACGGCCCTTCCCAGCACCCGCTCGCTGTGCCCGGTGCCGTACACGTCGGCCGTGTCGAAGAACGTCACGCCGAGCTCCATGGCGCGGCGGATCGCCCGCACCGACTCCTCGTCGTCGACCTTCCCCCACCCCAGCGGGTTGCCCTGAACGTCCTGCCACTCCCCGCCGATCGCCCAGCAACCGAACCCGAGGGCGCTCACTTCGATCCCGCTGCGGCCCAGCACGCGTTTCCTCATCGGATCTGCTCCGGCTTCTGTGAGACGTCACCGTGACCCTAGGTTCTGGAGCGCGCTCCAAGTCAACCCGTCAGCCTGCCCGCATCTCCGCCACCGCGCCCTTGGACAGACTGACACGCACCAGAGCGGCTGCCAGCCGGGCCAGGTCGTCCCCCGGCAGCAGTGCGGCAAGACCCCGCGGGGTGTGCGGCAGACCGAGCTCGGCGGCGGTCGCGCAGGCCCGCTCGCCGAGGAAGGGGCGCACCTCGGGCCAGACCGCCTGCACTTCACGGCAGAAGATGTCCGCCCCCACCGGACCGATCCGCGGCACCTCCTGCAACAGCGCGCGCAGCCGCTCCACGTCGCCCGCGGCCTGCTCGCGCAGCTTGCGAAGGTCGCCGTGGTACTTGTCGAGGACCAGCTCCGCACCGCTGCCCAGTGCGGTCGCCGTGCTCTCGTCGTACCGGACGTAGTGCGCGCGCCCGAGCAGCACCACCCGCTCCCGCCAGCTGGACCCCGCCATCGCCGGGGCCGTGTCCAGTCCGGCCGCGAACAGCTCCCTGGCCGCGGCGATCGCCGTGCCGGCCTTGATCCGGACCGAGCACAGGACCGTCATCATCAGGAGCTGGTAGAGCGGGGCGGGCTTGTCCCGAAGGGTGATCCCCGCTTCCTCGGCGTAGGTCTGTCCGTACTCGCGCAGCAGCCTGGTGATCAACTGCTCGGTTCCCATGAAAGCGCTCCTTCCACCTGGTCCGAACAGCGCCCACCTCGATCATGGCGCAGGTGAGGCCGACCCGCAGCCTTCGGTCGGCCGACCTCAAGGACAGCAGAAGGCAGGGGGGGGGGGGGGGGGCCGGGGGGCCCCCCCCCCCCCCCCCCCCCCGCGGCGGGCGGGGCCCCCCGCCCCCCCCCGCCGCCCCCCGCCCAGGGCGCCCCCCCGGGGAGGAGCAACCCCGGGGCGGGC
>NZ_JBEYYC010000075.1:0-6757 GCF_040645355.1 Streptomyces sp. NPDC046805 | reverse complement strand
AGATCACGGTAGAGCGGCGAGCGCACGAGCAGCTCCTCATGCGTGCCGCAGTCGGTGTGCGTGCCGTCCATCACCAGGACGCGGTCGGCACGGCGCGCCGAGCTGATGCGGTGCGCGACGACGACCAGGGCGCCGCCGGGCCGCTCGCGTACAGCGAGCAGAGGCATCCCGGCGAGCACGACGAGCGCGATCCACACATCGGTGAGAGCCAGGGCGACCAGCCCACCGACCGGCATGAGAACGGCTGCGAACAGGGGCAGTGAGCGCCACCGGCACCGTTCCGGTCTGAGCAGCGTTGCCGACCAGCCGCGCCACGAGATCGCCGTGCGCGAACCGTTCACCGGCCCGCGGCCCGCAATCCAGCAGATGCCCCAACACTCTGCTGCGGATACGGGCCGTGGCGCGGGCAGCGCCGACGGCCCTCACGACGTCGTCGAGCGCTCCCAGCACCACGGTGGCCACCGTGAGGGCGGCACACAGCACCAGCCATATCCCCAGCCTCCCCCCGCCGCCCCGACAGCAGCAGGTCCAGCGTCCGCCCGAACACAGCAGGCAGCGCCAACTCGGTGGCAGCCAGCAGAACACTGACCACCAGGACGACCACGGCAGGCGCGGCGCCACGGCGCACCGTGCCCCGCAGAAACTGCCGTGCCACGGTTGGGGCTTCAGGCATGAGGGAGTCTTCCTGATCCACTTCACCGGCCAGCCCCACACGACACCGGCCCCGGACGGCGAACGGAGCCGTCCGGGGCCGGCGGGGCAAATACCCCGGTGTCACTGGGTGAGCCGGCTCACACGCACAGGAGCAGGCTGAGCGCGCTGGCGCCACACCCCTTGCTGGCGGCACTGTGGTTACCCAGGTCGTCGTCTTCAGGGACGTCGAGGGTCTGGAGGTCGAGAAGTGCCATGTCGATCATCCTTTCCATCATTCCGTGGGGACGGGTTGATTTTCTGTCACGACCCTGGTCGGGCCGGTCCGTGGGCCGCCGCCGGACGCCCGAGGGCGGAAGGCCGGAAGCGGCGGCAGGAAGGGCAGCGAGGCCGGATGCCCGGCGTCAGCCGCGCCGAGGGCGAGCAGACAGCCGGCGGTGCCGGTGGCAAGATCCATGGACAGCCGCATCATCTGGTCACCGGGGAAGGCGATCTCGCCCTCGTACGGCACGGCGTACCAGCCGAGCGCGGCGATCTGCGCCTCCACGTCGCCGCGCGGCGTCCCCGCACGCGCGAGGTGCAGGATCATGCCGCGCGCCCCTCGAAGAGGCCGGGCTCCGCGTAGTACCGCGACCGGGCCATCGGCGCGATGTCGCCCCGGGCCCGCGCGAACTCCTCGTCGCCCGGGCGGTGGACGAGGTAGTCCTTGATGACCGTGCCGATACCGACACTGCCGGTGCCGAGATACGGCATGGTACGAAAACCCTCGTCCACCGCGAGGGCGCCGGTGTCGTCCCTCACGCACCGCGCCAGGTCGGCGCGGAGCGCGGACGCCGCATGGTCGAGAAGCGCGGGCTCGCCGGTGGACTCGCACAACCGCAGGAAGAACAGGGCCGGACCGGTCGCGCCCCGGAGCAGCCCCGCGCGCTTGCCCGCTGCAGGGTCCTTCTGGGCGAGGAGGCGCGCTGCCGTCAGCGCCTGGTCGCGCAGCCCCGACTCCCCCGTCGTACGGGCGGGTGATCGAGGGCGAGTCCGAGGCTCGCGAGTCCGCCGTTCAGGTCGGGGCCGAGGATCTGCCAATTCTCGTCGAGGACGCGGCCCATGAGGTCGAGGGCGCGGCCGGTGTGTCCGAGCCGGTCCAGGAGATACGCCACTCCGGCGAGGCCGTCGTAGAAGCCCAGCCGTGTCCCGTCGGGCGGCGGATCGGTGTGACCCAGGAGCCATTCCTCCCACAGCGGACACACGGTCCAAGCGGTCCGGCGTCTCATAGAAGACACCGTCGACCAGACAGAAAACCTCGTACCGCTTGTCCATCATCCCTCCCCCCGAGGCAGCACCGACGACAGTTCCACCCCACCCCCGGAGACGGACAGTCACACACGTCACCAACCCACCATGCAAAACCCACAAGTCAACCTACGTTCCCCCCACATTCGACCAACCAACAACAACCCCCGGCCACCCCACCACAGAAGAGACGACCTCCCCGCCCACCAACAGCCCGAACACAATCACCCCCGCGTCCCCCACCCCGCACCCGCCACCGGACCACCAACAACCGTCCGGAAGCCAAGAAACCGGAGAACCGGAGAACGAGACCGCGCTCAACAGCACCCAGACCCCACGCGTAGACAACCCCCTGCTTGAAAAAGGCAGTCTGAGGGCGAACCCGTGAAGTTGGACACCAAGCGTCTGCCGTCCTGGCTGATCCGGCGGCAGCGACCGCTCCCTGATGCCAACTGCTGCTCGTCCAGGGCAGAGAATCGGCAATGATCGATGGCGGCTTGGTCGGACACGCGGCGCAGACTGCCCGGTGGGCCCGAGCGCGAACCAGAGCATCGACCGGGCACCTTCCTGCTCCGCCAGGCCGAGCCTGGGCACTACTCATTTCCGCGAACGCGGGACAAGACGGCAGCCTTGGCCCCGCCGGATCGTGGCGGGTTGCCGGCGCCGATGAGTCCGAGGAGCGCGGCAAGGAGGAGCGCGGCGAGGGCCGTGATTGTGGTGCCCTGCCAGCCGACGGTGTCGAGCAGGGGTGCGGCGAGGGCCGTGCCGATAGCGCCCATCGTGAAATACAGCACGAGATAGATGCTGCTGAGGCTGCCGGAGCGTTGCGGGTCGAGGGCAATGACGCGGCTCTGGTTGGCGGCCTGGGCGGCGAAGCAGCCTCCGTCCAAGAGGGCGAGGCCGCCTGCTGCCGCCGGCGGGGTTTTGAGCCCAGTGACCAGCAAGGCGGTTCCGGCGGCGGCGGTCAGCGTGGCGACGGCTATCACGGCTCGGGGGGCGTACCGGTCGGTGAGGCGCCCGGTGAAGGGGAGCGCGATGAAGCCAAGGAGTCCGGCCAGGCTGTACAGGCCGATGGCTGCTGGCCCCAGGGCGTGGGGCGGCTTGGCCAATGTGAGAGTCAGGGCGACCCAGACGACGTTGAAGGCGAAGTACCACAGCCCACCTATGACCACGGCCAGGCGCAGTTGGGGGTGGTGACGCAGGAGAGGGGGAAGCGAGGCGAGGGTGGTGCGGTAGCTGTGTTCGGAGCGCGGCCGTTGCCGTGGCAGGAGCAAGTGGGCGGCGATCGCGCCGAGCAGGGCGAGCGCGGCGAAGACGACGAGCATCCTCTGCCACCCGAGAACCTCGGTGAGGCTCCCTCCCACCAGGCGGCTGAGCAGGATGCCGGCCGACATGCCGGCGGCCACCGTGGCGACGCCCGCTCCGCGCCGACCGAGCGGGGCGTGGCGGCCGGCGATGTTGCTGGCCTGTGCAGCAACGCTGGCGGCAGAGCCGATGAGCACGTAGGCGGCCAGAAGCGAGATGGGACCGGGTGCCGCTGCGGCAAGGGCGAGGGCGGCGGCCAAAGCGGTGAGCTGTGCGGTGACCAGGCGGTGCGGGGCGATGTGGTCGGCGAGCGGGAGCAGGAGTGCGAAACCGGTCATGCACCCCGCGAGCGCGGCGGTCGGGACCAGGCCGATCACGGAAAGGGGGACACGCAGGTCGGCGGCAACCGTGGTGAGCGCGGGCTGGATGGCGTAGTTGTTCGCGATCGCCGTTCCGGCTATGGCGGCCAGGAGGCACGTGCCGCCCGGGGGCAGCGGGCGCGTCACGGCTGGATGCCCCGGGTAAGGATGACGGCGTAGCGGCACGTGGTGTCTGTGGTGTTGGCGAAGACGCGCTCGACGGGCTCGCCAAGCTCGAAAGTGCCCCCCGCGTCGAGTTCGTGGACCACATCGCCGTCGTGGAAGGTCAGGTGACCGTCGAGGACCCAGACGACCTGCCGTACGAAGGCGAACGCGGCGGCCGGATACGGAACGCGTGCGCCCGCGGGCAAGTGGATCTCGGCGATCTCCGCTGGGAATTGCGGGCTGGTGATCTGGCGGCGCCGGTAGCCGGTGGCAGGGTCACGCCATTCGGACGCGCCGTCGCGGCGGCGCACTCCGGCGACTGTGGCCGTGTCGTCCCGTGTTCCCTCGGCGAGAGCCAGCAAGGAGGCGACGCTGAGCCGAAAGGCGGCGGACAGCTTCCCGAGGACGACGGCGGTGGGGCTGCTCTCTCCGCGCTCGATCCGGCTGATCATCGCCTGGGAGACACCGGAGGCCTCCGCGAGCTGGGCCAGGGTCCACCGCCGGCGTTCGCGTTCGGTGCGGACACGCGCAGCGATCTGCCCCACCAAGGGGTCTACTATATTAGACATGACACCAATATACGAGAGAGGGTGCGTCGCCGTGACGGTCCGCCCGGCCCGCCACGGCGACGCCGAGGCCATCCGCGCGATCCGCAACCATGCGATCGAGCACTCGACGGCCCTGTGGACGCAGAGCCCGCAGGCCCCCGCAGAAGGGGCGGTCTGGCTGGCGTCCCACCTGGGGCGCGGCTCGGCGTTCGTCGCCGAGGTGGACGGCGAGGTCGCCGGGTTCGCGGTTTACGGCCCGTGGCGGCAACTGGACGGATACCGCCACACGGTGGAGGACTCGGTCTATGTCCGCGAAGGCCAGCATGGACTCGGCGTCGGCTCCGCACTGCTCGCCGCGCTCATCGCCGCGGCACGTGATGCCGGTCACCACGTCGTCATCGCCGACATCGAAGCGGAGAACACCTCGTCGATCCGGCTACACGAACGGCATGGGTTCCGCTATGTCGGCACAGTGCCAGAAGTAGGCACGAAATTCGGCCGATGGCTCGACCTGACGATCATGCAGCTGCCCCTGACCTGACCCCCCGTCGCAGTGGGCGCCGTTGTGGCGCGGGAGCTTCGGAGCGTCGTGGACATCGGATGACTGCCCGCTAGAAGGCTCATGAAGATCTTGGGGTTCTGGCCCTGCCGCGTGAGCGGCAGGGCCAGACTCGTCGTGTGGCGATGGGCGAGTGGGTCGGCGAGACCGTCGGGCCGGACGTGTGGGAGACCTGTCGGGATCTGATCCCGGCAGGCAGTGTGTTCGCGTTCTTGGCCGAGCATCGTGCCGAACTGTTCCCGGCGGCGATGTTCGTTGACATGTATCCGTCCGCGAACGGGCGGCCGAGCATGCCGCCGCAGATCCTGGCCGCCGCGATCACCTTGCAGGCCCTGCACGGGCTGTCGGACTTCGAGACGGTCCAGGAACTGCGGTGCGACCTGCGATGGAAGGCCGCGTGCGGTCTTGGCCTTCACGACATGGCGTTCGATCCGTCGCTGCTGGCCTACTTCCGCCGCCGACTGGCCCGTTCCACCCGCCCGAACCGGGTGTTCGAGGCCGTGCATGAGGTGGTGAAGGCCACCGGTGTCCTCAAAGGCAGGCATCGCCGGGCGCTGGACTCCACCGTGCTGGACGACGCGGTCGCCACCCAGGACACCGTCACCCAGATCATCGCCGCCGTCCGCGCGGTGATCCGCGAGGTCCCCAAAGCCGCCGAGGTGGCAGCGGTGCAGTGCACCGCCCACGACTACACCGACCCGGGCAAGCCGAAGATTGCCTGGAACGACGAGCAGGCCCGCGCCGAGCTGGTCGACGCGCTGGTCGGTGACGCGCTGCGGTTGCTGGGCCACCTGCCCGAACAGCAACTCGGCGAGAAAGCCGCGAACGCGGTAGGCATCCTGGCCCTGGTCGCCGGCCAGGACGTCGAGCCCGCCGAGGACTCCGACGGCCGTGACGGACGCTGGCGCATCACCCGGGGCACTGCCCCCAACCGGATGGTCTCCACCGTGGACCCCGAAACCCGGCACGTCCACAAGACCCGCAGCCACCAGCAGGACGGATACAAGGCCCACTTGGCCGTCGAGCCGGAGACCGGGTTATATACCGCGGTTTCCCTGCGGCCCGGCGCCGGAAGCGAGCACCATGAGGCCGCTGTCGGCCTCGACCTCCTGGCCGACGAGGAAATGCTGGTGGACGCCTTCGGCGACACCGCCTACTCCACCGGCGACGCCCGCCACACCCTCGAAGAAGCCGGGCATCGGCTGTTTTTCAAACCCGCCCCGCTACGGCCCGCCGTCCCCGGCGGCTTCACCCTCGACGACTTCGCCATCGACACCCTCGCCGCCCTGGTGACCTGCCCTCAAGGGCACACCGTTCCCCTCTCCGACCCGAGCGGACAGCACCACCAGCGCAAAGCATCCTTCGGGAATCTGTGCACCGGATGCCCCCTGCGCGAACGGTGCACCAAGGCCAAGGCCGGCCGCATCCTGACCATTCGCCCGCACCACGACCTGCAAACAGCTGCCCGCGACCAGGCTGCCAACGACCCGGAATGGCAGGCCGACTACCGCCGCTGGAGACCACCGGTCGAACGCGCGGTCGCCTGGCTCGTCCAGCACGGCAACCGCCGCCTGCGCTACCGCGGAACCATCGCCAACGACGCCTGGCTCCACACCCGAGCCGCCGCCCTCAACCTCCGCCGACTGATCAACCTCGGGCTCACCCGAACCAACGACACCTGGCAACTCACCACGGCCACCGCATAGCCAAAGGGGCTGTCCAGCCTCCGGCCGGACAGCCCCTCAACAAGATCTTCATCAGCCTTCTAGGGCCTGTCCGGCGAGGGGATGCCTTCACGTCTCGGCGCGGCGGAACTTACGGTTTGTGGGTTACCCAGAGCAGTTCCGCCGGCCAGCGGTGTGCCCAGTCGGGTGGGTCGGTTT
>NZ_JBEYYC010000074.1:0-7518 GCF_040645355.1 Streptomyces sp. NPDC046805 | reverse complement strand
CCCTGCTCGTCGGTCTCAGTCGCCAACTCGGCTATGTACTGGTTGACTTCCGCTTCCAGTGCTGCGGCCAGCATGCGTCGGGCGCCCTCGCGCACAATCTCGTCGATCAAGGAGCCGGACTGGGTGGAACCGTCGTCAGTGACTACGCTCAGCACGGGCGTGCCCTCCCGACCCGCGCGCCAACGCGGGCCTACTCGGTGACCATCACAGGATCAGTCGGGAAGGTACGCCCTCCGCGTCCCTCCGAGAACCGATCCACAAGTCCTGAGCATTGCTCCCGACCCGCCTTCCAGACCTTCCTCGACCAGAACGAGATCCCCCGGTCAAAGTCCTGGCGAAACCTCGGAACCTGAGCCCGACCATCCAAGATCCCCGACAGAGTCAAGCTAAGGGCAAGCCGCCCGTCTGTCGCCTTCGTCGGCCCTTCGGGCCTCAGTCCGCATGGCCCGAGCACGGCGCCCTCCCCAGGGTCCACGATGGATGACCGGCTGAGAAGGCGTTCTTTTGGCTGCATGAGGGGGTGCAGAAGGGCTGTTGGCAGGTGCTGAGGTCAGCTTTCCCAGGCAGTTGCTTGGTGGAGCCGGAAGCGGATGCTTGCGCCGGGCGGAATCTGTCCGGCCAGGGGCAGGTCGTCGCCGTGGACCACTGCGACAACGGGGTAACCGCCGGTGACCGGGTGGTCGGTGAGGAAGAGCACCGGCTGGCCGCTGGGTGGGACTTGAAGAGCGCCGGAGACCATGCCCTCGGCGGGCAGTTCCTCCTCGCGGCAGCGGGTCAGTGGCGGACCGGAGAGCCGCAGCCCTACACGGTTGCTGCGGCTGGTCGCCTGCCAGGAGGCAGTGAGCAGCTCACGCAAGGACGCTTGGGTGAACCAGTCGCTGCGCGGGCCCGGCCACACCCGCAGCAGGAACTGCTCAGGCGGCGCGGTACATGGGGCCAGGTCCACTCCAGGCATGGGGGCGACGGGCTGTCCCACGGCTAGCCGGTCCCCGGCTGCCAGCGGGGCCGGGCCGGTGCCGGAGAGCAGGTCGGTCGATCTGGACCCGAGGACCGGTGGTACAGCGAGACCGCCGCGTACCGCCAGGTAGGTGCGCAGTCCCGACGTGGGCGCGCCGAGCGTGAGCACGTCGCCGTCTCGCAGCGCTATCGGGCCGCACCAGGCGGCAGGACGGCCGTTCACATCGATCGGGCAGGGGGCTCCGGTGAGTGAGACGTAGACGATGGAAGTCCTGCCGTCGACGCGTCGGCAGTGCGCCCTGATCCGCAGCCCGCCCCAGGTCGCCTCGATGCCGGCAGCGTCCTCGGTGTTGCCGACGAGGCGGTTGGCCAAGGCCAGGGAGCGGAAGTCGGCGGCCCCGGAGGAGGACAGACCCAGGCGTGACCAGCCGGGCCGGCCGAAGTCCTGCACGGTGGCCAGCGGTCCCGGCGCCAGGATCTCCATGCGGCAGTCGCGTGCGACTGCTGTCACCGTGGCTCCTCGGCGACGAACCGTACCTGCCGACCGGGGGTGAGCAGCGCTGGCCGATCACGGTCTGGGTCCCACAGCTTGAGCGCCGTGGTGCCGAGCAGTTGCCAGCCGCCGGGTGAGGAGCGCGGATACACACCGGTGAATCCCCCGGCGACCGCGACGGCGCCGCTGGGAACGGCGGTACGGGGCTCGGCCCGCCGGGGCAGCGCCAGCGCCGGATCAGTGCCCGCCAAGTAACCGAACCCGGGGGCGAAGCCGGTGAAGGCCACGGTGTAGTGCGCGGTGATGTGGCGCCGGATCACCTCGGTCACGCTGAGCCCGGTCAGCTCGGCGGCGTGGTCCAGGTCCGGCCCGTTGTAACGGACGGGAATCACCAGCACGTCATCGGACCGGCCCCCGTCGTCGGCAGCTTCTGTGCCCTGCCCCAGGGAGGCCGCGCAGTGGGTCACCGCCTGGGCCATCGCATCATGGCCGACGGCTCTCGGGTCGTAGGTCACCATGAGCGTGCGTGCCGCAGGAACGAGTTCGAGCACGCCGTGAGGACGGTCGCGCTCCAACGCGGCATGCAGGGCGAGAACGTCCGGCAGGTCCTTGACCTCGGCCAGCACCGCGGTGCTGCCGACTCTGCGCACGCCGCGTAGCGGGCTCGTCATCCGACTGGCTCCTCCCTTGTGGCGGCGGGGGCAGCGAAAGACCGAACGGTCAGCCCCTCGTCACGGAGTTCCTCGCGCAGCCGACGGGCGATCCGTACGGCCCCTGGTGTGTCGCCGTGCACACACAACGAATCCACGGCGAGCGGAAGCTGACTGCCGTCGATGGCCTCGACGACGCCTTCGGTGACCATCCGCAGGCAGCGTTGCACGATCACGTCGGGATCGTGCAGGACGGCGCCGGGTTCACGGCGCGAGACCAGGGTGCCTTCGGGGGTGTAGGCGCGGTCGGCGAAGGCCTCATGCACCGTGGTGAGGCCGAAATCGGTGGCGACGGCCAGCCAGGCGCTGCCGGGCAGGCCGAGGACAGCAAGAGTGGAGTCGTAGCGGGAGACGGCGTCGGCGAGCGCCCTCGCCTGGGCCTCGTGGTGGACGACGGCGTTGTACAGCGCGCCGTGCGGCTTGACATAGGCGACCGAGGTACCCGCCAGGCGGGCGAAGCCGTCCAGGGCGGCTATCTGGTACACGGCATCGTTGACGAGCTCCCGCGGGTCGGCGTCGATGAAGCGGCGGCCGAAGCCGGGCAGATCCCGGTAGCCGACCTGAGCTCCGATCGTTATGCCGCGCTCGGCGGCGAGCGCGCACACCTTCCGCATCACGGTGGGATCGCCCGCGTGGTATCCGCAGGCCACGTTGGCACTGGTGACGATGGACAGCAGGGCATCGTCGTCGCCCATCGGCCACGGGCCGAAGCCCTCGCCGATGTCGCTGTTGAGGTCGATGACAGGACGTGTCATGGCTGCCTCCCTTCCGGTCTGGAACGTCAGTTCTGCCAGGACGGGAGAGTCATGCCGTGCAGGTTGCGGTACTCGGCGCGGTGCGGGGAGGACCAGCCGGCCAGCAGTTCGGGGTCCACGCGGTAGACCTCCACACCGATGGGGTGGCAGACCTCGACAGGGTCGTGCGCGTCGGGGCCCCACATGGGGACGGACAGGTCGCCGCCCGGGCAGGTGGACAGCGCGCACAGCAGGTCGAGTTCGGCGAAGAACTCGAAGTGGTCGCCGGGGCGCGCCGGGCAGTCCTTCATGAAGTACTGGTCGTGCTCGTTCAGCCCGGTGCACTGGAAAACGTTGAGCACGTCGTGCACATCGAACTCTGTCAGGCCGTATGGAAGGACGGCCCGCACCAGGTTCGAGTGACAGTGGAAGTCGAAGTCCTCGCCGGTGAGCATGCGGTTGACGTACGGATCGCAGCGGGTGCCGAGGAGGTCGTGCACCCTGGCGCCCTCGGCGTCGCAGCCGTAGTCGGCGAGCGTGTCCGCGGTGACGGTCAGCAAGGGGCGCAGGAAGGGGAGGTTGGACCAGAGCCGGTCGTAGGTACTGACGTGAGCGCGCTGCAACTGCCGGGTGCGGGCGGCCCACAACCGCTCGCGCGGATCGTTCAGGTTCCACACGTTGAAGTCGCCGACCTGCGGCCCGTCCACGGTGACCAGTCGGCAAAGGTGGCCGGCGGGCACCTCCCACGCGCGTCCCGAGCGGATCGGGATGGTGAAACTGTCGACCAGTTTGCGGCCTTCGGGCGTGCCCGAGACGCGGTCGTAGAAGGAATGGTCGACGTCAAGGGGGCCGCCCTTGGAAGCCTGATAAGCGGCAGCGGTGGTAGCCATGGATTTCTCTCCTTGTCACGGGAAAACACAGGAAGGCACGCCGGGCACGGGCCATGGGTTGGTCAGACTCGCCGTGTGGATGGTGCGGCGGGGCTATGCCGGCGACTGGCACCGGGCGGCGTCCGCATCACAGCGGCGGGCCCGTCTGATCGGCTGTGGGGGAGCAGCGGACCGCCGGTCGGACGGCCGTGACTGCCCCCATTCACTACCTCTCTTGGGCTGTGACGCTCCGGCGCCGACGAGTCGGTCGGCGCCGGCCCATCTCGTTCGCCCGGACCGTGTCCAGCACACCGCGCTCGGAATCGTCGAGATACTGCCGGGTCAAGGCAACTGCCGCGTCCCTGCGCCCGCCCCGGATCAGGTCGCAGATCTCCCGGTCACGCGGGATCCACGGCGTCTGCCAGCGTGCTTCGTCCTCCATCACAGCGAAGGCCAATCGCAGTTGCGCGAGGATGCGGCGGAAGAACTCGTCGATGCTGTGGCTGCCGAACAGGCTCACCAGTGCTTGATGGAAACGCAGGCTCGCCGTTCCGACCTCATTCCAGGCCTTCTGCACGACCGCGTCTTCGGCCGCGTACACGGCGGCTTCCATCCGCTCGAGGGCAGCTGCGCTTGCCATCGAGCTGTTCTCAACAGCTCCCAGTTCCAGGGCCCGCCGGACGCGGTAGATCTCGTGCACATCCTCCTCGGACAGCGTCTTGACCACGGCGCCCTTGTGCATCGGATACACGACCAGGCCTTCCTGTTCCAGCTGCCGCAGTGCGCCCCGCAGGGTATGGCGGGCCACCGCGAACTCGGAGGACAACGCGGTGTCGCGCAACTGAGTACCGGGCGGAAGATGCCCCTCCATGATCCGCTCGCGGAGCTCCTCAGCTACCCGGGCGCCCGCTGGTACGGCCGCTGACGGTGAGTCGACTTCGTTGTTGGTCCCTGCCATACCCACAACCTAAGACGGATTGTTCCACAAAACAAGCATGTCGACTGCCGACAGATCCCTCCGAGAGGCCGAGCGTGCGTCTTCCTCGAGGTTTCGTTCACATGGTTGACTCGGATTGTTCCACAATCTAGCGTGACGTGGCACACGGCTGGTCGGCCAAGTGGTGGAGGGAGACCGTTCCCCCTCCACCAGGCGGAAGCCCTTACGACAAGGCACCGGTCCGTGGAAGGCCGCCCGCCGTGCGCTGCCACCCGCAAGCAGGACCCGCGTCTGGGCGCGTGCCTCGCGCACCACTCGTCCGAAGGGATTGTTCGATGAGCGACACCGCACTCGAAGACGATCAGACCCGACAGGAGACACCGCCGATGCGGCGCACGGTCGCTGGCGCGTGCATCGGCACGGTCATCGAGTATTTCGACTACGGCTCCTACGGGTACCTGGCCGCCACACTCGCGGTCGTCTTCTTCCCCGGGGGCGATCCCGCCCTCGCGACGATCCAGACGTGGGCGATCTTCGCGCTGTCGTTCATCATGCGCCCCCTGGGAGGGCTGTTCTGGGGGCATTTCGGCGACCGCATCGGCCGGACCCGCACACTCAGCATGACGATCCTCGCGATGGGGGTGTCGACGGCGGTCGTCGGCCTCCTGCCCGGCTACTCCGTCATCGGCATCTGGGCGCCGATCCTGCTGCTGCTCGCCCGGATGTGTCAGAGCTTCTGCGCCGCAGGCGAATACTCCGGTGCCGCGGTCCTCCTCGGGGAACACGCACCGCCTGCTCGCCGCGCTCGCTACGTCAGCTTCATTCCCATCGGCAACGCCGCTGGGCTGTTGATCGCATCGTTGCTGACCACCGGCCTGTACTCCATGCTGGGCACTGAGGCCGTGCAGTCATGGGGATGGCGCATCCCGTTCCTTCTCGGAGTGCCGCTGACTCTGATCGGCTGGTACATCCGCCGCAAGATTGACGAAACGCCGGACTTCCTGGAACTGCAAGGCGATGACGCGCGGAGCGAAGCGCCGGTGCTGGCAGGGCTGAGGGAACACTGGAAAACCATGCTGCGACTGGTGTGCGTCATGGGTGTCAACGCTGGCGCCTACTACCTGGTGCTGTCCTACATGGCCAGCTACATCGAGCAGGAAGTACATCTGAGTTCCTTCTACTCCAGTCTCATCGTCACCATCGGTCTCGTCCTCTACCTGCCCGCGCTGTACCTGTGCGCCAGCCTGGCCGACAAGGTCGGGCGCAAACCGGTCCTCATCGCCAACAGCATCCTGTTCCTGACACTGAGCTACCCGGCATTCCTGCTGCTCGGGCAGAACGGGTTCGTCACCGCGCTGATCGTCCAGATCCTGATGACCACCATGTTCGCGCTCAATGACTCCACCTTCGCCACCTTCTTCATCGAATCATTCCCGGCCAAGGTGCGATTCAGCGGATTCGCGATCCCCTTCAACTTCGGCGTCGCTCTCTTCGGCGGCACCACCCCCCTCCTCGCCAGTTGGCTCATCGACCGCACCGGCGTCGCCACTTCCCCCGCCTTCATCGTGATGGCCATCGCAGCCCTGTGCCTTGGTGCACTCCTGCTCTCCCCGGAAACATCCCCCGAGAACAAGTCACGGTGACCCGGAAACCATGAGCACCAACGAGATCATCTTCGACGAAGGACGCCATCACCGCGCCCGGCTCGGATTCGTCCTCCTCGCCATGGAACAAACCGTCGAAGGCGACCTGTTCCAGCTTGCCCCGCCTGGTGTGGGCGTCCACTTCGCGCGCGCACCGATGGCCAATCGCATCAGCGTCGACACCCTCAGCGCCATGGCCACGGGCATCGGGGACGCCGCCGCCCAGATCCTGCCGGACCTCGACCTCGACACCATCTGCTACGCATGCACGTCCGGCAGCGTCGTCATCGGAGAAGAGCGGGTGTTCGCCGAACTCAACCGGGGCGCACCCGGCGCACAACCCACCTCACTCATCACTTCCGTCATGCAGGCCCTGGCGACGATCAACGCCCAGCGCATCGCCGTCGCCACCCCGTATCTGGACGAAGTCAACGCCATCGAACACCGCTACCTGCAAGACCACGGCTTCACCGTGACCAATATCCAAGGACTCCGCCTCGAAAACGACGCCGACATGGCCCGCGTCGCCCCCAGCCACCTCATCGACTTCGCGAAAGAAGTTGACCGCTCGGACGCCGAGGCGCTCTTCATCAGCTGCAGCGCCCTGCGAACACTCGACATCATCGACACACTCGAGAGCGCCCTCGGCAAGCCAGTCATCACCAGCAACCAAGCCATGATGTGGCACTGCCTCCGCCTCGCGGGGATTTCCGACCAACTGGAAAATCGCGGAGCGCTTTTCAAAGTCAACTGAACCTCGAACAACCAGACCTGGACTCAGTAGGGTCGGGGACTGGCGCGGTGGCTGCTGCTCCGTTTCCAGTCCCCGCCGCTTCAATCCGGACATGAGGTTCTCCCTCATCCGGCTTTCCGACATCGTTCACCGGCTGGCATGCGCCGTCGCCCAGTGCACGTTCCCGCTCAGGCGGTAGACCCCGAGCCGACTGATCCACCCGTAGGTGTAGCGGGTGGTCCAGTTGCGGCCCCGCAGGCCGTGTTTCCGGCTGGCGAAGATCGCCAGCCGCTCGTGGACGTGGCCGTCGACCGCGTTGAACTTCCGCCCGGAGTTCCCATTGCGGAAGTACGCGGCTCAGCCCCGCAACACGGGGTTGAGGTCGGCTACCACGGCGGATACCGGCCGTTCGGTCTTCGAGAAGGCGGTCGCCGCGCGGACC
>NZ_JBEYYC010000073.1:0-7557 GCF_040645355.1 Streptomyces sp. NPDC046805 | reverse complement strand
GTGGTGCGGGAGAACCACGTACCGGCCTTCTGCACCGCATCCGCTGATCACGGACGACACCAACACCGGAACCCTTACCGACTTCGGCTCGTCAGGGTGATCTTTGCCGATGTGGCCTGATGGGCCTGGGGTGCGGGCTGTATTCCGTGCTGTGTGAGATATGCGGATGGGGGCGTGCTGACTGCTGTGGGGCGGCAGCGTCGGGGGGCTGTACGGCTGCAGGCAGCCGACCTGTTCGAGTAGAAGATCAAGCCGCCACCTGGAGGTCGCCCAGCGTCTCCACATGAGCCGGCAGTCGGTATGCCAGTGGCACCAGTTGTGGCGGGACGACGGGGTCGAGGCCCTGGTCTCGCGCGGGCCGGCCGGCGGCATGCCCTGGTTCTGCGTCTCGAGGTCCACCAGCTCCGTGGCGCAGCGCCGGTCTTCGATCCACTCTTCGTGCGTGCCCTGACGGCCCTGGTCGCCGATGAGCCTCTGCCAAGCGCGCGGCTCGCCTGAAGCCGACGGGTCTCCTGAGTGACTTGGCTCACAAAAGTAGTCAACCATATAGTTAGTTAATACATTGGCCTTTCGCTTCAAGGCTCGACGGCAATGATGCCGGACAAGGAGAACCAAGATGCTGATCACCGCCGCCCTCTCGATGGAGGTCGACCCCAAGGGGAAGTTCGTGCTCGAGGAGCTCGAGCTGGAGGAACCCCGTGCCAACGAGATTGTCGTCAAGACGGTGGCGACGGGCATCTGCGGATCCGACCTGCACGGCCGTGGAGTGCCGTTCCCGCGGCCGATCGTCTTCGGGCACGAAGGGGCGGGCGTCGTGGCGGCCGTCGGGTCTGCCGTCACCAAGCTCCAGGTCGGCGACCACGTGCTGCTGAACTACCTGGCCTGCGGCAAGTGCCGCGTATGCGTCAGCGGCAAGCCGAAGCTCTGCCCCAGCAACAGCCTCCTCAACCACTCCGGCGGTCGCGCCGACGGTACGACCGGACTGTCCAGGAACGGCGAGGTCGTCTACGGCCAGTTCTTCGGCCAGTCCAGCTTCGCCACCCACTGCATCGCCAACGAGCAGCAGGCCACGAAGCTCGATCCCGCCTTCGATCTCACCCTCGCGCCCGCGCTCGCCTGTGGTGTCCAGACCGGCGCCGGCGCCGTCCTCAACGGTCTCAAGCCCTCCCCGGGCAGCTCGCTGCTGACCACCGGCACCGGCGCCGTCGGCATGGCGGCCGTGATGATGGCACGGATCCTCGGCTGCACCACGATCATCGCCGTCGACGTGTCCGCCGAGCGTCTCGCACTCGCCCAGGAGATCGGCGCCACCCACGTGATCAATTCACGCGAGACGGACGACCTGGCGGCTGCTGTCCGTCAGATCGTTCCGGACGGCGTCGACTACGCCGTCGAGGCCTCCGGACGCATCGATGTCGCCGAGTCCGCCATCCAGAGCGTCACCAAGGGCGGCTCGGTGGCCCTGCTGGGGATCGATCCGTCGGGCGCGAAGTTCTCGGTGTCTCTCCAGCAGATGGCCCTGAGCGGCATCAGCATCTCCGGCTTCCCGGGCGGGCTCGCCGTCCCCGACGACATGGTGCCCCGCCTGATCGAGCTCCACGCCCGCGGCCAGTTCCCGGTGGACAAGCTGGTGGCGAGGTTCCCGTTCGAGCAGATCAACGAGGCGGCCGAGGCCGCCAGCAGCGGCCGCGCGATCAAGCCGGTGCTGGTGTTCTGATGCGATGACGCAAGCCTGAGGGCGGCGCCTGGTCACACGCCCGTGCCGGGCCCGCCCTCTCCCCCCAGCGCACCCAGGAGCCTGCTCTGCAGCTCGGCCGCGATGCGCTCGGCGCCGGGAGCACCCGGACGACCGAGGGCAGCCGTACCGCGCGGCGCCGCCCCCGCCTTCGGCCGGGAGGTGCCCCCAGCCTCGGCCACCACCTGCTTCGCGATTTCGTGATTGATGTCCTTCGCCCGCCGCACCGCCTTGCACCGCCGCTTGTTCAGCCGGTGCTCGGTCGTCGTAGGGCTGCGCGCTCTGCGGCCGGAAGGCGATCGGCTTCCCGGTGGCCGCGCGGTACCGCTTCGAGCCGGCGGCCTGCCGTACGACTTTGGTGAAGGCCAGTGAGGTGTACTTGCTGACGTTGATCTCGAACTGCCGTCGCACGTCGCCGGGTCGGTGTCCTGGAACCTGCCGGGCGCCGTCGAGCCGGCGGCGTTGTTGACGAGGACGTCGACCCCGCCGTACGCCTCGACGATGTGGGGGACCGATGCGGCGACCATGTCGTAGTCCGCGATGTCGACCTCGACCCACATTGCTTCGCCCCCCGGCCACGATCCGCTCGACCGTCTCGTCCGCGGGTTCGGGAGAGGCGATGACCAGGCGGGCGCCGCGCCGGGCGGCCTCCCAGGGCCTGGCCGACGCGGGTGACGCCGGTGACCGCGCCCCTCAGTACCTACTGCTGGCAGAACCGGCCGCTGTCCGGGCAGACCGCGATCAACTATGCCGGCCCGGCCCGGTTGATTGGCTTCACCACCGAGGGTGGACACCGGAGTACATGGCCGTCACCGCGACCGGCACCGTGCTGATCCCCGACGGCCTGTCCTTCGAGAACGCCGCTCCGCTGTTGTGTGCCGGCTACACGACCTGGAGTGGCCTGCGCGCAGCCGAGCCGCAGCCGCACGAGCGGATCGCCGTCGTGGGCATCGGCGGCCTCGGCCACCTCGCGCTCCAGTTGTCCAAGGCGTGCGGCTTCGAGACGTTCGCGGTCACCCACTCCAAGAACAAAGTCGAGCTGTCCGAGCAGCTCGGTGCCGACCACGTCGTCGGCGACGGCACCGAGTTGCAGGCGATCGGCGCAGCGGACGTTCTGCTGCTGTGCTCGAACTCCTACGAGCAGGCCGACGCGCCATGAAGGGGCTGCGCCATGACGGCCGGACCGTCCTGCTGGGGCTCGACCCGTTCGTCGACTTCGTCGTGCCGACCGACCTGGTGCAGCCCTTCTTCGCGCAGCGCCAGAAGTTCATCGGCGCCACCCACAGCTGGCTGCGCTACCTCACCGAAGCCCTCGACCTGGCCGCCGTGGGCAAGGTGACGTCGATCATCGAGACCTTCGACAAGACAGAGGTCGTCGAAGCGGTCCGCCGGGTGACAAGGCGACATCCGCTTCCACGCCGTCGTCAAGTACTGATTCGCCGGCACGGTCGGTGACCACGCGTGCACCGCGCTGACCGATCCGAAATCACGCGCACGAACCCTTCTCATTTAACCAAATGTTTGTATGATACTTCGGCACGGCCAGGGATGTCCTAATGCTGGAGGGATACTCAACGTTGGACCTGTCAGGCAAGGTCGCCGTCGTCACCGGCGGCGGCGGGGTCGGCTGCGGCGTGTCGCTCGATCTCGCGGCCCGCGGTGCCAAGGTTGTGGTCAACGACTTGGTCCTGGGGGACGTCAAGCTCACCGCGGAGAACGTGGTCGCCGAGATCAGGGCAGCCGGGGGCGAAGCGGTCGCCGACGGCAACAACGTGGCCACGTTCGACTCCAGCACGAAGATCATCGGTACCGCGATCGAGAAGTTCGGCCGGATCGACTTCCTGGTGATGTACGCCGGCAACTTCGTGGCCGACTCCGTTGCCGACCTCACCGAGGAGCGGTGGCACAACTCGCTGGCGGTGCACCTCACCGGGCCTATGGGGTGCGCGAAGGCCGCGGTCCAGCACATGACCAAGCAGGGCGACGGCGGCCGGATCATCACCGTCGCGTCGCGCGCCGCGTTCCTGGCGCCGATCCCCGCCTACGCCGCGGCCACGGCCGGGATCATGGGGCTTACCTCGGCGCTGGCCGCCGGCCTTGCCCCGGCCGGGATCACCGCCAACCGCCTCATCCCCAGCGCCACCACCCAGCTGTTCCCGGGGCAAGACGCGAACGCACGCACGATGGGCATGCTGGCGTCGATCACTCTGGGTCCCGACTACATCGCCCTCGTCGTGACATACCTGGTGAGCGACCAGGCCGGCGAGGTCACCGGCCGCTTCGTCCACGCCTCCGGCGGCGACATCTGTATCTACGCCGAACCACTCGGCCTGCACGGCGGCACCAACTCCATCGTCCGGAACAACGGCAAGTGAAGCGCCGAGGAACTGGCCGAGGCCCTGCCTCCGCTGTTCAACATCGGCGCCGGAAAGTAGGGCACGGAATGACGACACAGCAGACCACCATCACCTCGCATCCCATGCTGGTGGGCGGCGAGCAGACCGAGGCACTTTCGGGTCGGTGGCTGGAGGTCACCGACCCGGGCAAGGGCGAGGTGTTCGCGCGCGTTCCCCGTGGCGGCGCCGAGGACATCGACGCCGCGGTCGCCGTGGCCCGGCGCACCTTCGACGAGGGCGGCTGGACCGGGCTGCCGGCCGCCGAGCGTGCCCGGCTGGTGTGGCGGCTGGGTGACCTCGTCGAGGAGCACGCGGACGAGCTGGCCGCCCTCGAGAGCCGCAACCAGGGCATGCCGGTGGCCCAGGCGCGGCTTTCGGTCCTCGGTGTGGCGGCCACCTTCCGGTACTACGCCGGCGCGGTGCAGCGCCTGGACGGCCGCTCCAGCGACGTTCAGGCCGCCGGCCGCCTCTTCCACGCCTACACCCGTCGCGAGCCGATCGGCGTCGCCGGCATCATCGTGCCGTGGAACGGGCCGCTGTTGCTGTTGTCCTGGAAGCTCGCGCCCGCTCTCGCCGTCGGCTGCACCAGCGTGATCAAGCCGGCGGAGGAGACCCCGGTCACCGCGATCCGGCTGGCCGAGCTGTGCCTGGAGGCCGGGATCCCGCCGGGCGTGGTCAACGTGGTCACCGGCGTCGGCGAGGAGGCGGGGGGTGCGCTGGCCGCGCACCCGCGGGTGGACAAGGTCTCCTTCACCGGTTCCACCGAGACCGGCCGGGCCATCATCACGGCTGCCATGGGCAACCTGAAGAAGGTCACGCTGGAGCTGGGCGGCAAGTCACCGGTCGTGGTGTTCGGCGACGCCGATGTCCCCGCGGTCATTCAGGGCGCGGCCATGGCGATCTTCGCCAACGCCGGGCAGATCTGCACGGCCGGTTCCCGCCTGCTGGTGCACCGGGACATCTACGACGACGTCGTGGCCGGGGTCAGCAAGATCGGGCAGTCGCTGAAGTTCGGCTACGGCACCGAGCCGGACTCGATGATGGGCCCGCTGATCTCCGCGAAGCACCGCGCGCGCGTCGCGTCCTACGTGGACAGTGGCAGGGAGCAGGGCGCGGAGATCGTCACCGGCGGTGCGGCCGCCGACGGTCCCGGGTTCTTCTACCCGCCCACCGTCGTGGCCAACGCGCGCCCCGACATGACCATGGTGCGCGAGGAGATCTTCGGCCCGGTGGTGGCGGTCATCCCGTTCACCGATGACGAGGAGGCGGTGAGGATCGCCAACGACACCACCTTCGGCCTCGCCGCCAGCGTCTGGACCCGCGACGTCGGTCGCGCCCACCGCTTCGCGGCGCGGATGCGGGCCGGCCGGGTCGGCATCAACGTGCATCCCAGCCCGGATGTCACGATGCCGACCGGCGGCTACAAGCAGTCCGGCTGGGGACGCGAGCTCGGCGCCGAGGGTCTCGAGGCATACCTCGAGACCAAGGCCGTCATGACGCTGCTCTGACAACTCCTCCCACCCCGGTCCAGGGTGCGCTTCTTCTTGAGGGACCGGTTGCTGCCTGCATCCGCATCGCGGTGCAGCTCATCGACCGGCGGCGACCCACGAGGTCCGACCGACTCGACCTCGCTGCGCAGACGTTCGAGCTGGTCGTCACCGTGGTCACTCAAGAAGAACGCACCCGGTCTTCGAGCAGGCCATCGTGGAGCTCGCCTCGCGACCCGTCTCCCAGGTCATCGTCGCGGAACTGGCCGAGCGGCGCCGGAGCGGCCTGCGTAACGTTCTACCACCGATACAGCACCCCGGCTCACGAAATGGACATGGACATGCCTCGCAAGGCTGAACGCATCATCATAGGTGAAACATCGATCACCTATCTCATCGATGGTGTCGGCTTGTTCAACCCGGAGGCGACCATGCCGGCGGTGGACTGGGCGGCAAACCACGATTGTCTCGAAGAGAGCCAACTCGTCCTCCCGTTCGGATCGTTCCTCGTACGCGCCGGGGACCAGAAGATCCTCGTGGATCTCGCTCTCGGCGGGATGGACATGAAGGTGCCCGGCGTCGCCCACATGAAGGGGGGCGAGCTCCTCCAGAGCCTTGCCGCGGAAGGACTGTCCCCGGACGACATCGACACGGTGGTCTACACGCATCTGCACGTCGACCACATCGGCTGGACCACCGACGTCGCACCCGTACCGAACGCGCCCGAGCCGAAAGCGCCTAGCGGCCTCACCTTCGCCCGGGCGCGGCATGTCATGACCGAGGCCGAGTGGCGGTACTGGACCGGCGAGGCGGCGGGCGAGCTGGGCGGGCCGGACACCGAGGCCACGATCAAGCCGCTCCAAGACGTCATCGAGTTCGTCCAGGACGGCGACACCCTCGCACCCGGCGTCACCATCGAGGTCACGGCCGGTCATACCCCGGGACACCTGGCGGTCGTCGTACACGACCCGTCGGGCGACCACAGCGAATCGGTGTTCATCGCGGGAGACCTCTTCCACTCGCCGGTGGAAATCGCCGACACGGTGTGCACGTTCGCCTCGGACGTCGATCCGGAGCGGGTCCGAGCCGTGCGCGATGGCGTGCTCCAGCGGCCGGACACCGTGATCGCCGCGGGGCACTTCACCCACGGTGCGTTCGGCCGTGCCACGCCCGTGGGCGACACATACACGTGGACTCCCATCGGCCACGCGCCGACTGCCGGATAAGCGGACACCCGACTGCCCGCGAAGAGGCCGGCACGCCGAAGGCCACGGTCGGCGCGCGTCCGGCGCCGGCACGTTCGGCCGGCAGCCGGGCTCGTATATCGGCGGGCCGGCACACCTGAATCGCCTGAAGCTACGGCCGATGTCCGTCGACCGCGTCGTCCTTCTCGGAGCGTGCCGTGATCGCCGCCGCGTTCACGCGGATCCAGTCCAGCAGCGGGGCCAGTGCCGCAGCCGCGCTGCGGGTCAGCTCCGTGACCGAGTACGTCACCGACGGCGGCTGCCCCGTGCCGATCTCCCGATGCACCAAACCGTCCTGCTGCAGCGAACGGAGCGTGGCAGACGAAGCCGCGGAGGCCAGAGGCATGGCCGAGGGTTATGCCCTGGGATTCGAGGACGAGGGACCAAGGCCAACACGTGAAGCTGGGTCCCGTGGTCCGCAGTATTCGCTGCGGACCACGGAACTCGCAGGTGGCATTGGGACGGAGAGGAAGCACAGCTATGCGTCTGCGAAGGGGAGAGACGCCGCCATGTGGCGCGAGCAGGCGGCGGCGGGAGATGTGGACTCGATGCTGACGCTTGCCAGGATCGCCAAACGCGATGCTGAGACGGTCGGCGAGGCCGAGCACTGGTTCCGCGCCGCGGTCGATCAGGGAAACTTGGAGGGCATGCACCGGCTAGGAGCGTGTCCCAGTAACGTGGTTCTCCCGCACCAG
>NZ_JBEYYC010000072.1:0-8661 GCF_040645355.1 Streptomyces sp. NPDC046805 | reverse complement strand
GAGCGGACGGAGGGAGGGGTGAGCGCAGAGGCGACGGTCCTTCTGCAGACGCTCCATCTGCCGGTGCTCGATGAAGTCGATGAGCTCCAGGTCGAGCGCGTTCTGCAGGAGCCCGCTCCCCTCCCCGAGACGCCACCCCGCACCCCACCAGCAAATCGCACAATCAACGCGCCGTCAGCACCCCTCACAAGATCGCCAACAGAGTCCCGGCCTTGGATCAACCTCACTCGTGAGCATGGCCGACGAACTCGCCACGGCACTGTGGCCGTGGAGGTCGGCAGACACGCCCTGGGGGCACGCGATCCAACGACGGTCGACACCGCGCCCGCATCCCCGGCCCCCGCACACGATGCGCGCGAGCCGGATGCGGAGCGAACGCGGACGACCAGTGTGCCCAACACCGTACGGGGACCTACGGGTGAATAGGTGCAACCAGCGCTCAGTCGCCAGGAACGGTTCGGGTTTCCATGCGACGGGCGATGTCGGCCCGCAGCGCCTTCTTGTCGATCTTCCCGACCTTCGTGGCCGCCAGCTCCTCCACGGTCACCAGGCGTTCGGGTAGCTTGAAGTGGGCGATTCCGACGCCTTCCATGGACGCCCGGATCTCCTCCAACGTGAGAGTCGAGCCGGGGCTGAGGACGGCATACAGGCATACGCGTTCGCCGAGCACGGGGTCGGGCATGGCGACCGCGGCGACCCTGCTGATCTGCGGAAACTGGTAGGCGAGATTCTCGATCTCCTCGGCCGAGATCTTCTCCCCACCCCGGTTGATCATGTCCTTGTCCCGGCCCTCGACGACGAAGTTGCCCTCGGGAGTAAGTCGGCAGATGTCGCCGGAGCGGTACCAGCCGTCGGCGGTGAATGCGCGGGCGTTCTGTTCCTCGGCCCAGTAGTAGCCGCGCGGAGTGTACGGGCCGCGTGTGAGCAGGAGTCCGGGCTCGCCCTCGGGGACGTCTTCGTCGAGTTCATCGACTATGCGCACCTCGTCGGCGTCGCACATCGGACGGCCCTGGGTGGTGCAGATGACGTCCTCGGGGTCGTCGAGCCGGGTGAAGTTGAGCAGCCCCTCGGCCATGCCGAAGACCTGCTGCAGTGTCACACCGAGGACAGGCCGGACCCTACGGGCGAGTTCGTCGGCCAGCCGTGCGCCGCCCGCCTGGACCACTCGCAGGGTGGCGAGCTGCCCGGCGCCGTACTCGGTGGCGTACTCAAGCCAGCCGGCGGCGACGGCGGGAACGACCGCGGTGTGGGTGACACCTTCGGCCGCGATGGTGGCGAAAGCCCGGTCCGGCCGGGGGGACGGCAGCGTGACGACGCGGCCGCCGCTCAGCAGCGTACCGAGGATGCCCGGGCATGCGAGGGCAAAGTTGTGGCCGGCCGGGAGGCTGACGAGGTAGGCCGTGGTCTCGTCGACCGCGGAGACCTTCGCGCTCTGCCGGGCGTTGTAGACGTAGTCGTCGTGGGTGCGGGAGATGAGCTTGGGCAGGCCGGTGGTGCCGCCGGAGAGCAGGAAGACCGCGACGTCACGGCTGTCGGGCGGGGAGGCGTCCAGGCGTGCCGTGTCCTTCTCGGGGTCCGCGCTCGGGGCGCACAGGGCACGCAGGTCGATGCTGCCCGGCGTGAGGTCGTCGCCCGCGACCAGCACGTGCCAGTCGGCGTCGGTCGTCGCACGCACGTCGTCCGCCAGTTCGTGAGCGAGTGCTTGGTGGTCGAAGTCCCGCAGCCGGTCGGGAACCGCGATGGCGACCGCCTCGGCATGCTTGGCGAGGTAGCCGAGCTCGGCCCGGCGGTGCGCGGGCAGTGCCATGACGGGCACGATGCCGGCCCGCAGACAGGCGAGGGTGAGGACGACGAACTCCCAGCCGTTGCCCAGCTGGACGACGATCCGGTCCCCCTTGCCGATGCCGAGGTCCAGCAGCCGCACGGCGGCGGCGTCCGCACGCTCTGCCAGTTCGGCGTGGGTCAAGCGGATGCCTTCGCCGCCGAAGGCCACGGGGTCGATCAGGGCAGGCGCATCCGGTGTGCGCCGCGCGACCTCTCGCAGTGCCTGGCCAAGTGGTACGCCGGCCCAGTAGCCCTCGGCGACATAGCGTTGTACGTCCGACTCTGGCCAGGGGACGACGTGGTCAGAGATCCGGCTGGGCATCGTCTGTCTCCTTGGTGATGATCACGGCGTCGAGTGCGACGAGCCCCTGGGCGGTGAGACGCAAGGGGTTCACCTCGATGTCGTCGAGTGCAGGGTTGGCGGCGAGGAGGTCGCCGAGTGCGGTGACGATCCGGCCGAGTTCGGCATGGTCGAGAACGGGTCCGCCGCGCCATCCGTCGAGCAACACGTGACCGGCGAGCTCGGACGGCATGGCTCCGGCCTCCGCAGCCGGCACGGGAGCGAGGCGGATGGCGACGTCCGCGAGTGCCTCCGCGGTCGTGCCGCCGAGTCCGACGAGGACGACCGGGCCGAAGACCGGGTCGCGGCGTGCGCCGACGACGAGGTCGACGCCGACGGGTGCCATGGCTTCGACGAGGTAGCGGCTCGCGCCGATCGAGTCGAGCTTGTCGAGTGCGGCATCCAGGCCGTCGGGGGTCGTGATGCCCAGGTGCACGCCTCCGATCTCCGTCTTGTGCAGCACGGCGGCGTCGAGCAGCTTCACTGCCACAGGACCACCCAACTCCGCGAGCGAGGCGTGCGCGGCGGCCCGGTTGTCGCAGGCGTGGCGGGGCGGTGTGGCCACGCCGACGCGGTCGAGGAGTCCTTTGGCCTCGTGTTCATCGTAGGTACCGACGATCGCGGTCGGCACCTCGGCAGATGCCGACGGCTTGGCGGCACGGGCTCGGGTACGCGCGTCGGCCAGCAGGGCGCCGGTGGCCGCGGCGACCCCGCGTGGGTCGGCCGCCACGGCGATCCCGGCCTCTGCCAGGGCCTGCCTCGCGCGCGTCACCTCCTCGCCGCTGCCGCCGAGTCCCAGCACCATCGGTACGTCGGCAGTGCGTCCCTCCTTGGCGGCGGCCACCAGATCCACAGCATCGGGTTCGTGCAGCGCGTATCCCGCGAGGACGTCCACGCCGGGGTCGGTGCCGACGGTGGCCAGGACGCTCCCCAGTTCGGGCCCGGGACGGCCGGTGTCGACGGGGTTGCGCTGGAAGGTCAGCGGCGGCAGGAGCCCGGCGAGGACCTGCTGGGTCGTGGCCGAGAGCTCGGGGACGCGGGCGCGTCGGCCCCGCAGGTCGTCGAGGAGGAGCAAGCCGGGTCCGGCCTGGGCGGTGACGACGCCCACTCCAGGGTCGGCGGACGGGCGGGCGCGGGTGATGGACAGCGCGCCGACGGCGTCGACGAGCTCGCGCTCGTCGTCCACGATCACGGCCCCGGCCTGTGCCAACGCGGCACGGGTGGTGCGCCAGGACGTGGCCAGGGCGCCGGTGTGGGAGGCGGCGAAGGCGCCGACGTCGTGCCTGCCGACGACCAGGGCCACGACGGGCCGACGCTCGGCCAGTCGTCGCACGCTCTCCACGAGACGCGGGCCATCGGCGACCGACTCGATGTGGAGGGCGACGGCCGTCGTGTGGGGGTCGTCAGCGAGGTGGTCCAGGACGTCCGGTGCGGTGACGTCGACGCCGTTGCCGAGACCGACGGCCAGGCTGATGCCGTGTCCGGCGTCGGTGAGCAGGAAGGCCAGGGCGTGGTTGACGCCGCCGCTGGCCGCGACGACGGCCACGCGGCCGGGCCGGACCTGGGCGACGCCGGGTACGAAGCTGGCGGTCAGGCCGGCGTGGGGGGCCAGGAAGCCGCTGGTGTTCGGACCGAGGAGGCGGATGCCCGTCGTGGCGACGATGTCCGCCAGCTCGCGCTGGTACTCCACTCCGGTACCGCCGGTCTCGGCGAATCCGCCACCGCAGATGACGGCGGCGCGCACGCCCGCGTTGGCGGCCTCGGCCAGCACACCGGGGCAGGCCGGAGCGGGGACACAGATCATCGCCAGGTCCACCGGTCCCTCCTCGGCGGCCTGCGCCAAGGAGGAGTACATGGCGTCGTCCCGACCGTTGATGAGCGCGAGGCGGCCGCCTGCGGCGGTGAAACCGGCGAGCGAGCGGGTCAGAGCGGCGCCGAGCTTGCCGGGGTTGCGGGAGGCTCCGACGACGGCGATACCGCGCGGTGTGAAGAGCGGAGCCAGGCCGTTGTCGAGCTCGGTTGCCGCCGTGGCGGGAACGGTGCTGGTCACGCGGGCACTCCTACGAGGTCGGCGCGGCCGGAGAGAACTGTGGTCAGGGCGCGGTCGTGGTCGGCTTCGGGATCGATCAGCAGGGCGGGAAGCTTGTCGCGCATCCGGGCCTGCTCACAGGCCAGCGTTCGGGTCAGCGGGGTGCCACCGTGGATCGCGGTCAGGACGGGCCGCTCCGGCTCGGGGAGTGCGGCGAGGCGGGACAGCTGTTCCCGCAGCTCTGGGAGTCCGCTCTCGTCGTCCGGCGCGGTCAGCAGCGCACCCCACGGACCCGTCGTCTGGTGCGGGGAGAGTGTGAGGGCGTGGGTTCCCTCCGCCGTCGCGGGCACACCGGCCGCGTCGTACGCGATGCGGAGCAGTCGGCCGGGGGCCGCCCAGCGGGGGTGCTCGAAGGGGGTCTCCAGCGGCTCGGCACCGTGCCGGTCGCGCCAGGCGCGGTGGCTGGCGTCGATGAAGTCCGGCGCGCGGCGGCCGAGGCGGGCGTCGGTGATGCTGCGGGTGAGGAAGTGGTAGCCGAACTGCCAGGGGTCGAAGACATCGTGGTACCGGCCGAAGTGCTCCCACCAGGCCAGGCTGGGCCGCGCGGAGTCCTGGATCTTGCGGACCGACGGCTGCGCGGCGTCCTCGTAGGCCGCGAGCGCCGTCGCGAGGTTGCCGGGGTGGGCGGCCACGGCCTGCGCGAGCGCGATGGCGTCCTCCATGGCCATCTTCGTGCCGGAGCCGACGGAGAAGTGCGCGGTGTGCACCGCGTCGCCCAGGAACGCCACCGGCCGGGGGGCCAGGGTGTGCCAGCGGCGGGTACGGCGGGTCCGGAAGTTGGCCCAGCGGGAGTTGTTGGTGAGCAGCTGGTGGCCGTCGATCTGGTCGGCGAAGAGCTTCTCCAGGTACTCCTTGGAGACCATGTCGCTCACACCGGGAGGCTGGGTGGTGTCGAACTCGTCGAGTCCTGCGCGCCGCCAGGACTCCTCGTCCGTCTCGACGATGAACGTGGACACGGTGTCGGAGATCGGGTAACCGTGGACGGCGAAGACGCCGTCCGGACCGCGCTCGTGGACGAAGGTCAGCCCGTCGAACAGGTAAGCGGTGCCGAACCAGATGAACTTCGCCGTGGCCGTCTCGATCTGCACGTCCAGCGACGGGGCCAGTTCCTCGCGGATGCGGGAGCCGGTGCCGTCCGCGGCGATGACCAGATCGTAACCAGTCAGGTCGTCGAGGCTCACCTCGGTGGAGAAGCGCAGTTCGGCACCGGCCCCACGGGCCCGCTCCTGCATCAGCGTGAGCAGGGTGCGTCGTGCGACCGCCGCCATGCCGTTGCCGCCGCAGCGGATCCGCTCGCCCTTGAGACGTACCTCGATCTCGTCCCAGTGCCGGCCGTGCTCGTCGAGCGCTTCACGCAGCACCGGATCGGCTTCGTCGATCGCGGCCAGAGTGCGGTCGGAGAAGACGACACCGAAGCCGAAGGTGTCTTCCGCTCGGTTGCGCTCGAAGACCGTGACCTCGATCGAAGGGTCAGCGCGACGGATCAGAGTGGCAAAGAACAGGCCACCCGGGCCGCCGCCTGCGACAGCAATACGCATAGGGGTTCCCCTGAAGACGCAGGGCCGGGGCGACGACGCGCCCCGTAGGTTTATGCGGCGCCGTAACGTCGCCGCAACCCCAACGTACGACATATGTACGACGGTCGTCTAGATAGTGAAATGTTTTGACTGCGGCTAGAGGGTCAGTTCGCTGCGAGCAGCGCGTCGACACACTCCTCCGCCCGCACCCTGAGAAGCCCGTGCGCCTCCAGGAACACCTCGTGTGCCAGACGGCCGTGCCAGCCGGCAGGCAGCAGCTCGGGGGGCAGGTCCGGGTCCCGGAAGGGGAACAGGCGGTAGTCGTGGATCAGCCGCATGCGCTCCACCAGCCCCTCCTGGGCGGTGAGCGCACCATTCCTGTAGCGCGACAGACGGGGCCGGTAGGTCTCCAGCAGCTCCGCGTAATCCTGGTCGAGCGCCTTGAGGTCCCACGCACGGGAGGCGATGTCACGGTCGGACTCCAGCCCGGACGAGCGGGAACGGAAGGTGTCCAGTCGAATGGCGGGTGAGCCCTCGAAGGCGGCCAGGACCTCGTCGGTCCGATCGTGCGGACTGAGCCAGATCGCCGAGGACAAGGGGCCGAAGCCGAACCAGGCCAGCTTCTTGCGTACCTGCTCCCGCAGCGCCCGCTCGGTCTCGGGCACCGAGTACACCACCATGTGCCACTGACCGTCCCAGGGCCCCCGAGCACGGTGGAAAATGCGGGCACGACCCTCGTCCAGCAACTCCCAGGCCGCCCCGGTGAGGGCGTAGACGGTCTCCCGCCCGTCCTTGCGGCTCTCCAGCCAGCCTTCCTTGCGCATGCGGGCCGCGACCACGCGAACGGTCGCTTCCGGCACGTCGAAGCAGGCCATCAGCGCCACGAGTCCGCGAAGCCTGACTTCGCCGTCCCGGTAGCGCAGATAGTCGCCGAACAGATCGAACACCAACGACCGAGGTTTCACTCAGCACCTCCCGACGGGCCCACTGCGGGCCGCACGATTCCCCAAGGAGTGCGGCACGGCCCTGTCGACCGCCCGCGACACTCACGCTCCATCTTCCTGCGGCGAGCATGACCGCCCACTCCGAGTAACTCACCTGGAAGACGATCGCTATAATATTGACACGCGAGACGTACGTCACCATGATGACGACATGGACACGGCGCGATTCCGGCGCCAACTCGTTTTCCGGGCCCCCAGTTTCCGGGCCCGCAGAGGCCCTCATGGGCATTGCCGCCCCTGCTTCACCTCGGCACCCTCACCATGGTCAGCAAGGGCCGGCGCAGCGCAGTACCGCAGCTTGGGGATGGTCAGGTCGATCTCGAAGGCCGTTTCCCCCGGCCGGTGGCATCGAAGGCACGGCGGGCGGCCGCGATCGATGCCGTCGCTCCGGCGCACCGCCGTCGACGAGGGTGCCGAGCACCAGAGGGACTCGGTGCGCCGGTCGGCGTCGCGCCACTCGCTGTCGATGTAGTGGCGGGCGTGCAGGGAGTTCGGCGTCGTTCTTGTTCGTCGAAGGCTGGATCGCCGGCACCGATCTCGCACTTGGCGGCCTGGCCGAACCGCTACGGTGATCCGATGCAGGCCGACCCGAAGCCGTACTGGAACACCGACGTCGCCCGGCATCCGGGCATCCTCCGCGCTGTGCCCGAGGGTTGCGGCGATGCCTTGGACGGACGGGCTGCTGGCGCAAAAGCTTGCCGAGCGGGCGAATCACGTCACAGGGATCGACAAGTCTCCGGAGATGATCGCCTGTGCACGCGAGTTCGCTGCAAGCCACCCGGAGCTCACCTTCGTTGAGGGGGACTTCCTCACCGCGGATCTCCCCGCCGAGGGCTACGACCTCGTCTGTTCGGTGACCACGATCCACCACATGGACTTCGAGGCTGCCCTGATTCGGATGCTCGAGTTGCTGCGGCCCGGCGGCACGCTGGTGATCGTCGGTCTGGCCCGCGAGGCGAGCCTGTCGGAGCGGGCAGCGATGATCGCGGCTGCCCCGATCGTACGGATCACGGAGGTGCTGCGTCGCGCGCGGGCCTGAGGGCATGCCCGTCGCTGTCCCTCAGATGAGTTATGGGCAGGTCCGGGCTGTGGCACTACCGCTGCTGCCCGGTATGCGTTACCGCCGACATGTGCTCCGTCGGTACTCGCTGATGGGAAAAACCCACCCGCTGATCTGACGTCCTTCCGTGGTTCGGATGGCCGATGGGCAGCCCGGATGGCGAGGAGAGCGTTCGTCGTGGTCGACATCACCGAGGTTTACGACCACTGGTACGCAGGGCAGTTCGAAGAGCGCGCCGGCTGAGACGGCTGCGGCAGCTGACCTGGCCGGAGATCGACAAACACCGTGACTACATCGAGGGCCTCCTCGCGACGGTGACAGTTTCGGCCATCCATCAGCGGCTGCGCGACGAGCACGAACTGCAGGTGTCGGTCTCCTCCTTCCCGCGCCGGGTGCGCGCGACACTGCCGGACGAGGCGGCAAGGTCGCAGGTCACGGTGGTGCGGGACGAGGATGAGCCCGGTTTGGAGGCGCAGATCGTTTTTCGGCGAGCTCGCCCAGGAGCGTCAGAACGGCCCTAGCGAGCGCGCAGGGCGTGGCCTGCGCGGCGCGGGAGCATACGGGTCCTGTCCGTCACCGGCCGCAGCAACTCGTGCGGGGCGGCGAAGGACAGCTCTGACTCAAGGCGACTACCCCGGCACGTCAACACCGCACTGTCCGACGCGGCGGCCTCGGCCGCACAGTCCAACAGCGCGGTTTTGCCGCTGCCGGGATCGCCCCAGAGCACCAGGGCCGCTCCCCTTGCCTGGCGGGCGCCGCCGAGGATCCGGTCAAGGGTCGCGGTCTCCTGCTGTCGCTCGTAAAGGTTCGTGCGATGGATGCCCCTT
>NZ_JBEYYC010000071.1:0-9082 GCF_040645355.1 Streptomyces sp. NPDC046805 | reverse complement strand
AGGCCCGATAACTCAGACACGCGCGCAGACACCGAACCACCCCCTGGGACCACTACCCAGGAACCTACGCCCGAGGCCTAAAACAACGGCATTGCTATTAGGCCGTGTCTGATATTTGATCTTGTGGTGGGTCGGGGTGAGTTGACGGATGCAGCCTGGGAGCGGATAGCCCCGCTGTTGCCTGGGGTTGACGGTCGTGGGCGGCCGTGGCGGGATCACCGGCAGGTGATGAACGGTGTGTTGTGGCGGTTGCGGACCGGGGCGCCCTGGCGCGACCTGCTCGAGCGTTATGGCCCGTGGCAGACCGTCTACGAGCGGTTCGCCCGCTGGGAGACCGACGGAACCTGGGCTCGCCCCAGCGTCACGGGCCCGTGTGCTTGCTCCTGCAGGAGTTGCTGAATCTCGCGAGTGAATGCATCCGGCGCGGCTGGCCTGTTACTCGGCTTGGGAGGGCTGCTGCTCGTCCTGGACGCTCTGCCCTGGTGTGTCGGGGGAGGTGTAGAAGACGGAGCCGCCCTGCTTGGAGCGCTGGGCCAGGTTCTTGGCGACGAGTCCTTCGAGCGTGGTGCGTACGACGGTGGCCTTGATGCCGCGTTCGGGATGAGTCTGGCTGAGCGCGGTGGTGATTTCTGCGGCCGATCGGGGCTCGTTCTGTGCGACGAGGTGCCTGCGGACGAGTTCGACCAGGGTGGGCCGGGCCGCCTTGGTGGCTGCGTCCTTGGTGTTGGGCTGCTTGGCTGCCGCCTTCCTGGCTGTGCTGCTGCTGGGGCCGGCGGTGGACTTCTGCGTCCGCTGCTGCTGGCCCGACGCGGATGTGGCCGCGGTCTTCGTGCGGGGAGAGGGCACTGCGGCAGTGTCGGGCGTGGCCGTGGAGGCGACGGGCGCTGCCGGGACACCGAGCGCCTGCTGCATGTTCACCAGCACGGTGTGGTCATGCTTCAAGGTAGCCAACTGTGCTTCGAGCGAGCTGATTTCCTCGCTGATGCGGTCCTGTTCCTTGACGTTGCGTTCGAGGTCGCCGGTCACTTGGGCGACGTACTGCGACGTCAGCTCGGTAGCGGAGGTCGTGCTTTCGGACATGGTGTTCACTCTTCCTCGGTCTGCGGCTGAGCATGAAGGCACTGCCTGGGATGGCGTGGTGCGTAGCCGGTTGCATGTGCTGCCACGTGCTTGGGAGTAGAGATAGTACGGAGAACAAGGCAGGTTGTTCCTCCTACGACTCTTTCCGATTCCATCCGGGCAGGCGGTGTGTGATGCTGCCGCGTGTGGTGTCCTCGTGGTCGGACCGGAGAACGGGCCTGTGCGGGACGGTGCCACAGGCACCTCGTCGGTGTCCCGGTCATGGGTCCACGCCGTCAGCGTGCGGAGGGCCACCAGGCAGTCCCAAAGCTCTGCGGTCTGGGCGGGGGAGTGCCTGCACAGGCGGGCGAGGACGTCCATGTCGGCGCCGTGGCGGGTGGGGTTGGAGAGGTGCACGGCCAGGACCAGGGCGGTGAGCCGCAGGGCAGGCGGTGCGGCGGTCGGCAACAGCAACGGTGCGGGACGCAGTGCCCAGTGGGCGGCCCGGCGGCGCGCGCTGCGTCCGGGTGCCTGGTCCAGGACTGTCACTCGAGGGTTTCACCGAGTCGTACGGCAGGGAGCGGGACCTTGCGGGCGATGTGCATGGCAGCGTGAGGAAGGCCCCCGCAGTGGTGGGGCGTCTCACGTACGGCGATGCAGCAGAGGTGCGGGACCAGGAGGTGATGGCGGGGAGTTGAGGCTGCGCCGGGCAGCATGTGTTCGTCTGCGGGGGGAAAGTGAGGGGGAGGCCGGGGACCGTTGTGGAGGGTCTCGGTTTTCGGTCTGTGTCCGACCGCTCGCCAGTACCCCTGGGGGTAACGTCGTGGTCAGGGAGTCAACTCGCATCGAAGGCTCTTACTAGTGAGTGAGGGGTGCTGGGAATTGTGTGACTCGTGATCTGTCGTTGTGTGGAAGCGGTTATCGTGGTGGTGGGTTGATGGGTGGGGGAGGGTGTGGGTCAGTCGGTACACGAAGGGGCCGCGGTGAATGCGACCGAGGCGCGCAACGCCCTCTACGCTCTGGTGAAGCGTGCTGAGGACGGGCGTACGACGCTGATTCACAAGCGGCAGGACCGCGTCGTGCTGGCGCCGCTCGATCGTCTTCCGGCGGCGCGGAGGAGCGAAGTGCTGCCGACGCATGTGCTGAGTGCGGCGCAGAGGGATTTCGGTGACCTCATCACGCGGGCGGCTCGGGGCGAGCCGCAGGTGCTCCTGCGGAACGCCACACCGGTCGCGGTACTGCTGTCCGCCGACCCCGTCCCAGGTGGCCTCTCTTCCGACACGGCCGCGCATGCCGGCGCGGCGCCCGCAGGAGGTGCGGTGAACAGTTCACGCGATCCGGACCGCGCCCGTGTGCCGCGCAGGCTCGCCACGCTGGGTGACGCCATCGGCGCTGTGCTGACTTCCGACTCGGCCGCGGGTCTGCTGTTTGGGCTGTTGGGGCTGGACGCGGCGATGGGTGGTGTGCCGTCCGGTCGGTTGACGTTGGTGGCGGCTGCCCCGAATGTCGGTGGAAGCCTGCTGGGGTTGGCCGTCGCACGGCGGACCGCGCTCGTCGACGGCCGCAAGGTGCTGTACGCGGCGTCGGGTCCGAACCGGGCGGACATCATGCGCCGGATTCTCGCGGCGGAGACCGGCGGCGACTACCCGCGCCTGAAGCAGGGCCGGCTCACCGCGCACGAGCAGCAGGTCGCCCAGCAGCTCGTGCAGGCGCCGTTGCTGATCGATGACGGCAGTGACTTGACTGCTGAGGCCGTCGCGGAGACCGCCCCGCACGTCGAGGACCTGGCCCTCGTGGTCGTGGACCGGTTCCAGGCGGTCCCCAGCGCCCGTCTGCCGCTGTCCGGTGACCGTCTGCCGGACGCCTCCCAGGTGCTGGCCTTGCTCGCCCGGACGCTGCAGGTTCCGGTCCTGGCCATCGTCGACAGCGACGACCCCGCGCTCCTCGGTCTTCTCGACGCCGACGTCCTGGTCACGCTCGCATCCACTGAGGACCCCTCCAAGGTTCAGGTGACGGTCGCGGAGCGCGACTTCGGAGTGATCGGCTCGGCGTACCTGCGGCCCGACCTGCTGCACGCCCGTTTCCTCGACGCCGGAGTTGCCTCCCTCGATCGCGTCCCCAGCCCGGAGGGGGCAGCGTCTTCGCCGGTTATCAGTGCAGGGGCGGCGCTGGAGTTGGCCGAGGCGGCCCTTCCCTACACGTCCGGCGTGCACCAGGGGCTGCCTGCCGCTCTCACCCACGAGTTGGCGGCATGGCGTACTGCCGTGGCAGGCGGCGACCGGGAAGCCTGGGAGGGGATCCTGCCGTCGCTGCTCCAGGCCGCCTCGGTGGTAGCGCGGATGCCGGACACTGCCGAGGGGCACCGCCTGGCTGCCGCGCTGCAGGCTTACCGCACACCGGTTTCCGCCGGCGCCTTTGGACGTACCGGGCAGGCCGCTGTTGCCGGCGCGGCAGTCCATGCTTTGGCGGGCAGCGGGCAGGCCCTGGACGATGCGGCGCAGGATGAGGAGGACGGTCAGGACGGCGGTCTGGCGCCGGGGGATGAGCAGGACGAGCCCCAGGGTGCGGTCTTCCCCGCTCTGAGGATCCTCAAGGACGCGGTCAACCGCTCGAAGATGCACCCGATCCCGGTCATCCGCACCGAGGACCGCGACAGCGGTCCGTGGCCCCTGATCAGCGAGGACATGGACGGCGAGCCCCGCTGGGTGCACCCCGACGTCACCCTCACCCGCGTTGCCCACATCAAGGCGAACGGCAAGCGCGTACGGCGCGACCAGCTCGACGTGCCCGGCTCCTTCGGCGAGGGCGTTATGTGCCTGATCGACCGCAACGGCAGCTACCCCTCCGCCTGCTCCGCCGTCCCCCTCGCCCCGAACAAGCTCCTGCACACCGGCCCCCTCGACGCGTTCGACAAGACCCAGGCCGGCATCTACCTCATCGACATCCCCGCGTGGAACCGCACCGACATCCCGCACCCCCTGGGGCGGATCATCGAGCGGCCCGACGACCAGGGCCGCATCTGGGTCACCACCCCCCACATCAAGCAGCTCGAGAGACTCGCCCGCGACGGCCACCTCGACACAGCCCCGGCCATCCATGACTCCTGGACGGGCAAGGCCAACGAGTCCCTCTTCAAACCCTTCTACACCGCAGCCCGCCAGACACGCGCCGACCTCGTCCAGGCCGGCGGCACCCCCTACAAGACCTACAAGACGCGGCTGTCCATCGCGTTGCGTCTGCTGTGGCCCAAACGCCAAGAACAGAAATCCCCGTTCTGGCGGCCGGACTGGCGCATGAGCATGGTGGCCGAGGCGTCCGTCCGTCACTGGACGGTGGCCTTCAAGGCCGTCCAGGAAGGCCACACGCTCCTCGCGCTGCGCAACGTCGACGCGGCCGTCTTCTGGACGCCTCCCGGCACCCCGCCCGCCACCTACCGGATCGGCACCGCCTTCGGCGAAGTGAAAGCCAAGTTCATCCAGCGCGGCGACATCATCCCCGAAGGCGACGACTGATGGCCGGCCCCACCGGCCACGGAACCACCCTCGGCACGGCCCTGGGCGACCTCCTGCGCTCCCAGGTCACCCCCCGCCACCGGCTGTCCTCCTACACCGCCCAGCACTGGCACGCCCAGCTCAGCCAGCTCACCGCAACCCACCGCGGCTACCAGGCCCTGGAGGACGCCGGCCTCCACGTGACCACCAAGACCCTGATCAACTGGCTGTCCGACCCCGAATACCACATCCGCCGCAGCTACCGCGACCTCATCCACACCGCCTACGAGAACACCGCGATCGTCCCCGCCGAACCGATCCCCGACCACGTCAAGGACGGCCAGTTCGAGATCAGCGGCATCGTCAGGACCGGCAACGACGAACGCGAGCGCGGCACACGACGGGCCGCACCGCTGCGGATCGACGGCAGCAGGGGCAACTGGGACGAGATCGAGGAACTCTGGCGGGCCGGCACGCTCACCGACGAAGAGTTCGAGGACCACTTCATCGACGACATCATCGTGGCGGACATCGGCGAAGGCACCGACGGCTGGGAATTCCCCGGCGCCGCGTACTCCGTCGAACTCAGATAACAGCCCGCACCCGGCAGCCCAACCCCCACCCCCCCACCAACCGGATACCCCCCACAGCCCCGCCGGACCCCCACATCACCACTGATCAGGGGGAGATTGCCCCGCCCTTGAACAGGCCTCCGCCGACCCCCGAGTGGTGGCCCGACTCGCGCTACGACTGGCCTCGGTGCCTTGCGTTTGCCCCGGCGGTGTGCCGACTTCACAAACGCCTGGGGGTCGGGAATCCCTCATCCCGGAGGCGTCCGCCGACGAGCTGAACCCCCGTGGGTAGGCCGTCGCGTCGCCGGCCCCTGACCCGGAAGACGCTCCTCAGGCGAGCGCCCGCGTGATCGCGTTCGCCGTGGCGGACAAGGCGTTCACCCACTCCGGGACCTGATCGCGGCGGAACCGTGCGCTGGGCATCGCGAGTGCGACGGAGGCGACTGGGATGTCCTGCAGGTCGCGAACAGGGACTGCGAGTGCGCTGAGCCCGGTTTCGGTGCGCTGGTCGTTGATCGCGAAGCCGCGCTTGCGTACGAGCGCAAGTTCTCGGCGTAGTCGTGGGAGGTCGACGTCGTGTCCTTCGTAGAGCGCTGTGACCTCGTGTGGGGGCAGGGCCGCCAGGAGGGCCTTGCCGCCCGAGGTGAGGTGGGCGGGCAGCGTGCGGCCCGCCCTGCTGCCCACACGCAGCACCTGCGCGCATTCGGCGGTGGCGATGAACCGGGTTTCGGTGCCCGTCAGGACCATGAGGTTGACCGACTCGTGGACCCGTTCGACGAGCTCCTGCATGTGGGGCAGGGCCGTCTGCCGCAGCAGTGTCACTGGCGCTTGGGTGGTGGCTGTCGGACGCAACACGTCGCCGGCCTCGTAACGCCGGTCCGGTCGCTGCTCGGCGAACCCGCGGTACACGAGCATCGCGAGCAGCCGATGTGCCGTCGACGGCGAGACGCCGAGCCGTTCCGCGGCATCACTGACCCGCAGGGGGCCCTCCTGCTGGAGGACGATCGCCAGGTGGAGCGCGTGATCCACCGATGCGATCGGATAGGGCGGTTCATTCTTCACAGCAGAAAAACTTATCCCGGAGAGAAGAATCCCGCCAGGCTGGGAGTCGCCCGGTCGGCACTCGCACTCGACGGCGAGGCCGCGATCAGGAATTCGCGCGAGCAGGTTTCGGGAGAACACGTATGACACAGGTCACCTCACCGGTGCGCGTCCAAGCCGCCGATGCCGCCGACCAGCCCGAGCGCACCCCGGAGCTGGAGGCCCTCTACCGCAGCTTCGAGAAGCAACGGCTGATCCCCCTCTGGACAGAGATCGGTTCACTCATGCCGCCCCAGCCGTCGTCCAGCGCGCTGCCGTACCTGTGGCGCTGGAAGGAACTGCTGCCAGCCGCGGAACAGGCGGGGGAACTGGTACCGGTGGGCCGCGGCGGCGAGCGTCGGGCGATCGCCCTCGCCAACCCCGGACTGGGCGGTCGGCCCTTCGCGACGCCGACGCTCTGGGCGGCGATCCAGTACCTCAATCCCAACGAGGACGCCCCGGTCCATCGGCACACCCAGAACGCGTTCCGATTCGTGGTCGAGGGCGAGGGCGTGTGGACGGTCGTGGGCGGTGATCCGGTGGCCATGCGGCGCGGTGACTTCCTGCCGCAGGCCGGCTGGAACTGGCACGGTCACCACAACCGCAGCGACCGTGCGATGGCGTGGATCGACGGACTCGACATCCCCTTCCAGCACTACACCGACGCGACCTTCTTCGAGTTCGGGCCGGATGAGGTGGAAACCCGTGAGGCGCCGGAACGCTCCCGCTCGGAGCGGTTGTGGGCGCATCCGGGCCTGCGCCCACTGACCCACTTGCAGCCGACCCCGGCAACTCCGCTGCTGGCCTACCGCTGGGAATACACCGACCACGCGCTGTCCGAGCAACTGGCGCTCGAAGCCGACGGTCACGCCGTGACGGTCGAGCCGGGCCACGCCGCCGTCCGCTACACCAACCCGACCACCGGCGGCGACGTCATGCCGACGCTCCGTACCGAGTTCCACCGGCTCGTCCCGTACACCGAGACGGCCGCCTGCAAGGAGGTCGGATCCTCGGTCTTCCAGGTGTTCGACGGCTCCGGCCAGGTCACCGTCGGGTCGTCGAGTTGGACCGTCGAACGAGGAGACCTCTTCGTCGTTCCCTCCTGGCAGCCGCTGTCCGTCCAGACCGAGGCCGGCATCGACCTCTTCCGATTCACCGACGCACCGATCTTCGAGCGTCTCGGACTCCACCGCTCCCACCAGGAAGGCATCCAGTCATGAAGCTTGCGACCGTACGCACCGAGGATGGACTCCGCGCGGTCCGCGTCGAGGACGGCGGGTACGTCGACATCGGCCCCGGGGACGTCGGCGAACTGCTCCGCCGGGAGGACTGGCAGGCCGTGGCCGCGGCGGCCGACGGCCCCGTCTTCCAGGTCGAACCCTCCCGGCTCGCCCCCGTCGTGCCGCACCCCGGAAAGATCATCTGCGTCGGGCTGAACTACCGCACCCACATCACTGAGATGAGCCGCGACCTGCCGGAGTTCCCCACCCTGTTCGCCAAGTACCCCGAGGCGCTCATCGGTCCGAACGACACGCTGACTCTGCCGCCCGAGTCCGACGCCGTGGACTGGGAGGCCGAACTCGTCGTGGTCGTCGGCCGCAGCGTCCGGCGCGCCGACCGGGCCACCGCCGAGGCGGCGATCGCCGGGTACACCGTTCTCAACGACGTAACGGCCCGCGACTGGCAGTTCCGCACCCGGGAGTGGCTCCAGGGCAAGACCTGGGAGGCCACGACTCCACTCGGCCCGTGCCTGGTGACGCCGGACGAGCTGCCGGCCGATGCCGAGATCAGCTGCGCCATCGACGACGAGGTCGTACAGAAGTCCACCATCGGTGACCTGCTGTTCGACGCTGCCGACCTGGTCAGCTACGTGTCGACCATGATCACCCTCAACCCCGGTGACCTGATTGCCACCGGCACCACCGGGGGAGTGGGTCACGCGCGCAAGCCCCCGCGCTACCTGAAGGACGGCCAGACCGTCGTGACGCGTGTCGAAGGCATCGGCGAGCTGGTCACCCCCGTGAGGCGGGAGACAGCGTCGTGACGGATGGCACGACCTCGGAGTATCTCCGGTGGATGACCGAGGGGCACGAGTACTTCCTGTCCCGCCTGAAGGCGGTCGGCGACACGGAACTCGAAGGGCCCAGTCGGCTGCCGGACTGGACCGGACGGCATCTGCTGTCCCACGTGGGCCACAATGCCCGCGCGCTGGCGCGCCTGGCGCACTGGGCGGCGACGGGGGAGCCGACCCCCATGTACCCCAGTCCCTCCACCCGGGCGGAGGAGATCGAGATCGGTGCCGCCTGGCCCACGGATCGGCTGCGTGGCTTCGTCGTGGAGGAGCAGGACCGGCTGACCGACGCGCTCGGCAGGATCGCCGATGACCGATGGCAGGCGCCGGTCGTCACCGCGCAGGGCCGTACGGTACCGGCTAGCACGATCCCTTGGCTGCGCAGCCGCGAAGTGTGGATCCACGCCTGCGACCTCCCGTCGGGCGGTGACTTCGCGGACTTCCCGGACGCCTTCACCGACGCGCTGATCGGGGACGCGGTGGAGCGCCGCCGCACCGTGCAGTCGATCGACCTCGACGTCCTGGCCACCGATCGGCCGACCCGTATCGTCGAGAGCGATGGCGAGCGAGTGGAGGGCCCCGCTGCGGACCTCGCCCGCTGGCTCACCCGGAGAGAGGCGTCGCCGAGTCTCCGAGCGTTCAGGGCGGAGCCTTTGCCGGAGCTGCCTCGCTGGCTGTAGGTCGCCTCGCGACTCAAGGACCAACCGGGAGCGCCTAAGTGAGCGTTTGATTCACTTATCGGTCACTCCATGACGATTCTGAGCAGCCGAACTCGGGTGCCAGCCTTGCAGTTCGCCAGGAATGCTACT
>NZ_JBEYYC010000070.1:0-9395 GCF_040645355.1 Streptomyces sp. NPDC046805 | reverse complement strand
AACCCGGTCGAGGGCATCTGGTCCCTCCTGCGAAGGCGCTGCCAGGCCAACACCGCCTTCACCGACCCCACCCACCTGATGCGCACCCTGCGACGGGGCCTTCGCCAGGTCCAATACCGGCCCGACCTCATCGACGGATGCCTCACCGGCACCGGGCTCACTCTGACGACATCACGCCTCAAACGTCAGTAGTGGTTCAGCTCTTGATCGTGGTCTTCATGGTTGCCGGGCGGCTTGCCGCTGGTAGTGGCAGGCACGCGCCCGGGCCTGGTGACGTCGTCGCCATGCGGACCGGTTGAGTCGGTGTGCGGCTGTGTGGCGGAGCTCCGTGGTGAGTGTGCCGTACAGGTGCTGGATCTCGTTGCAAGTCAGCGGTCCGGGTTCGGTTGCTGAGCGCGTTCGTGGGCGGCGGCCGCAGCGAGGAGGGCGTGGGCGAGCAGGGCGACGGTGACCCAGCGGTGCCAGGATGTCCAGCGTCTGACCTGATGTTCGTCCAGTCCGGTCAAGCCCTTGCTGGACTGGAAGGTTTCCTCGACCGTCCACCGGCGTCCGGCCGCCTGCACCAGGGTGTGCAGAGTTACTCGGATTGCCGAGAAGCAGCGGTAGAAGGCGAGTTCATCGGTGCTGCGGTTGCGGCGGACGAGTAGATGGCGGTGGCCGGGTCCATCGTCGGCAATGTCGGCCAAGGCCCAGTCGTAGAAGCGGTGTCCCTTGACCCCGGCGCCAGCGGAGAGCCTCTGCCAGGCTCGCTCGGGTAGCTCCTTGACCAGGGCGTCTGCGCGGATTTTACCCGCGCGTGTGGTGATCTGGTGCGCAGGCGACGGCGAGGACGTAGTCGAGCCGCCGTTGCTCCAGCGTGGTCCGCAGGTGCGGGTTGGCGCCGTAGACCTCGTCGCTAGCCACCCAGGAGGCAGGAACTCCGGCGTCCAAGGCGCGGCCGATCATGCGGGCGGCTCCGGCGAGGGTCAGGGCGGTGAGGACCGTCGGCGATAGTCTGGCTCGCCGAACAGGCGCTGTGCCGACCGTCCGCCGCGGCTCTGCGCGGCAATGGTCGACCGGCTGACTTTCAACGGCGTCATTATCTAGACCGGCACCGAGTCCTACCGCCTCGCTCACACCAAAGCCCAGGTCGAACGGAGTGACGCGAGCTGACGCAACGTTCAGAACACGTTGATCGCGGCTGGTGCTCGCTCCGCGCGAGTCAGGGCACGCAGCAGGGCCGCTTGGCCATGGCGGCGGACGGCGAGCCCGGTCAGCAGCGCAACCACGGGGTTGAGGGCCGTGCCGGGAAGCTCCGGCACGCTGAGGCCGACGCTGACCGCCGGGTCATCCATATGCACAGCGAGCTCGACCATCCGGGTCACGAGGAAGTCGTCCAGGCTCAGCGCCCAGCCTGTTTGTGGCATGAACACCACCCAGTCGTCATGCACCTCCTCAAGGTCGGTACGTTGCTGGTCGAGCGCAGCGTGGACCCGCTCGACCAGCCGTCGCACGCCTTCGGACGAGATGCCTTCACCCTTCGCTCGAATTCCAGAGCTGATCTCGCCGTCGAGCGGCGCATCGATCCACACGGCCCGCGCATAGTGTTCCCGCACAGGGATGGGTTCGTGCTTGGAGTCAGGTCCCTCCAGTGCCGGATCCACGCTGAAAATCTGATACGCGAGGTGGCCGGCCAGACCGCCGACGGTCCACTGCGGCAATGCGCTGGGCTTCTCCCAGGAGGCGGCCACTTCCGGTGCGTCGAGCAACGCTACCGCCCGCGCGGCGGTCTCCAAGTAGGCGTTCTTCAGGCTCACAAGCCCCCCCATGATCCGTCCGGAGTCCCAACATTACGCAGCACCGCCGAGGGGGGGAGCCCGATGCCACACGACCGTCCACGCAGCGCACTCGCTCCGGGAGGACACGGCTACTCAAATCTCTCGTATTGCGACACGCGAGCCCGCCGATTGACATCAAGAGTCATTGACATTGGTCAAGCCAATACCCCCTGAGTGACTCTCGAATTCACCACCGAACGACTCCCGAAGAAAGCTTCTGGTCCACTTCTTGTGGTGGGCTCACTGACGGTGATGTCAGTGGCATGTGGTGAGATGGCCGCGCTCTACCAGCCGCCTGGTGGGAGATCGTTCCGATGCCTGTGTACCCGTCGCTGACCCGTGCTCTCGCGGTGGCATTGGTCGATGTTCTCTGGTTCGTTGAGGGGTGCGAGGACGAGCAGATGGATCCAGATGACGCGGTCAAGGTCTTGGAGAGTGTTGCCCATCTTGTGACTCAGCTGACGAGTGATCAGCGCAGCGAGTTCATCGACCTACTCGGTTCGATGGCTGCTGAGGAGACCGATCCTTCGCGCCGCGAGTTCTTGGGGGGCTTCCCTGAAGGTTTTGGATTCGTTGAGGATGACTTCTGGCCTGGGATCTATTCATAATTCCTCGGGAAGGACATGATGAAGCCTCTCCTCACTGACTCCGGTATCAAGAACGCGAGCATCAAGGATGCGCTGGTCGACCTGCTATAAGCCGATCGCCGAGTCCAGCGCCCTCTGTATCCCCACCGCGGGGTACGGGGCCCCGACGCCGATCCGGGCGGGCCGTGGCGATTCATCAGCGGACGATCCCCCAGTCCCATGACCGAGTTGGGGTGGAAGTCGGTGGGCGTGCTGGAGCTCACCGCGCTGCCCAGCATCGACGAAGCGCGCTGGGTCTCCTGGGTCCGGGAGGCCGACGTCCTGCTGGTGAATGGCGGTGACGCGCTGTACCTGGGCCACTGGATGCGGGAGTCCGGGCTGGCTGAACTCCTGCCGTCGCTGCCTGACTCGGTCTACGTGGGACTCAGCGCCGGGAGCTTGGTGATGACCCCCCGCATCGGGGAGGAATTCGTGGGCTGGAAACCGCCCACCGGCGGCGACAGCACGCTGGGCGTGGTTGAATTTTCGATCTTCCCGCACCTGGATCATCCGGCTTGTCCGGAGAACACCATGGCCCAGGCGGAACGATGGGCGGCCGGGCTCACGGGTCCGGCATACGCGATTGACGAGCAGACCGCCATCAAGGTGGCAGATGGCGTCGTCGAAGTGGTCTCCGAGGGCCACTGGAAGTTGTTCAACCCGACCTCATGAAGCGCTCTTCCGCGGCGTGTTGGTGGTGGAGTGCTGGGGGGCGGCGATTCACGGCGTGAGAAGAACTCGCCTGCGGAGGAGTTCGAATCCAGCGCGGCCGAAAATCTGCCGCTTGAGTATCTTGATCCGATTGGCATGGCCCTCCACGACACCGGAGTTCCATGGATGTGCGGGGCCGGCGACGACGGTATCGAGGTCCCCTTGCTTCGACACACGAGTCGAACTCGGTAGTGTCCTCCTCCCGCCTCCGGGCCGTGAGCTCGTCGCGCAGCCTGGTAAGCGCAGCCCACAGGTTGGCCAGAGCCGTCCTCAACGCGGTTCCGCTCCGCAAGACGATGGGCGAGGCGTCTGCACCGGCTGTCAGGGGTGCGCGTCCGAGAAGCTCTGGAGCAGGGCCCGTACGCCGATCGCGGTGACACCCGCGACCATCAGCAGGGCGACCACCAGGATCCATAGGCCGAGACTTTGTCCGTGCCGGAGCGCAATCCCAGCCCCGATGACGGCACCTACAGGCAGGCCCAGAGCGGGACGCCAGTCCAGCGTGCGAACGACCGGATAGAAGCCCCCGAACACGGCGAACGCGCTGATCATGGTCGTGGCGAGGTACTTCCCTGTTGCCGGCGCAGAGGCGCACCGGTTGCGGCCGTCCGGACATCCGGAATGCTCCACCAGACCGGAGACACCCCACGCGAGTGCGGCCACGGTCAGTACGAACGCGGTGAAGCCGGCCCACTTGAGGATCACGCAGTGACCTTAGATCAACCGGTCTGTTGAGGCCCAGAGTTCGGCGGTTTCCGTGACGGTCTGGGGCATGGGATCAACGGACGGACCAGAGGAAGATTCCGGCGATGTGGAGTCCGGCGAGGTAGATGCTTGCGGTCTTCCAGGGTCCGCCTCCAAACGGGGACAGTCGCCCCTGGACTGGTCGAGTGGATGGAGTGCGACACCGGTTCCGCCCCCGTCGCGGTGAAGGCAGCCGAGTAGATGGGGTGCGAGGTTGTGCCTACGCAGTGGTCGGCGTCCGCGTCCGGCGGTCAGTGCCCGTTCGGCCGGCTACGTCACCGCGGTCAGCGTCGCGTAGACCACGACGTTGCTCAGGTAGCCGGTGCGCTTGGTGTAGCCGCCACCGCAGGTGATCAACCGGAGTTCGGGCCGGCCGGAACTGCCGTAGACCTTCTTACTCGGGAACTTCTTCCTGTCGTAAAGCTCGACGGCGCGGACGGCGAACACCGCTGTCCGCCGGTCCGCCCGGCTGATCTCGATGGTGGCGCCCTCGGTCAGGGCGCCGAGGTCGTAGAAGACACCGGGGGCACCGGTGGGTGTGTCCACATGCCCGGTGGCGATGGCGGTTCCTGCCGAGCCGGGAGCCGTGCCGTCGCCGTACCAGCCGGCGATGCCGGGTTTGCCAGGTGGTGGAGTCCGTAGCGCCCCTGCCGTATCGAGGCCCACTCGTGTCATCGGAGCGTTCACGCCGATGGCGGCGATCCGGAGCCGGACCGGATCCGCGGGGGGCAGCGGAGAGACTGTGGGAACCGTGGGAACCGTTGGGCGGGTGGGGTCTGCAGAGGTTGGGAAGGTCTGGGCCGCCGATGGCTGCGGTGGTTCCTCGTCGTGCACCCCGCTGATCAGTAGCCCCGCACCTGTCGTCATTGCGCAGGCCAGAAGGAGCCTTGCAGGGATGGACGGATCTCGGGAAGCGCTGGTGTGGTGTCTGGGTGCCATCGTGGTCGAGCCTTTGCTTCACGGCGGGTGCGCCGCAGCGGGTGGTGTGGGCCTCGTGGTGGGCGGGCCTCGCGACCACCGGATCGATTCCGTTTCGGGGGCCGGTTACAGGCCGGAGTGGACGGCACCGTCCGGCGGAGTGGGACGGTCAGGTTCGGTTGTCGTTCGGGCGGCGGTACATCCAGATCGCACCACCGGCGGCGGCCGTGACGAGCAGCCCACCGCCCAGGGCGAGCCTCGTACCTATGTCTTCGGCCGGTCCGAAGCCGGCGCTGACCGAGCCGCTCGGAGGGGGGCCGGTGACCTGGTACGTTTCCGTGACCTTGGTCAGTGGCGGGCACTTCAGGGTGACGGTGTCGCTGCCCGGCTCGGTTCCTTCCGGGATCTGGAACTGGCCGGTGAGTACCCCCTCCTGGTCGCCCTCGAAGAGGTGGAACTCTCCTGCCACCTCCGACGAGCCCTTGCCGTAGTCCGCGTCAGGGTCGCAGGCCCTCGTACTGACGGTGACCGTGGAACCCGGGCGGGCATTCCATGGGTTGATGCGGACCTCTGAGTCATCAGCGGCGGCAGCGGCCGGGATCTGCAGTCCGAGGGCGCCGAGAGCCAGGCCGATACCTGCACCCATGTGTGTGTGACGCATGCGAATCCTCCAACGGAATAGTGTTCGGCCTGTCTGAGCGACGCCTCTTCTGTGTTCCGCTCACGAGACAACCGACAGCCCGTCAGTTCCGCAACCTGGCGAATCGCCACATGTGTCACCCAGTCAGGTGCTGCGGCATTCCCTCTTGACCGCTTACGCAGGTCACCGACGCGAAGACCATCCATACCAATCACCCGCCACTCCGTCCCCATAGCGGTGAAGGTCGACCGGGGTCCACGGTCTGGTCTGCCTCAGGCAGCCGCGCCGGGGGCGGCGTGACCGTCCTGCGGGTCGGGCGTTGTGCGCGGCACGCGTGCTGACGTCCCCCTGCGGACGCGTATGGAAACGAGGGGCCCGGACCGTGTCCGGCCTTCGGCCCTCTCCTGCGATCGTGTCGATGCTCCGGCCGCCGCATGGTGAACCGGCGCCGGGAGCAGCCCACGCGCCACTTGTTCAGCATCGCTCGCGCGGTCGCTCACGCTCGCGGCGCTCCCGGTGCAGCACCCGTCCCAAGATCAGTGCGCTCCCGGCGTGCCTGGCCTGAGTTGCTGGCAGTGAAGAACAAGGAGAGGTACGCCCAGGCGAGGCGGCCGAGCATCGTCACCGAGCACCAGGCCGTGGACGACGCTCGCGCACAGGATGTCGCACCGTCACTCCGATGTCGCCGTCAGCTTGCATGACCCCTTATCAGCGATTGGTCTTGCCCCTATGGTGACTTATGCGGTTCCGCTCCGTTCGCACCAGGCAGCAAGGGATACGTGGTGGACCTGAGACGCTCTTACCTTCGTTCACTCCGTGGTTCGCACGTCCGAGCCATGGCCGGGGCTGTTGTGGCGCTCGCCCTCGTCGGCTTCACGACGACGACAGGGCCGGCCGCTGCCGCCCGCCCCGCGTCCGCGGTGGACCAGGCAGCGGTGATCCGCGACTGGAACGCCATCGCCACCGAAACGATCAGTGCCAGTCTGGGCCCCCGCCCCTCCGCGCAAGTCGTAATCTGGCACGGGTTCGTCTCCCTCGCCGTCTACAACGCCGTGGTCGGGATCACGGGAGACTACGCCCCGTACAAGTGGCAGGAGCGCGAGGACTCCACCGCATCCCCCGAAGCGGCTGCCGCCACGGCGGCACATGACGTCCTCCTCACCTACTTCCCCGCATCGCAGCCCCGGCTCGACAGCGCCTACGCCGATTCCCTGGCCGCGATTCCCGCCGGCCCGGCGAAAGACCAGGGCGTGAGCTTCGGCAAGCGTGCTGCCGAGCACGTCGTCGAACTCCGCGAAGACGACGGCCGGTTCGCCGACGTACCGTTCACAGAGCCACCGGCTCCCGGTGTCTGGCGCCCCACCCCGCCGACATTCCAGCCCTTCATCGATACATGGCTCGCCAAACTTCGCCCGCTGCTGGTCACTTCCTCGAGTCAGTTCCGCCCTGGCGAACCACCCGCACTCGCCTCAGCCCGATATGCCCAGGACTTCAACGAGGTGAAGAGCATGGGGGCGAAGACTGCCCCCAGCAGGACCCCGGAGGAGACGCAGACCGCTCTTTTCTTCAGCGGCAGTCTGGCGGCGCAACTCCAGTCCGCCTTCCGGGACTATTCCGCACGCCACGAACTGGGCATCACACAGACAGCGCGACTGTTCGCCGCGGTGAACTCGTCGATCACCGATGCTGCCGTCACCGCGTGGAACACGAAGTTGTACTACGCCAGTTGGCGGCCGATCAGCGCCATTCGCCTGGCGGATACCGACGGCAACCCGGCCACCGCGGCAGACCCGGCTTGGGAGCCACTGCTCGTCACGCCACCGCACCCCGACTACCTAGCCGGCCACCCGACCGTAGCCGCAGCCGCGATGCGCGCGGCCACCAGCGCCCTCGGCGTCTCGCGCCTCGACCTCCATGTGCCCTCTGAGGTCACGGGAACGACGCGGTACTACGCATCCGCCGACGCGTTCAACAGGGACGTGATCAACGCCCGCGTGTGGGGTGGCGTCCACACCCGGACGGCCGACGTCACCGGCTGCCGGGTCGGCGACCGGATCGGTGCCTGGGCACTGACCCATTTCTTCCGTCCGACGCGGACCGTTGTCTCGTCCGCCCAGCAGTCGGCCCCTCAGCCCGGCCGATGTGGCTGAGCGATCAAGTCGGCCAACCCGCCGAGGTAACCCACCTTTCTGAACCTCACCGGATATCGCCCCCGGCACCGCAGGGGTCTCCGAAACGATCTTCGGGAGGCAGAGCAACGGCCAGAGCCGCACGCCTGGTTGCTCTCACAAAGGGCCCATTGCCCGAGCAGGATCGAAAGCAGGCCTACGGGGTTGCTTGATCTCGCACGGCGCGGGAGACGGCGGCAAAGAGCGGATTCTGCCGCTCGTCTGGGGCTTCGCTCTCGCCGGGCACCGTGTGGTCGCGCCGTCCGTGATGTGCGGGCGGGCTCGGCCGTCTCTGCCGGTCTTGACGTGGTGATCTGTAAAGCGGAGGATGGCAGGCATGTTCACGCATTGCGTCCACGCGTTCGGGACGGCCACTGTGCCGGACCGATGTGGGTGCGCGCGTAGCGGCTTGTAGTGGACCCGGATCCCTCGCCGCGTTCTTTCTCTGACTCCGTACGTTCCTGAGAGCCGCCTGCTTCGACGGGGCGGCCTGTGTCGTGTCGTACGGACACTCCTCGCACCCCGCTTCGGTGCACCGATGCCTCTGGGAGAGTGCCCATGCCCACACCCATGCCCACGTCCGCGCCTACGTCCATGTCCACGTCGACACCCATGTCGGAAGCTCCGGCCGCGCCCCGCCTGCGTCCCGCGCGTATCCCCGGCGACGGCCTGTATGAGGGGCGGCGTGTGCTGCGGCGTACCCCGGACGGATGGGAGGACCGCTCCTACGATCTCTTCGAGCTCGCGCCTCAGGCCGCCACCATCGGCGCCGAGATCCGTGGCCTCGATCTGGCTCGGCCGCTGTCGCCGCGTGTGCGGGAGGAGTTGAACCGCGCGCTGCTGGAGTGGAAGGTGCTCTTCTTCCGCGGGCAGCACCTCAGCAGTGAGCGGCAGCGTGAGTTCGCTCGCTTCTGGGGTGAGTTGGAGACCAACCCGCTCCTGGAGCGCGGGGACAGTGACGAGGTGGTGCGGTTCGACAAGAGCGCCGGGTCCGTACCCAGCTTCGAGAACGTGTGGCACACGGACGTCACCTTCCGCGAGCGGCCCGCGATGGGTGCCGTGCTCCAACTGCGCGAGGTTCCGCCGTTCGGCGGCGACACGATGTGGGCGGACATGGCCGCCGCTTACGACAACCTTCCGGACGAGGTGAAGGCGCGTATCGACGGGGCGGTGGCGGAGCATGATTTCCTGCCCGGCTTCCGGCGCTTCTACGGGCCAGGGCGGCTCGCCCGCTGGCAGGACGCGTTCCCGCCGGTGACCCACCCCGTCGTGCGGCGGCACCCGGAGACCGGGCGGCGGATGCTCTTCGTGAACACCTCGTTCACCACCCGGATCCTCGGGCTGGAACAGGCCGAGAGCGACCGGCTGTTGCGCCTGCTGTTCCAGCAGGCGCACGTGCCCGAGTTCCAGGTGCGATTCCGTTGGCAGGCCGGGGACATCGCGTTCTGGGACAACCGTGCCACGCAGCACTACGCGGTGGCCGACTACGGTGACGCGCGCAGGGTCGCCGAGCGCGTCGCCATCGCGGGGGACCGGCCCTGCTGATCCGCCCCTCTGGCCTGTCGGCCGGCCGGCGTTCTCGACGAGGACGGGATCCCGGGCCGCTGCCGCACGTACCGCGATGCGTTCCCGGGCGCCGATGTCCTGTACGCGGCCAGGGTGTACCGCCGCGACGTCGGCGGGCGAGCTGTTCAGGATGCGTTCAGGATGTGACTGACAAGGTCGGGCACCACGGCCATCGCCTGCGGTCGGCCGTTGTCGCAGGGCGCCT
>NZ_JBEYYC010000069.1:0-11350 GCF_040645355.1 Streptomyces sp. NPDC046805 | reverse complement strand
GCGGGGGCCGGAAGGTGGAGACGGGAGCCTTCCACCGAGGCCCGGGTCGCGCCGCAGATGCTCGAGGATTCGCGATTGCCCTCGCAGCGCGGCTGTCGCTACGCTCGTTTCGCGCGTCCCCGCGCGAATTGCCCGCCTCCGGCGGTGGGTTATGGAATTGGCCTCCGGCCATTCCATAACCCTGTGTGCCTCCGGCACGAAAAGACGTGCGGAGAGGGTTTGTGCCTCCGGCACAAATTCGGGTGTTGATTTTGATTGTGGGGGTGGGAAGTTGAGGTGTGAGTTGGGGATTGGGTTGAGGGTTCGTCATGTTCCCTTTCTCTGCTTTGGTTTCAGGGGGAATCTCCGATTCCCTTGAAACCGAGGAGACTTGAATTGTATTCCGTGAGGAAAAATAAATCACGGAATACAAGCGAAGGGCGGTAGGGCCCCTCCGGGGCCCGATCGCTCGTTCAGGGGTGAGGGGTTGGGCTGCCTCCGGCAGGCCGCTGTGCGGTTCGGGCGCGCCAGCGCCCCGAGCGCGGAGGCCCCCGCCGACGCGCAACCTGAAACTCCGGCCCCGATCCCCGAGGCCGCCGCGCCGCCCTAGCCCGCCCCCACCTTTCTCTCATTCGGGCAGGGAGAGCGGCAGCAGAGGGGATGTCAGCTCCTCCGACTACGCGTAAGGGGCCACCTGACCTGGGGTGTTGGGAGGGCCGGCCGCTGGTTGAGGGCAGGGGATGGCGCAGGAGATAGCGCAGGAGTTTGCGCGTGGGGTGGTGCAACAGATCGAGTGCTGTATTATGGAACATGTCGGAGGGTTGGCCCCCTAACCGGCACCGCCGAACGTTCGTCAGCAGAAAGGCGTAAGCGTGGAAATCGTCATCAGCGGAGGCAAGGTGGCTCCCAGCACGGAGGAGATCACCACCCCTCAGGCCGCAAAGGCCCGCCGGATCGCTAATTTCCTCCCGCGCCCGGAACTCCTCCGGGACGCCGTCATCGTGCACAACCAGGACGACAACACCACGTCAATTCGGTTCGAGACCACGGCCGGTCCCATTCAAATTCTTCTGCCGGTCGCTCAGGGCTTTGAGTTCCACATCATTCACGACGGCGACACAGGGCCCCGCATTCTCGGAACGTTCCGAGGAGCATCCCTTTCGGTGCGAGCCGTCGCATTCCGCATCAGTGAATTTCTGCGGACGCGCGGACTGAAGTAGGAGGCAGTTCCGGGGGGGGGGTCCGGTTTACCGGGCTCCCCCGGACAGCCCCAGCACCTACATCAACCGGAGGGAAGTCACTGTGAGCATGACGAGCATTGAGCCCGCCCACCGCGCCGTTCCGGCGACCGAGGGTGAGCGAGAGCAGATGGAGGCCGCTTTCCGGGCGGCACTGGAGCAGCTCCCCGAGGACATCGGTTTCCCGCACGACGTGCTCGAGTTGGCCCGGCCCCTTTTCGATGTGGGATGGGTCTCTGGCGTACGGACCGGGCACACCGGGCCCGCGCTGGCCGACGTGCCGTTGCCGCCCTACACGTTCGGTACGGCCCTGTCCAACCTGTCCGCCGCCATGCACACGGAAAGTGGCCCCGGCATCGGGCAGTTGGTCAGCTATCACGGGTCTCAGGAGTGCTGTCACGGCCGCTACTGGGTGACGCGCATTGAGCGCGAACTGGACCGCCGAGGACGAGAGTCCACGCTTTACCGCCTCAGCGAGTACAGGAACGGCGCATTCGTCACCGCACTGACCGGAGTCCACACGTGGAGCGTCACAGCACTGCTGCAGCGCTGGCAGCCGTAAGCCCCCACGGAAGGAAACTGATCATGAGTCAGAGGATCGCCCAGCAGCTCAAGACCCACCCCCGCGCCCATGTGGTCGAGCAGGAGGGGACCGACCGGACCGGAACCATGCGCTACCGCGCACAGGTCAAGTACCTCGCGGTCGGTGACACGCTCGCAGGCTTCGGCAAGGTTCTGGAGTGGTCGGAGACCGACGCGGTCGACGGGTGGCGGATGTTCCGGATGGTCACTGAGTGCCCGCAGTACTACCCGGTCGAGACCAACGTGTTCCACGTGCCGGAGTACCTCTACTACGGCGTTACCGTCCTTGCCGGGCGGGAGAAGTGACCTGAGCCGGCACAAGTCGCCGCAGTCGTAACCGCAGGTCAGCATGCCGCCCCGGGGGGTGGGGCGCACCGGAAATTTAATCGGTTGCCCCACCCTCCAAATTAGGTATTATGGAACCAGTTCGGAAGGGTTGGCCCCCTACCGGACACGCCGAAAGTTCGTCACCAGAAGGGAAGCCCCAAGTGGCTCACGAGATCGAGCAGTTCACCGATGGCACCGCCGCTTTCGCCTCCGCCAACACGAGCGCCTGGCACAAGCTCGGCACCGTCACCGACGGCGCGATGACCGCCGAGGAGGCCATGCGCATCGCCTCTCTCTCCGGCTGGAACGTGCGGCTCCTCCCCCTGACCGCAACCGAGATCACGGCCGAGGGCACCACGCCGGTGGAGGTCGCGCAGCACTTCGCGACCGCGCGCACGCACCCGAAGACCGGCCGCACGCAAACACTCGGAGTGGTCGGCAGCGACTACCACCCCGTACAGAACGAGGAACACGCCGAGTTCCTCAACCTGTTGGCCGACGAGTCCGGCGCGCACTTCGAGACCGCCGGATCACTCAAGGACGGCCGCCAGGTGTTCCTGACAATGAAGATGCCGCAGACCCTCACGATCGGCGGGAACGACGACGTGGATCTGTACATCGCAGCGTTCAACAGCCACGACGGAGGCAGCGCGTTCCGCATCGTCGTGACGCCGGTCCGGGTGGTGTGCGCGAACACCATGCGCGCGGCCATCCACGGGGCCCGCTCCTCGTTCGTCGTGCGGCACACCGCCGGAGCCAAGGCCCGGATCGCGCAGGCCCGTTCCGCCCTCGGTCTGACGTTCCGGTACGCCGAGGAGTTCGAGCAGGCCGCACAGCGCATGATCGAAGCCGAGATGACGCTCAGTGAGCTGAAGTCGGTGGTGGACGAGCTGTGGCCGGTCAAGGACAGCGACCACGCCCGCGCCAAGACCAACCAGCGCCAGCGGTGGGGAGCGATCTCGAACCTGTTCGAGCACGCCGGCACCCAGGCCGGTATCCGGGGCACGCGGTGGGCCGGATACAACGCGCTCACCGAGTACGCCAACCACGTCGCCCCAACCCGGGGCAAGACCGACGCCGAGAAGGCGGACGCCCGCGCCGAGCGGGTCATCAGCGGAGCGGCGAACGACCTGATGGAGAAGGCATTCGCCCTCCACACGGTCTGACCCCCTGACCGCCGGGCGGGCACCCGTACTCCCCCACGGGTACCCGCCCAGCCACCACGCCCGCAGAGGCCGCCCCGCCCGAGCGCGGAGCGCTCACCCGCCTCAGGAGCGCGGAGCGCTCGCCGGCCCGCCCCTGCCGCGTAGCGGCAGCGCGTCGCGTCTGCGGAGCAGCCCGCGCGCCAAGAACACATCCGCCGCTTCGCCCAGGCCCCGCCGGCGGATGCCCAGCAGCTCGACACCCACCGCCCACCCACCGCCCCACGGAAGGCCCTTCATGCCCAACCCGAAGTGGACGAAGCGATCACCGCCACCCGCCCCACCGCCCCACCGCCGCGCCAGAGAGCACAGAGCGCGCGTACTTCGTGGTCGATCAGTGGAAGAGCGGGGGCGACATCGCCATCTGGCACGTCGAGGAGCCCCCCACCGATCCCGGCGAACAGGCCGACGCCCACGAACAGCAGCTGCAAGACGCCGAAGAGACCTTCGCCAGCGTCAACGTCATCTACGCCACCAACCCGCAGGCCGCAGCAGACCAGGCCCGTCGGGAAGCCTGCGAAACCAGCGAGCGCATCCACCGCGACCTCACAGATCCGTAGGCCGACGAGCCCACACCCCGGGGCGGCCGACCGCCAAACCACCCCGGGGCACGTCCACTCCGTCCGACCTGCCCCTGATCACAAGGAGAGACGACCCGTGGCAACGTGCACCCGCGTCACCGCGGAACGCTGCGCCCAGCTCGGCCGCGCCCTCACCGGCGCCGGCCTCACCTGGAGCGGCAACGGCCGCCAGGCCAAGCTGCAATACCTCGGCCACGCCGCAACCGGCCCGGAGGGCACTCTGGTGGTCGTCGAGGAGACCTCGTGCGGCCCGAATCTGAGCAGCGCGACCGAGTCGAGAAGCGCCGCGCCGAGGCCGAGGCCGGCATCCTCGTGTATCTGCCCATCGACTGCGACGCGTGCGTGGTCGTCGTCCACTCCGCCGGTCGGCGTCACGCTGGACATCGAGCCGCTCAAGGACTGGGTGCACTGACGCTCGTGCGTCCTTTGTCCGCGCCGCGAGCGCCCGTCACGGGCCGATAGCATTCCGCCGTACAGCTTGTGGATGCGCGATGACAAGGCGTGATGGTGTCACTTCAGCGCATGCCCGCACCCCGGCTCGAAGGGCATACGATCATGGCGCGTATCGTCCAGGTCGTCGAAGTGGATGAGCCTGCAGAGCAGAGGAAGCCGGGAGCGGTTGCGCCGGCTGCCTCAGCCGCGCTCAGCACATGCGAAGCCGTCTTCCTGCCCGGAGATCCGGCCAGGGAAGGCCGTGTGGCGTTCTGGCGGGCGGACGGCGGCAAGATGCCCGACTGCGATGTGGAGCCGGTGGAGCTCACCGCCGTGCGGCCGCACGGGAACGGGATCCGGCGGCGGAGCGTGAGCGCGGTGCTGCTGCCGGTCGCGCAGGCGGTGCCCGTACTCACCCGCGCTCGCGCCATGGTGCAGAGCGGCAACGCCTCCGTTTCCGCCGCGTTGTGGGGAGCAGGGGCCCTGATCGCGCTTCAACTTGCCGCGCGGGGGCGGCTGCTGCCCGGGCTGAGCCCCACCGGGTTCGACGCCTGGCGGCTCGGTCCGCTGGACGGTGACGACGTGCGCCGGATACGCGACCTCGCGGCGGCGATGCCGCCGGAGGCGCGCGCAGTCCCGCTGCCGGGCTCGTCGCCCGTAGCACTGCCCGCCGCCGAGCCGCTGCTGCGGGCCTTTGTGGACGCGGTCGCGGACGGCCTGCCGCGCTCCCCGGCAGCGCGCCATCTGATGGCCGGTCCGGCCTTCGCCGCTCGGACGCCGGTGCCTATCCCCGAACAGCGTGAGTGGGCGGCCGAGGTGGCCGCCGGGATGGACGCGGGCGTGCGCGTCTCCCTGCGTCTGGAGGGAGACAGCGACGCGTGGGACGGCGGAGACTTCGGCGACAGCGGCGGCGCCGGGCCAAAGTTCCGGGCCGTGGTGCAGCTGCACAGCCTCGCCGACCCCACTCTGGTGGCAGATGCGGCCGAGCTGTGGGCCGGGGCTGCAGCCGCTCCGGAGCAGTTCGGCGCCCGTACCCGTATCGACGCGCTGCTGGCGCTGCGCCGCGGCGCGAAGGCATGGCCGCCGCTGTCACGCCTGCTCTTGACCGCCGCGCCCGATGTGCTGCAGCTCGCCGACGACGAGCTGCTGGAACTGCTCGGCGAGGCTGCGGAGCGGCTAGCCGCCGCCGGAATCCAGGTCCACCTGCCAAAGGGCCTGACGAAGGAGCTGACCGCGACCGGCCTGCTGGAGCCACCCCAGCGCAAAAAAACGCAGTCGGACCTGGAGACCTTCCTCTCCTCCGGTCAGCTCCTTGAATTCCACTGGCAGCTGGCGTTGGGCGGAAAGTCGCTGACCGAGGAGGAGATGGACCGCCTGGTCGAGGCGCACCGCCCGGTGGTGCGCCTGCGCGACCAGTGGGTGGTGGTCGACCAGGCGCTTATCCGCAAGGTCCGCAAGCAGCGCGGCGGGGAGCTCACCGCGATCGATGCCCTGGGCGCGGCGCTGACCGGCGAGGTAGAGATCGACGGCACGTCCGTACCGGTCACTGCGGGCGGCGCCCTGGAGCAGTTGTGCGCGCGGATCGCCGAGCCGGAGGCGGGCCAAGACGCCGCAGCGGCCACCACCGGCCAGCCCGCCATGCTCGCAGCCACCCTGCGCGACTACCAGCTGCGGGGCCTGATCTGGCTGGACCGGATGACCTCCCTCGGCCTGGGCTGCTGTCTCGCCGATGACATGGGCCTCGGCAAAACGATCACTCTGATCTCCCTCCACCTGCGCCATCACGAGCGATCGGCCCACGGCCCCACCCTGGTGGTCTGTCCGACGTCCCTGCTCGGCAACTGGGAGCGCGAAGTGCAGCGCTTCGCACCCGGCATCCCCGTACGCCGCTTCCACGGCCCGGGTCGCACCCTGGACGACCTCACACCGAACGCCTTCGTCCTCACCACGTACGGCACACTCCGCCGCGACGCGGCGCTCTTGGCCGACACCGCTATGCCGTGGGGCCTGCTCGTCGCGGACGAGGCGCAGCACGTCAAGAACCCGTACTCCGACACCGCGCGGGCGCTGCGCACCGTCCCCGCCGCCGGGCGCATCGCGCTGACCGGCACCCCGGTTGAGAACAACCTCTCCGAGCTATGGGCCCTGCTCGACTGGACGACACCCAGCCTGCTCGGCACGCTCACCGCCTTCCGTGACCGCTACGCCCGCGCGGTCGAGGCCGACGGAGACCAGGAGAGTGCGAACCGTCTCGCCCGCCTGGTTGGCCCCTTCCTCATGCGCCGCCGAAAGTCCGACCCTGGCATTGCCCCCGAGCTACCGCCCAAGACCGAGACCGACCAGCCTGTCTCGCTGACGAAGGAGCAGGCATCCCTGTACGAGGCGCTGGTGCGCGAGTCGCTGGCGGCGATCGGCGAGGCGGACGGAATGGCCCGGCGGGGCCTGGTGATGAAGCTGCTCACCGGCCTCAAGCAGGTCTGCAACCACCCGGCGCAGTACCTGAAGGAGAAGAACACGAAGCTCGCCGGCCGCTCCGGCAAACTGGAGCTGCTCGACGAGCTGCTGGATGCGATCGTGGCCGAGGACGGCTCGGTGCTCGTCTTCACCCAGTACGTCGAGATGGGCCGGCTGCTGGAGCAGCATCTCGCAGCCCGCGGCATCGCGGCGCTGTTCCTGCACGGCCAAACGCCGGTGAAGCAGCGCGAGGAGATGGTCGACCGCTTCCAGCGCGGCGAACGGCAGGTCTTCCTGCTCTCCCTCAAGGCCGCCGGCACCGGCCTCAACCTGACCCGTGCCGGCCACGTCATCCACTTCGACCGCTGGTGGAACCCGGCGGTCGAAGACCAGGCCACCGACCGCGCGTACCGCATCGGCCAGACCCAGCCGGTGCAGGTGCACCGCCTGATCGCGGAGGGGACGGTCGAGGATCGGATCGCGCAGATGCTCAAGCAGAAGAAGGGGCTCGCGGACGCAGTGCTGAGCCATGGCGAGGCGGCACTCACCGAACTCTCCGATGCCGAACTAGCCGAACTGGTAACGATGCGCCGCAACACCACGCCTTGGAGCACAGACCGTCAGCGCACCACGAGGGGAAGCCGCACGTGAGCCCGCGCCCGACGAAGCCCAAGCAGCGGGGCCAGGATCAGCTTGCCCGCACTTTCCCTCCCTTCCCTCCGGCTCCCGGCCGCCGGGGCGGTTTCGTCTCAACCTGGTGGGGCGAGGCGTGGGTGTCGGCGCTGGAGGAGTGCTCACTCGATTCCGGCCGCCTCACCCGCGGTCGCACCTACGCGCGGCGCGGATCCGTGGGTGAGATGACCGTGGTCCCGGGCCGGATCAGCGCCCCAGTGCAGGGCAGCAGGCCGCGGCCCTACCGAGTGTCATTGGCGATCCCCGTCCTCAGCGGCGCGGAATGGGACCGGCTCCTCAACGCGGTGGCGGCGCGCGCCGGGCACATCGCCGCGCTGCTGGACCGCGACATGCCCACCGAGCTGGTGCAGGACGCGATGAGGGCTGGCGTACGGCTGCTACCGTCCGCCAACGACCTGGAGCCGTCCTGCTCCTGCCCCGACTGGGGCTACCCGTGCAAGCACGGCGCCGCGCTGTGCTACCAGGTCGCGCGCCTGCTGGACGAAGACCCCTTCGTACTGCTGTTGATGCGCGGCCGCGGCGAACAGCAGCTGCTGGACGAACTCGCCCACCGCAACGCCGCCCGCGCGGCATCGCAGGCGACAGCCTCGGCTCCAGCGTCGGTTCCGTCCCCGCGAACTCCCACCCCACCCACAGGTACACCGGCCCGGGAGGCCTTCGCGGCGCGCGCCGACCTGCCACCGCTGCCCGGACCGCCGCCCCTGCCCGAACGCACCGGGCACCCGCCCGTCTTCGCAACGTCCCAGCCCGCCGAACCAGGCATCGACCCGGAGGCGCTGGAAACCCTGGGCGCCGACGCAGCCGAGCGCGCCCGTCGCCAACTCGCCGCCGCGCTGGCGAACGACACACCACCGAATCCATCTGACCTGACGGAGTGGCAGGACGCTGTGCGCATCGCCGCCGAGCACCCACAGACAGAGGTCTTCGCCCGGATCGCCGAGAGCACCGGCCGCCCGCTGATCGACCTCGCCCAGGCGGTACGGGCCTGGAGTTACGGCGGCACGGCCGCACTCGCGGTCCTGGAGGACTCCTGGACCCCGGACCCATCCATACTCACCCGCGCCCGAGCCTCGCTCGCCGAGGACTGGGCGGACGGACGGCCTCCCCAGCTGCGCGCGTGGCGCAACCGCTGGACCGTCGTCGGCCGCGACCGCCAACTGCGCTACGGCCGCGACGGCCGCTGGTATCCGTACGGGAAAGAGGACGGCGCCTGGTGGCCTATCGGCCAACCCGACCCTGACCCCGCCACGGCCCTCGCAGCGCTGCTCGTGCTCCACGATCGCCGCTCGTGACCATAACGTCACCTCAAGGGGCTCCGATCTTCGTCATACTCCCCGACACCCAGGAAGTCCGCGGCCGGCTCCACGCCCGCCGACAAGTGAAGGACGGCTGGCTCTACCAGGTAGGAATCCTGGTGTGGCAGAACGGCACAAACGGCTCCGCCGAACCTGCCGAGCAGCGAGTCTGGGTGAGTCCCGCACACGCACGCCCGGTACCCGGTGTCTCCTACGAGCACGTCCCGACCCACCGTCTGTCCGGAACAGACACCCCGTCCCAAGAACGCCCGCCCGCATGGACACTCCAGCACCTGCCCCACCGCCCCGGACACCCGGGCGCCACACTCCTCCACGTCATCGGCTGCACCCCCAGCCACCGGACACTCACCCGGGAAGAGGCCCTTGCCGCGCTCCGTCACCCCCGCGCAGCAGCCTGCATTGAGTGCGACCAAAACCGAGTTGATCAAACCCCGGCGGCCCTGGAAGACGCTCGCCCAGGTCGAGTTGGCCACCGCCGAGTGGGTCGACTGGTACAACCACCGAAGGCTCCACGGTGAGATAGGCCATATCCCACCTGCGGAGTGCGAAGCCAACTACTACACGGAACTCACGAAACCCCAGGTCACAACCACAACCTGAGATCTCTACCGAACCCGGGGCGGTTCACTCACAGCAACGACTGGTTCCGTGGGGACTTGTCGACCACGCCACCATCCCTACCGAGAATCCGTATCCGCATCAACATCATCCCCGGGTCCAGACCCGTGCCGCCTGTGGTGGCGCCCAAGCCCGCGCACTCTACTCCGGACGACGACACCCAGAAGGAGGCCGAAGCCAGCACCAAGAGCACGGACAACCGTGGCTGAGGCTCGGCTGCGGGCGGAAGACCAGATCGAATCCGGTGACCTTCACCCGCCGCCCGAGCGCCCCGGCCCGCGCACGGGGCCCAAGACTCTGGGCGCGACGGGTCCCGGAGATGCCTGAAATTGTGGGGCTTTGTAGCGTTGGTGGAGGAAGCGGCGGGTTTTCGTGCGCGACCGGGTGGGCTGCGAACCGGCACCAGGCGGCCGTGGGTTGACGTTGGAGTCGGATCTCGCGCTGTTCACTCAGAACAGCGCCAGGCCCTCACCGCTGGTGTCCGCGATGACTGGCCGGACCCGGGCGGGGAGGCCGTCCAGGCGGTCGGGTCCGGCCGCGGCGGCCACGGCAGGGGCGGTCTCCGCCAGCCAGGTGCAAAACTGCTTGGCGGCTTCACGGTAGGGGACTTGCGCCAGGACACGGTGCTCGCCGGAAGGGCAGAAGTCGACGGCGACAGTGAGCAAGCAGGAACTGGGCGCGTTCTGACTGCCCGTCCAGGACACGCGCAGCACACCACAGGGTTTGCGCGCGCGGGAGCCGCGGGCATCGCGGTGGGTCGGGCGCAGTGACCGGCAGGCTACGTGGGCGGTCCATGCGGCGAGGTGTGGCAGTGGCAGGGTGGTGCGGGCGCGGCAGCCGGGGCAGCGGTGCCAGTGGCGGAGCCAGTCGGCGGCGTGGGTGTCAAAGAGGCGTGTGTAGTGGCTGGCCACACGGATGTCGTTGCTGTACAGGTGGTCGGGTCGTTCTTGTGTGTTACAGGAGTGGCAGACGGGGGCGCGGACGTAGCCGTGTTCGTGGCAGTGGTCGAGTACGGCGGCGGGCGCGGTGCGGCAGATGGCGCACGCCCAGCCAGCCACCTTGCCGGAGGTGCCCGGTTTCCGCTTGAGTGCCGAGTACAGGTGGCCTTGTAGTTCCCCGTTGTACGGGCGCAGCGGGGCGGTCGAGCAGTCGGAGCTTGTCGTCTGCCGGCCGTCGGCGGCTCGGGCCTGCCAGCCGTGGTCGGGCGGCTCGGTGACGGCCGTGTTCCCCTGGCAGGTCCGCGCGGCTTGCAGCCACTGCGTTTCGGTGTGCTCGGCCACATCCAGCAGCCTGACCACGGCGCGCGGCAGCCACCAAGTCCGCGCCGTCCGTTCGCGAGTTCGCTCCACGAGTATCCGACGCCAGTCGATCCCCGCCAGATGAGACGGCCGGCCGCCTTCCCGCCGTGCTGCCCGCTCGGACTCGCCCAGCTCCTGCAGTTCCCGGGTGATGCGCTGGCGCCAGCGCAGCAGCGTTGTCTCGTTGCACTCCTTCTTCGGCGCGCCACCAAACGGACCGATGCGGACCAGGTCCTGGCAGTCCATCTGAACCGCGTTCAGTTCCGCTGCCGCCCGGCGCACTTCAGTCTCCGGAACGCTCCACTGGCCGTCGCTTGCCTTCACCGCCGCCACCACACGGTCGCCGAGCAGGACGTACCCCACCCCGGCATGAGCAGGAGAACAGGTGAACGCCGCAGAAGCCGTCGGCACAGCGCTCTGGGTCGTCAAGCCGACCCACAGAACGTCCGCAGCACCCAAAGGGATCAGGCCGCCGCTGCCTTCCGGATTGACACGCTCAGGCATACCGACAGGCTAACGGCCCCCACCGACAAGCCTTGAGTTCTTGTGGTCGTCGCAACACCCCAGCTGGGGAGTGCGATGGACTTCGAGATCCGGGACCGGTCAGTCAACCGGGGCCGTCGTAGATTG
>NZ_JBEYYC010000068.1:0-11895 GCF_040645355.1 Streptomyces sp. NPDC046805 | reverse complement strand
AGGCCCGATAACTCAGACACGCGCGCAGACACCGAACCACCCCCTGGGACCACTACCCAGGAACCTACGCCCGAGGCCTAAAACAACGGCATTGGTTCTAAGCCCTGTTCGACGCTGTGGGCCGGTCTTGGGTCCGCGCTACCAGTCCACAAGTGCTCCGCGGGAGGCAGCGCCCTGCGGTGCCGAGGCCTGCGACGGCGGGCCGACCTTCAGGTGCTGTGCCTGTTCGCTGCTTCCCAGTCCGGTGAGGGCGACGTGCATAACTGTCGCTCGATCGGGAACTCCGCCTAGCTAGCCACACGTCAGAGGCCGATGTGGAGAAGGCCATCCTCCAGCGTCTCCGCTCGGCTACATGCAGGTGAAGGCGTCGGTGCAGTGCCGACCTGTGCGCGATCCCTCGTATGTGCGGGCGAAGTAGTGCCATCCAAGAGTGGGTTGATATGGCGGTTCTGGGGAGGTTACGAGTCGACTCCGAGGGGGCGTGGCGCGGTGGTCCCATCCCTCCGGCGGTCCTCATGGAGTTCGGGGATGGGGGAGTGCTGTGGGTCTAGCCGCCGAGCCGAACGATCCTCCGGCTAGGGGTGTTCAGGTGCGTATCGACGGCGAGATAGGCACCGTCGTTGCCACAGAGCCCACCGTTGAGGACACCGATCTTGTTGTCCGGCGCAGCGACGGCACGTTTTCCGACGTCGTGCTGAGCCACGCCGAGCTGCGCGCGGCAACAGACGCTGGCTCGTTGGAGCTACGGAAAGTGGCCGTTTTCTCTGTGGTTGCCGCGGCCGCGACGCTGCGGCGGTGGGCGGAGGCACTCAAGGGGCCGGTCTCTGGCCGGGGGGGCTGATACCCGACGAGTTCGCCCGCTGCGACGCGACGGCCGCCCTCGGGATCGAGGATGACGAGGCATGGCAGCGGGTCGAGGAAGCCCTTGTCCGCGCTCGCAGTCGGGACAAGGGCAGTGAACAGGCGTCCATCGAAGGGACCTTGACCGTGGTTGGACAGGCCACGGCTTCCGGACTGTCCATACTTCTGACCTGGGAGGAGCAATGAAGGTTGGCAACACGCTCACTCTTGAGCTGGCGCGCACCTATGTCGCCAAGCAGGGCTCCACGACCGCGGGCGTGAGAGACGCCGGCTTCGCCACCGAATGGAGGCTCGAGGTTTCCGGCCACCCGCAGTTGACCATTCACGACACGCAGTGGGACAGCGGCGCACGGGACGTAGTGCTTCAACAGCCCCCGCTCGTACCCGAGATGCCAGCGGCATTGGCTAACCTGCACGGTCGACACCGCGCTGGGATCACCGAGGTCCTCCCGGGGCTACGGCGGATCACGGCCTTTCTCTCACTGCCGCAGCCGGACGGGCGGCCGAAGCAGAAGCGCGCCCTAACCACGGCTCAGTTGGCGGAGGGCTGTGGGAAGGCACTCCTGCGAGAACTTGTGGCGCGCCCAGGTGTTTCGCTTGATCCCGCCTTCGACCTTGCCAAGCCGCAGGACACGGTTGCTGCGACGGATCGCCTCGGACTGGGCCGCATCAGATGTCTTCGCCTCGCCGTCGGACCCGACCCGCACGGCCTTGCCGAATTCCTCGACCGGGCAACCGACTTGGCGCGCTGCGCGTGTGAGCGAGGGCAGCGGCTCTACTGCTGGACCTGTATCTGGCCGGGGGCTCCACCGGCTCACCTGGCGGTCGGCTTCGCGGGCTACCCGGGCTACCCGAGCCATGGAGCGGCATCCGTGGTCGCTAGCCTGTCCGCGTGGGCTCTACCGATGATCGACAGTTCCCTGCCGCGCTCGCTGCCGCCCTGGCGCTCCCGTTCGAGTACCGAGGTGGCAAGGGCGTGGACTTCGAGCCTTTTTCGGCGTTCCTCTCGGCCGAGGACACCACCGACTGGTTTCGGGCTTGGACCGGCAACGCGGAGCTGAACGGCGACGACTTCCGTGTGTTCGGTCAGAACGGCTCGGGTGGATATGCCGCCTTCTGGCTGGTCCGCCCACGCCGGCCGCTCGTCGAGCAGCCTGTGGTCTTCCTCGGATCAGAGGGCGAGACCGGTGTCGTCGCACGCGACCTCGGTGCTTTCCTCTGGCTGCTGGCCGGCGGCTACGGCCCTTGGGAAGCCATCACTTCGTACGAGCCTGACTGGGCCCCGCGCCCCAACCCGGAACTGGTGACCGTCGCCGAACGATGCGCGGCCGACAGCCAGCAGGCGGCAGCCGACGTCATCGAGCACGCGACCCGGGAGTTCCCCGACTTCGACGACACCATGATGGCGCTCTGCGACTGACGGGCTCGGCGGGCATTGGGGTACGGGCCCGTGTCCGGGTCTGGGCAACAACCAACTCCCGCTTCAGCGACCTGAGATGACGTCGCCGTAGCCGAGAGCTCCCGCTGACGCCGGCCACTCGCGAGACCGCAAAGGCTGCTGCCCACGCCATCCCCGCGGGCTAGGATCCGGGCCATGGCCATGACCATGGACGGGGTGCACCGGTTCGAGGCGTCGCGAGCTCGGCTGGAGGCCATCGCCTACCGGCTCCTCGGGTCCGCGAGCGAGGCCGAGGACGCCGTGCAGGAGACGTACCTGCGCTGGCAGGCCGCCGACGCGGACCGGATCAAGGTCCCCGAGGCATGGCTGACGAAGGTGCTCACCAATCTGTGTCTCAACCAACTCACCTCCGCCCGCGCGCGGCGTGAGACCTACGTGGGCCAGTGGCTGCCCGAACCGCTGCTTGCCGGGGACCCCATGCTCGGCCCGGCGGACACCGCCGAGCAGCGCGAGTCGGTCTCGTACGCCGTCCTCACACTGCTGGAGCGCCTCTCGCCGGGCGAGCGGGCGGTGTACGTGCTGCGGGAAGCCTTCGACTACCCGCACCGGGAGATCGCGGAGATCCTCGACATCAGCGAGGCCGCCTGCCAGCAGATCTACCACCGCGCCAAGAAGCACGTGGCGGACGGCAAGGCCCGTACCCAGATCGACGAGGCCGCCGCCCGGCGGATCGTCGACGAGTTCCTCGCGGCCGCCACCAGTGGCCGGACCGAGCCGCTCGTGCGGCTGCTCACCCAGGACGCCGTCGCGATCGGCGACGGCGGCGGAAAGGTCCCGGCCCGCGCCAAGGCCTTCGAAGGCGCCCTCGCTGTCGCGACGTTCATGCGGGGGCTGTTCAAGGCCGGCAAGGCCAAGCGCGACCTGGTCGGCGGTTCGCCCGAGGTCCACGTCACGACCGCCAACGGCGAACCCGCCGTCGTGGCGGTCGTCGACGGCGTGGTCATCGGCGTCATGTGCCTGGAGATCACCGCCGACGGCATCGCCGCGTTCCGCAACCAGGTCAACCCCGACAAGCTCGAACGCGTGAACCGGCGCTGGGCGGCCACCGACCACGGCGAACCCCTGTTCCACGCCTTCTGACCCAGAAGTCCCCTACCCCGGTATGCAGTTGGTGTGAGGCGCTTCACATCCGCTTCCTGTCAGGAAACAGCGGCGTGCCCGGTTCAAGGGGCGAAACCGCTGGAGAGCGTGAAGACAGGAGCAGGACATGCAGCACCGTATCGTCGTCCTCGGAGCCGGATACGCCGGAGCGGTCGCCGCCGGGCGGCTCGCCAGGCGGCTGCACCGCGACGAGGTCGCCATCACCCTCGTCAACACCGAGGCCGACTTCGTCGAGCGCGTCCGGATGCACCAGCTCGCGGTCGGCCAGGAACTCCAACCGCGGCCGTTCGGCGAGATGTTCGCGGGCACCGGCGTCGAACTGAAGCTCGCCGAGGTCACCGCCGTGGACGTCGACCGCAAGACGGTCACCGTCCTCGACGCCTACGGCACCGAGGAAGCGCTGGAGTACGACACCCTCGTGTACGCCCTCGGCAGCCGTTGGAACGATCAGGCCGTCCCTGGCACCGCCGAGCATGCCGACCAGATCGCCAGTCGCCCCGGTGCCCTGCGCCTGCGCGAGCGCCTGGCCCGCCTGGACGGCGGACAGCCCGTGCTCGTGGTCGGCGGCGGCCTCACCGGTCTGGAGGCCGCGACCGAGATCGCCGAGGCCCGCCCGGACCTCGACGTCGCCCTGGCCGCCCGCGGCGAACTCGGCGACTGGCTCTCGCCCAAGGGCCGCCGGCACCTGCGGAAGGTCTTCGACCGGCTCGGCATCACCGTGCACGAGCACGCCGATGTCACCGCGGTCGGCGCCGACCACGTCACCACCGCGGACGGCACGGCCGTCCCGGCCGCGATCACCGTGTGGACCACCGGCTTCGCCGTCCGCCCGATCGCGCGGGCGACCACCCTGGACGTCACCGACACCGGCCGGATCGTCGTCGACCGGAGCATGCGCTCGGTCTCCCACCCGGACGTGTACGCCATCGGCGACGCGGCCCTCGCCATGGGCCCGGGCGACGAGCCGCTGCGGATGTCGTGCGCCACGGGCACCCCCATGGCCTGGCAGGCCGCCGACGCCATCGCGGCCCGCCTGACCGGCGGCAACGTCCCGAGGACGCTGATGCGTTACTTCAACCAGTGCATCTCGCTGGGGCGCCGGGAAGGGCTCATCCAGTACGTCACCGCCGACGACCGCGCCGTACGGGCGGTCCTGACCGGACGGTTCGCCGCCGGCTACAAGGAGTTGGTCTGCAAGGGCGCCGCCTGGGGTGTCGCCAACCCGCTGCTCGGCCTGCCGTCCCGGCGCCGCCACCTCGTACGGGAACTTGCCGGAGCCGCAGCCGGCCGGGACAGGAGCGGTGCTGAGGGCGTCCGCGTGTCTCCGTGACGGTTCGCTGCGGTTGCGGGGACACCCGGACACCCGGACACCCGGACGAAAGCCGGTCGGTGATCTTTCCGTCCCCCCGCGTCGGAAGTACCGTCAGGTTGCTCCTCAGCAGATCTGCCCCACCCTGCTGTGCCCTGTGACCGAACGCGAGAACCGACCGAGAAGTGGGACATATGCAACCGCAGTTCCGTGCGCGAATACCTTGCAGAACTGCGGTCTCCGCGTGGCGTCGACCACGGGCGAGACCCTGGGCCGTAGCGGGTGTCGTGGCTCTCGGTTTCCTCATCGCGCTGGAGATCGCCGCACGTCGTTACGGCCTGCCCGGGCCGATCACCAACCAGGTGCGCGAGGTGGTCTTCGCCCCCAAGTCTGGTGGCCTGCTGTACGCGTCCATGGCGTTGATGTCGGTGGTGCTCACCTGGCGGCAGCGGTTCATCTCCTTCGCTGCCGCCATCGGTATCGACGCCGTCATCTTCACGGTCCGGTGGGCGACCGACTACCGGGTGACCGACGGGCACCCCTTCGGCAACGGCGCGCTGTTGGTGACACTGTGGTGGGCCGTCATCGCCGTCACCCGCCGCACCGGCCCGGAACGTGTCCTGCTGCTTAAGGGCGTCGGGCTGGGCCTGCTGCTGATGGCCGGCCGTAAGACCGGCGACATCTGGTTGCTCATCACCGCGAAGACCCGGCCGACGGTGCTCGACCAGTACGTGGCGACCGCCGATCACGCGCTGGGCGACCCGTCGTGGCTGGTGGGCCGGATCGTCACGGCCACCGGCCCCATCGGCTTCAATTTCCTCGACTTCGTCTACGGCCAGCTCCCGGTGGCCGCGGTCGTCGTCGCGTTGTATCAACTGCGTGGCGTGGCCCGCGAACGCTACTTCCCGCGCCACTACCTGGTGCGCACGTTTCTGGTGATCGGCCTCCTCGGCCCGGCCGTCTACATGCTCTTCCCGGTGGTCGGACCGGTCTTCGCCTACGGCACCGGCACCGCTCACTGGGCGGCGATCCGCCTGTGGCCACCGGACGTCACCTCCAACGGCGACTGGGCGGTGGCCGACCTGTGGCCGCGGACGATGCCGCCGGTCACCACCCCGCACTCCATGCCGTTCGACGCGATCACCCCACGGAACTGCATGCCCAGCCTGCACACGGCGTGGGCTGTCGCGATCTTCGTCCATTCCCGGACCGGACCCCGGATCCTGCGTATCGCGGGCACGTTCTGGCTGGTCGCCACGCTCTGCGCGACGCTGGGATTCGGCTACCACTACGGCGCGGATCTCATCGCCGGCGTGGTCTTCACGCTCACGATCGAGGCGGCGCTGCGCTCGTACGACCGCGGCTGGGACCGATCAGGGATCCAGCTGGTCGCCCACGGCACGGCGGTCTTCGTCGCGCTCCTGGTGTCCTATCGCTGGATGCCGCTGGAGATGGCCAGGCATCCATGGGTGTCCGGCCCCCTCCTCGTCCTGGCCATGGCCTCGGTGATCCACAACTATGTACGGGCCACCACCCGGTGGGAACGGGGGGCCGCATCGGCGCGGCAACCGAAGCCGCAACCGCAACCCGAGCCGGCCTGAGTCACATTGCACCGGTCTCGCGCGGTCTCGTGGTGGCGTGGCACGCCGCGTGCGGAGGTGACGCGGCGCGCCCGCGCTTCGCGCCCGCGCTTCGCGCCCGCGCTTCGCGCTGGCCCAGCATCATCCGATCGTGGTCGCCAAGCAGGCCGCCACACTCGACGTGCTCTCGGCCGGGCGGTTCACCCTCGGTGTCGGGGTCGGCTGGTCGGCCGAGGAGTTCGCGGCGCTCGGCATCCCCTTCGCCGGGCGCGGGCGGCGGACCGAGGAGTACCTCGCCGCGATGCGCACCCTCTGGGCCGAGGACCCGGCCTCCTTCGCCGGGGAGGTCACCCGCTTCGACGCGATCCGGGTCAACCCGAAGCCGTTGCGCGGCGGCCGGCTCCCGGTCGTGGTCGGCGGCAACAGCGACGCCGCCCTGCGCCGCGCGGTCAGGGTCGCCGACGGCTGGTACGGCTTCAACGTGGCGGCGTCCGAGGTCCGCTCGCGCGTCGCCGTCCTCGCCGACGAGTGCGCTCGCCACGGTCGGGCCTTCGACGAACTCACGATTGCCGTCGCGCTGAGCGACGGCACACCGGAGCACCTGCCCGCCCTCGCCGCAGCGGGCATCGCGGAACTCGTGGTCGTCGGCGCACCCCCGCCCGCTCCCGACGCGGCAGCCACCGGAGCGCGGCCCACTATGAGCTTCCTGCACCGCCGACGGCGATGCCGCCGTCGAAGGGCCGTCAATGTCGCCCCAGCGTGCTCTCCCGCTCCATCAGCCGGTAATCCGCGGTCAGTTCGCGTCCCTCGCTGTCCTGGCGGCCGGACAGGCTGTGTAGCAGGGAGGTCACCGCGAGGCGTGCGATCGCTTGTTTGTCCGGGGAGATCGTGGTGAGGGACACGGCTCCGAAGCGGCCCTCGGCGATGTCGTCGAAGCCGACCACGGCCACGTCCCACGGCACCCTGAGGCCGCGTTCGTGCAGCACGCGCAGGGCGCCGATCGCGATCAGGTCGTTGTAGGCGAAGACCGCGTCGGGACGTACGCCCGCGTCCAGCAGCCGGGCCATGGCCTGTGCCCCGTGGTGGCGGTCCCAGCCGCCGACCGGCACGATCAGGTCGTCCGGGGCCGGGAGGCCGGCCGCCGTCAACTCCGTTCGCCAGCCGTCCAGTCGGAGGTGGGCGGGACGGTTGGCGGAGTCCGTACGGGCGCCGAGATAGGCGATCCGGGTCCGGCCGCGGTCGAGCAGATGGCGTACCGCCGTGCGTGCCGCGGCGACGTTGTCGATCGCGATGTGGTCGAAGGGCAGGTCGTACTCGCGCTCGCCGAGCAGCACCAGCGGCACGTCGTCGGCCCGGCCGCGCAGGTCATCGTCCTCCAGCTCCAGCGGGCTGAGGATCAGGCCGTCGATCACCCGGGCCCGGAACCCCTGGCTGACCAGCAGCTCCTGCTCGCGGTCGCCGCGCGTGTGGTCGAGCAGGACCGTGAAGTCGTGCTCGGCGGCCGCGTCGACGACGGCGCCGGCGAGCTCGGCGAAGTACGGGTTGCCGAGCTCGGGAACCGCGAGCGCGATGATCCCCGTACGACCCTTGCGCAGATGCCGTGCGGTGAGGTTCGGCCGGTAGCCGAGCTCGTCGATGGCCTGCTGCACCCGGGCCCGCAGCGCGGGCGTGACATGCGGATAGTTGTTCACGACGTTGGAAACGGTCTTGATCGAGACGCCGGTCCGTTCGGCCACGTCCTTCAGGCTCACCCGCAAGGGATCTCCTCGACAGGGAAGGGCGCACCGGGGTTGGCGCCTTTGTCATGGACCTGGACAGCGGTGGAGAGCCGTGCTCTCATGCCAACTGCCGCCGTTTCCAACGTTGTACAGACTGAAGCACTGAGCCGCCACCCTTCCTCACCCAAGGAGGATTCGTGCGCATCAGACCGTTCCGACAGTTAAGGGACCTCCTCGCCCTGCTGTGCGTGGCCGTGCTGGGGACCGCGGGACTGGTCGCGGCACCCGCCGCGACGGCCGCGGCCGATCCCCCTGTCGTCCACGGCCTCAAGGGCGAGTACTACACCCAGTCCGCCCCCGGCGCCTTCGACTTCCACGAGCTCAAGGCCACCGGCTTCGACCCGCAGCTCGACTTCGACTCCCTGGAGTCCCGCCTGAGTTCGGCCACCGGACAGTCGGACGACGTCAGTGTCCGCTGGACCGGCCGCATCGTGCCGGAGAAGACGGGGCCCACCACCTTCTCGATCATCGGCGACAACGGCTTCCGCCTCTGGGTCGGGGGCAAGCTCGTCATCGACCACTGGGTCGACGACTGGGACCGCGAACAGACCGCCGAACCCCTGCAGTTGACCGCCGGGACCGCCTACGACATCAAGGTCGAGTACTTCGAGCACTATGGAGGCTCCAACCTCCACCTGCGCTGGACGCCGCCCGGCGGCACCAAGACCGCGGTCCCGCAGTCGGCCTTCCTCCTGCCCGAGGGCTACGACTACGACGGCGCCATCGCCACCACCGTCCTGACGGACGGCCGTACGCTCCGGCTCGACTTCGCCCAGGCGCTCGCCACGCCCCCGGCCGGTCTCGCCGACCATCTGGACGCCGTGATCGGCGGCGCCACCTGGCCGCTCGGCCGGGCGCGCTCGAACCCGGCCGACCCCAGATCGCTGCTGGTCGCGCTCAAGGAGCCCGTCGTCGGCAACAAGTCCGGCACCGCCCGCGGCACCGCCGACGTCCGCTACGACGGAGCGGGCGGCCTCACCGACGCGGACGGCAACGTTGTCAAGCCCTTCTGGAGCAGCGGCGCCAACCACTCGACCCATGAACTGCGCACCCGGTGGGCCGATGACGTCACCCCGGCCAACGCCCACCGCGAGTACCCGCGCCCCCAACTCACCCGGGACGACTGGCAGAACCTCAACGGCACCTGGCAGTTCGCCGCGGCCCGGGCGGGGGAGCAGCCGCCGGTGGGCCGGAACCTCGGCGAGAGGATCCTCGTCCCGTATCCCGTCGAGTCCCAGCTCTCGGGTATCGAGCGGCACGAGGACCGCATGTGGTATCGGCGCACGTTCACGGTGCCCGCAGACTGGAAGATCGGCTCCGGCCGGCGCCTCCAGTTGAACTTCGGCGCGGTCGACTGGCGCGCCGAGGTGTACGTCAACGGCACCAGGGTCGCCGAACACCAGGGCGGCTACGACAAGTTCAGCGCCGACATCACCGACGCGCTGAAGCCCGGCCGCACCCAGGAGCTGATCGTCGGCGTCCACGACCCGACGGACGCAGCGAACGGCGAGAACCCGCCGCTCGGCAAGCAGCGCCTCGACCCCAGCGGCATCTGGTACACCCCGACCTCCGGCATCTGGCAGACCGTCTGGATGGAGCCCGTCGCCGCCGACCACGTCGACTCGCTGAAGCTCACCCCCGACGTGGCCGCGGGCACTCTGACCGTCGAGCCGCGGGGCGTACGCGACGGCCTGCCGGTCAGTGCGAGCGCGTACGACGGAAAACGGCTCGTCGCAACCGCCACCGGACGCAGCGGCAGCCCGCTCACCCTGAAGATCCCCGACGCGCATCTGTGGTCGCCGGGCGATCCGTTCCTGTACTACCTGAAGGTGAACGTCGGCGCCGACCGGGTCGGCAGCTACTTCGGCATGCGGTCCATCGCCGTCGAGAAGGTGAACGGCACCCCGCGCACCGTCCTCAACGGCACCCCGGTGTTCATGATGGCCACGCTCGACCAGGGCTTCTGGCCCGACGGGCTGTACACCGCGCCGAGCGACGAGGCCCTGGCGTACGACCTGAAGATGCACAAGGCGATGGGCTTCAACGCGGTCCGCAAGCACATCAAGGTCGAACCCGACCGCTGGTTCTACTGGGCCGACCGGCTCGGCCTGCTCGTCTGGCAGGACATGCCGGCCATGACGGCGGGCGTGAACCCGAGCACCGCCGCCCGCGCCGAGTACGAACGCGAGATGAAGCGGATGATCGACGAGCACATCAGCAGCCCGTCGGTCGTCATGTGGGTCACCTTCAACGAGGGATGGGGCCAGTACGACATGGCGCGCATCGCCGACCAGGCCAAGGCTTGGGACCCGACCCGGCTGGTCAACAGCATGTCCGGCCTCAACCTCGGCGGGGACGGCGGCACCGGCGACATCATGGACGAGCACGGCTACCCCAGCCCCGCCCTGCCACCGCACCCGGACGGCAGACGGGCCCTGGTCAGCGGCGAGTACGGCGGCCTCGGGCTGGCCGTACCCGGACACGCCTGGTCGGTGCAGCAGTCGTACGTCGACGTGGACCCGGCGAGGTACACCGACGACTACCTCGCGAAGCTCGCCGTGGTGCACGCCCTGGCCTGCAAGGGCGGCAACGGCGCGGTGTACACCCAGATCACGGACGTCGAGGGTGAGCTCAACGGGCTGCTCACGTACGATCGCAAGGTCGTCAAGCCCGATGTGGGACGGCTCAAGGCGGCCCACACCCGGCTGATCGAGGACGCGTCACGGGCGACGCCGGCGGGCTGCCCCTGACGTCGGCGAGGCCTGGTCGGCCGGGTCTCCCTGTTATGGTGATGATTCATCACTTATGTGTGTTTCTGCCTTGACGACGGGAGCAGCAATGACCGGTGAGCCCGGACCGATCGGTCCCGACGCCCGGCGGGCGCTCGAGCGGGAACTTGCCGACCTGCGCGCCGAACGCGCCACGGTCGCCTCGACCCTGCAGGACGCCGACGAGCCCGGCACCAGAGCCGACCAGGCCGACGAACTGGAGCGCGCCACCGAGGTCGCCCGTCTCGACCAGCGCATCTCCGAGATCACCGTGCGCCTTCAGGGTGCCGACCTCGTGGGCCCGCCCAGCACCGACGTCGTCGGCGTCGGCAGCACCGTGACCGTACGGTTCGCGGACGACACTGTCGACACCTTTGAGATCGGTGAGCTGGCCGTGGCGTCGGACCAGAAACTGATCACCGCCGACAGCCCGTTCGGCCAGGCCCTTCTCGGCCACCGTGTCGGGGACACCGTCAGCTACAGCACGCCCGACGGACAGGTGGCGGCCGTGGTGATGTCCCTCGGGGACGCGCGCGGCAAGGGCGCCTGAGGGCGACACGTCGTACGGCTCGCACGAGTCACACGGCTCTGGCGAACGCGCGGCTCCCGGTCCTCAACTGAGGGCCGGGAGCCGCGTGTTGTGTCGTGCCGACGTCAGGTGGTGGCGTCGTCGTTCGACTTGGCCGTCTTGCGGGGCTTCTTCTTGTCGTCCGTCGCCTTCTTCGACTTGGCGCCGCCCTTCTCCGCCTCGCCCTGGGCCTTCTTCTCGTGGGTGCCCTTGCCGCTGACCCCGACGTGGATGTCGCCCTCGCGGACGTCGGCGATGACGGTGTCTCCTGGTTCGGCGTCGCCGCTCAGGAGGAGGGAGGCGATGCGGTTGTCGAGTTCGGTCTGGATGGTGCGACGCAGCGGGCGGGCGCCGAACTCGGGTTGATAGCCCTGTTCGATGAGGAGTTTCTTGGCCGGTTCGGTGACTTCGAGGTCGAGGCCCTGGGCCTTGAGGCGTGTCGTGGTCTTGGCGAGGAGGAGGTCGAGGATC
>NZ_JBEYYC010000067.1:0-11913 GCF_040645355.1 Streptomyces sp. NPDC046805 | reverse complement strand
GGGAGACCAGCGTGCCCAACACCGTTCGGGGCACACGACTGAGCACGAGTCCTGGCAGCAGGACTCACTCCCGCTCAGTCTCTAGGAACGGTTCACGGAGTATTCCCCCGCATACCTGATCTCGGCCGGTGGTGGGGGAGGGACTTTATCGGCCTGCTGGGTCTCACGTGTGTCCGCTGCGGTCAACTGCCGTTCTCCCTTGTCGACTTGGTCGCCTTCCGAGGCGACATCAAGGTGAACGACGGACGCCGTCGTGTCGAACACACGTGTTTGAGCCGAACCCGGAGCCCCGGGGCAGAGGGCCCGGCAGTGCGTGGCGTACTCACGGACCCTTGCTCGGCTTGGGCGGCCACCGACGCGTCGATGGCCGACACGCCGACGTCGATGTGCGTGTGACAGATGGGGTTTCAGGCGGCGGGAACTTCCTCACCGCGCGGCGGGGTGACGCAGCGGCGTGGGCGTGGTGGTGCCGGTTGGGCTCGTTCCCGGGGGCTCAGACCCAGGACCCGGTTCAGGCCCAGGCCCAGGCTCAAGCCCCGGGCCCGGGCCACGGGTTCAGCGGCGCAGAGCGGTCTCCTGCCGCATGTGTGACAGTTTCTCGGGGTTGCGTACGGCGTAGAGGCCTGTGATGAGGCCGTTGTCGACGCGGAGGGTCACGACAGTGTCGATCGTGCCGTCGAGCCGGAGAACCAGCGCCGGGTAACCATTGACCTGCGCCGACCCCAGCGACCACTCGGCCTCGAGCCTGCCCAGGCCGCCGGCCAGCAGGCGGCTCACCTTGTCGGCTCCCACGACGGGCTGTAGGACGGCCTGCTTGACGCCGCCGCCGTCTCCCAGGAGGACGACATCCGGCGCGAGGATGTCGAGCAGGCCCTGCAGATCGCCCGTTTCGGTCGCCCGTCGGAACGCGTCGAGCGCGTCTCGGGTCTCGGTCGGGGAAGCGATCCCGCGCGGCCTGCGCGCCGCGACGTGTGCGCGTGCCCGGTGCGCGATCTGGCGTACCGCGGCCGGGCTCTTGTCGACGGCTTCGGCGATCTCGTCGTACCCGAGGTCGAACACATCCCGCAGCACGAACACCGCCCGCTCGGTCGGCGTGAGCGTCTCCAGCACCAGCAGCATCGCCATCGAGACGCTGTCGGCCAGTTCGACGTCCTCGGCCACGTCGGGTGCGGTGAGCAGCGGCTCGGGCAGCCAGGAGCCGACGTACGACTCCCTGCGGCGGCCGAGCGTACGCAGCCGGCTCAGGGCCTGGCGCGTGGTGATACGGACCAGGTACGCACGCTGCTCCCGCACCGTGGCGAGGTCGACACCCGCCCACCGCAGCCAGGTCTCCTGCAGGACGTCCTCCGCGTCGGCGGCCGAGCCGAGCATCTCGTAGGCGACGGTGAACAGCAGGTTGCGATGGGCGACGAACGCCTCGGTGGCGGGGTCCGTGTGTCCGGCGTCGGCGGGCTGCCCGGCCGTGTCCGTGGTGTCCTCGACGTCCTGGGTCTCCACGGTGCGCTCGCTGTGCTCGCTCTTCACCGGCTGCTCCTGCCTGTTCGCTCTCGACGGTGCCACGCGCACAGGACGCCCGTCCCCGCGGCTTTGTGACACCCGCGAGCGGTGGCGTACGTCACACGATCATCCCGTCACAGGGAGCGGGCCGCCGGCATCTCGTGTTCGTTCCATACGACACCGCGAGTGAGGACGACATCATGGACGCCCGATTCAATCTGTTCGAGAACGAGATCGCTGCGAAGTTCGCCAAGCGGTTCGCCGGCGCGGGCCTGGTGATCCAGCAGTCACCGCTGCCGAAGTCCACGCAGGAGCTGGTCTCGCTGCGCGCCAGCCAGATCAACGGCTGCGGCTGGTGCATCGACATGCACACCAAGGAGGCCGCGGCCGCCGGTGAAGCGGCGGTCCGGCTCAACCTGGTCGCCGCCTGGCGCGAGTCCACCGTGTTCACCGAGGCCGAGCGTGCCGCGCTGGCGCTCGCCGAAGAGGGCACCCGGCTCGCCGATGCCCACCTCGGCGTGTCCGACGAGACCTGGGCCCAGGTGCGCAAGCACTACGACGACGACCAGACCGCCGCGCTCGTCGCCCTGGTTGCCCTGATCAACGCTGCCAACCGGCTCGCCGTGATCGTGCACCAGCAGGGAGGGTCCTACCAGCCCGGCATGTTCGCCGCCGCGTTCGACTGACCGGCCGGCAGACGAATCCGCCCCGCCTTGGCCCGGCCCAGGATCATTCGATCCGGGCCGGGTCCGCGCATGTCCGGACGCGACAACCGGCACCCAACTCCGGCCCGAGAGCCGACGCGGCTTCGCCTGGTCACGGTGATGGCGCCGGGCCGCCCCGCGGGAGGTACCCGTTCGCCACCAGGGCGGCGCCGATCTCGTCGTACACCGCAGGATCCTCCGGCGTGATCGCCGCAAGCCCGTCCACGTACCGATTGAACATGCAGAACGCGGCCGCGATCAGCACCGTGTCGTGCACGGCCTCGTCGCTCGCCCCCGCGGCCCGCGCCGCCGCGACGTCCTGGCTGGTCACCGACCGGGCATCGCCCCGTACCTTCTCCGCGATCGCCAGCAGTGCCCGCATCCGCTCGTCAATCGGTGCCGTCGCCGGGCCTTGTTGCACGGCCTCGACGAGGGCGTGGTCACCACCCAACGCGTGTGCCGCCGCGGCGCCATGCGCTCCCGCGCAGTAACGGGTCTGATTGCGGTGCGACACGTACGCGGCGATCAACTCCCGTTCGCCCACCGAGAGCGGTGACACGCCGCGCAGCAACTGCTCGGCGAGTGCGCCCAATTGCAGACCGGATGCGGGCTTGCTCGCCATCAGCCCGCGGACACCCGGAAGGTGAGACGGAATTTCGATGTGCGGCATCGTCCACATCCCTGCCTTTCCAACCCGGAAGTGGTGGCGAAGTGGTGCCGGATGGGTGCCGTGCCACCCGCCCAGCATCCCTGTACCCCCTCCCCGCAACAAGCCCCAGTACGGCGCCTGCAGGCGAGCGAGGGGTGCTGATCAGAGGTCAGGCGGCGCGCCCGAGGATCACGAGTTGCCGGGTTGCTCGCGTCATCGCGACATAGCGGTCGACCGCCCCTTCGATGCCGCTGCCGAATGCCTCGGGTTCGACGAGGACGACCAGGTCGAACTCGAGCCCCTTCGACAGCTCCGGTGTCAGCGATCGGACGCGCGGCATTGCCGGGAATGAGGCGTGGCTGATGACGCACGCCGTCCCCTCGGGATGCGCGGCGAGCCAGGTGCCGAGGATCGAGTCCAGATCCGCGACGGAACCATGGACGACGGGGATGTCGCTGCTGCGAATGGAGGTGGGCACGTTGGCGTCGGGGAGTACGGCCCGGATGACCGGCTCGGCCTCCGTCATGATCTCTTCCGGCGTACGGTAGTTGATGCTCAGGCGGGCCACCTCGATCCGGTCGAGTCCGACCCGCTCGAGCCGTTCCTGCCACGATTCGGCGAACCCCTGTCTGGCCTGGGCGCGGTCCCCGACGATGGTGAAGCTCCGGGACGGGCAGCGGAGCAGCAGCATCTGCCACTCCGCGTCGGTCAGTTCCTGAGCCTCGTCCACGACGATGTGGGCGAACGGGCCGGCCAGGGGCTCCCGTTCGGCGCTGGGCAGCGCGGTGTCGTCGATCAGGGTGTCCTGCAGGTCCTGCCCGCGCAGCATCGTCACGGCTCCCTCACCGTCGTCGTCGGCCGCAAGCATGTTGTCGATGACGCCGGCCATGCGCTCGCGTTGGGCAGCTACAGAGGCGTTGTGCCGGCGCTTGCGCAGCGACGCCCGACGGTCGCCGAGCCGCTGACGGGCCGCGTCCAGCAGCGGCAGGTCCGACACCGTCCAGGCCATGGCGTCCCTGCGCTGCAACAGGCGCACGTCGTCGTGGCTCAGCCAGGGAGCGCACATCCGCAGGTAGGCGGGTACCGACCACAGGTCCTCGACAAGGTCCGCCGCGTTGAGCAGCGGCCACGCGCGGTTGAGGGTCTCGTTCAACTCCTCGTCGTGGAGCAACGACCGGCCGAACACCTCGCGCGAGACGTCGCCGTCGAACTTGTCCCAAAGGATCTCGACCAGGGCCTCCCAGATCTGCTCGCGCGCCTCGTTGTGCGCCGTACCCGGCTCCGGTGCCTCGAACGCCTCCGCCCAGTCCTCGGCGCTCAGCCAGACGTCGGACCAGGCGGTCGTGACCGTCGTCCCCTCGGTGGGCGGCGCCTCGTAGAACCTCACCGCCGTCTCGATCGCCCTCACCATGTCCTCGGACGACTTCAGAAGCGCCACGGCCGGGTCGGCCTCGACACCCGCTCCGGCGCCCTCGGCGACGAGGTCCCGCAGGGTGCAGGTCCGGACCCCCTCCTCTCCCAGGCTGGGCAGAACGTCGGCGACGTAGTCCAGGTACGGCTGGTGCGGACCCACGAACAACACGCCGCCCCGACGGTGACCGAGGCGTGGGTCGGAGTACAGGAGGTAGGCGGAACGGTGCAGAGCGACGACGGTCTTGCCCGTACCCGGACCACCGTCGACGACGAGCGCACCACGCGATCCCGCCCGGATGACGGCGTCCTGGTCGGCCTGGATGGTGGCCAGCACGTCGCGCATCCGTGGCGACCGGGTGCCGCCCAGGCTGGCGATGAAGGCGGACTGGTCGTCGAGGGCGGCGTGTTGCTCCAGCCCTTCGGAGGCGAACACCTCGTCCCAGTAGTCGCTGATCCGGCCGTCCGACCAGCGATACCTACGGCGGCTCGCCAACCCCATGGGGTTGGCGTGGGTTGCCGCGAAGAACGGTTCCGCAGCGGGAGAACGCCAGTCCACCAGCAGTCGACGCCCCGCGCTGTCGGTGAGGCCGAGCCGTCCGATGTACACGGGCTCGGTGTGGTCCGCGCCGACCATGCGTCCCAGGCACAGGTCCAGCCCGAAGCGACGCAACGTCCGCAGACGAGCGGTCAGCCGGTGGATCTCGATGTCCCGCTCCATCGCCTCCCGGCCGACGCCGCCGGGCGCCCTGCGCTCGGCGGCGAGACGGTCGGACAACTCGGCGATCGCACGCGCGAGGCACTCCGCGATCGCCGCGAAGTGCTGCTCATCGCCGGCGATCAGCAGTGGATCGGCCTTGGCGGAGATCCGGTCGGGAAGATCGAACGCGCTGGTGGTCAGGGTGTTCACGGCATCAGCTCCGATCCGAGGCTGAAGCCGCGTAGGGCGGTCTCACTGGCTCGGCGTCACCGCACGACGCCATAACTGACAACAGCACACACACGTCGTGAATCTCCTATTTCCGCAGGTACTGGCTTCGGCCTGCGATTGTGCGGTACGACAGGGGGCTTGCCGCAAGCCCCCTGGTGCGCTATACGTTGAGAGTGGCGAGGAGTGGGTGTTCTTATCCGCCAGCCTCGATTGCCGGTGCCCGCCGCGGAATTCCCTTGCGTTCGTGCCTGACTCCTGAGTTCTTGACTGACTCTCGGCGCGCCTCACGAGAACCGCTGCTCACGAGAAGTCGTACAGCGCGAAGTCGATGACCGGTAGGTACCCGATACGCCGGTAGAGGGCGTTGCTGGTGGGGTTGTGAGCTGTTGATGCGTGACGGCACACAAGGGTGTTCTGGTGTGCATGAGCCCATGAGCGAGTGCACGGGCCGGGGTGTGCACCCCGCGCAGTGGGGAACTGGAGTTTGTCTGTCGAATGGGTGACCTTTTCGGGTGGTGGTCGTTGGGTGTGGTGGCGGGTTGCTTCGGCCGGGAGGGGGACGGGGCGGGTGGGGTGCGGGCGTTGGCGGCGCCGTTCGTGGTGCCCGGCCCGGCCGGTGTGGCGGTCCGTGACCGGCTCAAATGCCTGAGCCCGGGGGATGAGATGGTGCTGCGGCTGGTCGGTGAGCATCTGGGGTCGCTTGCCTCCCGTGACCTGAAGACGCGCTGTGCGGCCGGGCTGGACCACGACGGCGACGCATGGGCGGAGCGCAAGCGCGTCCTGCGGCGAGGACGTCACCCGCTCGCTCTAGTCGGCCGAAGACGGGGCCGTCGGCGTCGTACGCGTTCGCCCCCTGCCTGCGCAGCGTCTCGGTCACCGTCAGCGGGAGGGTGTGCAGGGCGGGGCGCGAGTGCAGGAAGTCCCCGGTGCGGGCGAGGAATTCTTCGAGGTTCTCGGTGAGGTGCCAGTCATCTGGGCGCATGCTTCATGATTCCCCGGTGCTGAGGTCGGGCGCCCGTGGTTTTCCGCCGGTGCGAGCTGTTTGATACTGCGTACCGGTTCGGCTAGGTCAGACCTCGCGAAGGAACTGCGCGGCATGAATACCACGGGACTCCGGTCGGCGACGCCGGGCGACAGTGAGTTCTGCTTCCAGCTGCACAAGGCCGCCATGGGCGACTACGTCGCGGCTGTGCGGGGCTGGAACGATGCAGACCAACGCGACTATCACGACTGCCACTTCGCTCCGGAGCACTGGCAGATCATCACGGTCAACGGAGTCGACGCAGGCACCCTGATCGTCGAGTACGGTGCGGCCGAGGTCTACCTGGGGCGGATCGAGCTCCACCCTCACTACCAGGGCCAGGGCCTCGGCACCCGGTTAATCCAGTCCGTCATCGACTCCGCAACCCATCGGGGTCAGGACCTACTCCTCGACGTCCTCGCCGCCAACTCGCGCGCACACGCTCTCTATCAGAGGATTGGTTTCCGCGAGGTGGCTCGTCACGGGGAGAACAACCACAAGATCCGCATGCGTTTTACCCACCGGCAGCCCGAGGGGTGATCGTTCTACGGCAGTGGGGCCCATCCCGGGGGCAGCGGTATCGGCGCCCGACCGCTGGTCAGCCGGACGCCGATACCCGTCACGTCACGCCGGTGACATCACGTCCCGGCCGAGATGCCGGGCGAAGAACCGGGCCGCGCTGTCGGCCTCGAACCTGGGCATTTCCTTGTGCCTGCCCGCGTTGGCGTGCAACGTTTTCTGCGTCGAGGCGAAGGCGTCGAACAGCGCGAGGCCGGACTGGCGCGGGATGTGCTCGTCGTCCCACTGGAGGTGGAACTCGATCGGGACGGTGATCTGCTGCGCAGTCTCGGCCAGGGCATCGGGCCAGTGGAGACCGAAGACCGCGGCGGTGATCCTGGGATCGGCCGCCGTCAGCGGTACCCCGATCGCGGTGCCCATGTTCAGGCCGTAGTAGCCCACCGGTCCTTCGGTGCCGATCTCGGGAAGTTCCTGGAGGGCGTCCAGGGTCGCCTGCCACTCCGGTACGGCGCGCTCGGCCAGGTGGGCGTTGTAGCGAACGACGATCGGGCCTTCCGGCTCACCCGCCGCCCTGGCCCGGTACAGCGCGGCGATCTCCTGCTCGTCGTGCGACGTGCGCGGCCGGTCGCCGTGACCGGGCGCGTCGATGACGGCGACATGGCACCCGCTGCCGGTCACGAGGCGGTGGGCACGGCCCGTCATCGCCGGCCACTTCTTGTGCGTGCCGCCGCCGTGACCCATCAGCACCAGCGGTGCGCGATCGGCGCCGGATGCCGGCGACCAGAGCACGCCGGGGATCTCACCCACGGTGAAGTCACGCTCGACCATTCCGTTCGAGGACGCCTCGGCGGTGAACTGCAGAGAATGCATGGGGTGTTGCCCTTCGGGAGTGTCTTAAGTGCCTTGTTGTTACGGCGCTCCCGGCGACACCTAGGTCAATCGTGCGCCCGTGACGGAGAAGAGGGGAGCACCCACGTCGATACAGCGTTCATGGGTCTCACCTCCTCGCGGCCTGTCACGGTGGCCCGCACGCTACCAACCGGACAACATGCGGCCCAACCCCTTTTTGTTCGCGCTGTGTTGGCCCGCGCCCGCACTCGCAGGGCGGCGCCTACCTCGCACCCCTAAGATCGACGCCAGTCGCCGTCGGGCCGGGACGATCAAGTCTGATCCGGGCTGGTCCGGTTCGGTTCGGTCTGGTCCGATCCGGACCACGAGGGAGGGAGGCACCGTGAGGTACGCCGAGGGGCCGAGTGTGTGCTGTGACGTGTACGTCGAGGCGGAACCGCCGCGGGTGTGGGACTTGGTGACCGACATAGGTCTGCCCGCCCGCCTGAGCCCTGAACTACAGCGCGCGGAATGGCTCGACGGCGCGGAGGGGCCCGCGGTGGGGGCGCGCTTCGTCGGATACAACCGCCACCGGATGATCGGCGAGTGGCGGACCGTCTCGCACGTCGTCGAGCTGGCGCAGCAGCAGGTGTTCGGCTGGGCCGTCGTGGACCCGGACGGCCGGTACGGGGACCCGGTGGCCGACCCCGAGAAGCCCCTGGCCACCTGGCGCTTCGAGCTCGCCTCTGAGGGCACCGGCACCAGGCTGCGGCAGTACGCCCGGATCGGACCGGGGCGCTCCGGGCTCAGCGCGGTGATCGACAGCGCACCGGAGCGGGAGGAGGAGATCGTGGCCTTCCGGCTCGCCGAGCTCCGTACGAACGTGGAAGCCACCTTGCGCGGCATCAAGGCGCTCGCCGAAGAAGCCGACTAGGGCCGTGTCAGCCGCAGTTCGCTCGTAACTGCTGCACGTATGCCGGGCTTCTGCCGGACGTCTGCTCGACTTCCGCCGGGCTTCCGCCGGACTTCTGCCGGCGGATCAAAGGCGAAGTACCGCTGACCCACGGCGCGTCGACGACCACTGCTGGGCCGTGCTGCTGGTGGGTGTGCTGTTGGGGAGCTGTGGGGAAGACGTCAAGGCCCACGTCTTCCGGGGGTGTTGGGGCGCCGTCACCAGGGAGGATCGCGTGGTGTGGTGCACGCGCACCATGGGCGCATTTTGTTTCGCCGGAAGGACGTTTGATGGGGACTGACCATGGCCCTTCGGGCCCCTCGGGACAGGCACCGATATCCGGGGGAGCCGGCATCGGACGCCGGAGATTCCTCGGCTACGTGATGGCCGCCTCGACGCTGACGGTGGCCGCCCAGCTGGGAGAGGCCGCCCTCGCTCCGACGGAGGCGGACGCGGTGGTACCGTCCGCGCCGGGGCCCGCGGAGATCTACGACCTCAACGACATGCTCACCCATGCCACACTGCCGACGGCGAACCTGATCACCATTCGTCTCGACCCCGACGGCACCGCGTCCTTCGCCCTGCCTCGTGCGGAGGTCGGGCAGGGCATCACGACCTCCAGCGCCATGCTCATCGCCGAGGAACTGGACCTGCCGCTGGACAGGATCCGGGTGACGCTGGCGGACGCGCGCCCCGAGCTGGTGTTCAACCAGCTCACCGGGGGCTCGAACACCACCATTTCCACCTACACGCCGATCCGGGTGGCGGCCGCCGTCGCCCGCGGCAGACTCCTGCGGGCCGCGGCACTGGAACTGGGAGAGGCCCTCGACACTCTGACCGCCAAGGCCGGGGTCATCACGTCCTCGGCGACCGGGAAGAGCCTCACCTACGGCGAACTCGCCGAGAAGGCCGCGGCGGTGACCACGAGCCAGGAGTCGGTCACGCTCAAGGAGGCGGCGGACTTCGAGGTCATCGGCACCGCACAGCGGCGTATCGACGCCCTCGACGCGGTCACCGGCCGGAAGACGTTCGCCATGGACCTGCACGTCCCGGGCGCCCTGCCGACCCTGGTGTGCCGCCCGCCGACCATCAACGGCACGGTCCGCTCGGTGGACAACCTCGCCGAGGTGGGTGCCATGCCCGGCATCACCGACGTCCTCCCGGTCTCCACCGGTGTCGCCGTCCGCGGCCGGACCTTCGGCCAGTGCATCGACGCCGTACGGGCGCTACGGGTCTCTTGGGGGCCAGGGGCGGTGGACGACGCCTCCGACAGCACCATCGGCGACGAGCTGCGCAGGGCCGAACTCCCGCTGCCCGCCCTGGACGTGCTGACCAAGTCCGTGGACGCCCGCTTCACCTTCCACTTCGCCAGCAACAGCGCGCTGGAGACCAACTGCGCCGTCGCCGACGTACGTGCGGACTCGGCCGAGATCTGGGGGAGCCTGAAGTCCCCGATCATCGCCCAGGAGAAGATCGCGGCGAAACTCGGGCTGCCCGCGACCGCGGTGAAGGTCCATGTCACCGAGGGCGGCGGCTCCTTCGGCCGCAAGCTGTTCTACGACGCCGCCGCCGAGGCCGCCGAGATCTCCCAGAAGATGGGCAAGCCGGTCAGGCTCATGTGGCACCGTACCGACGACTTCCGCCAGGGCCGGACCCACCCCATGTCCACCTCGCGCGTGCGCGCCTCATACACGCTCGGCGAGGTGCTCACCTACGACCAGCGGCACACCTCCGTGGCCACCGACTTCGGGCACGGAGTCGGCGAGATCATCACCGCCGAGGCGGCTCGGCTGCCCGTCGGCGATCTCGGCTTCTCCGAGACGGTCTTCGCGCTGAGCCAGCAGACCCCGTACCACTTCGGCGTCGTCAGCCAGCTGCTCGCCGAGACCGACAAGGGGTTCAACACGGGCTCCATGCGCAACATCTACTCGCCCAACGTGCGCTGCGCCCAGGAGCTGGTCGTGGACGAACTGGCGAAACGGATGGGCAAGGACCCGTACGCGTTCCGTCGCGCGTTTCTGAAGGAGGGGCGGGCCCGGGCGGTGCTGGACAAGGTGGTCGAGGTCGGCGCCTGGGGCCGGAGCATGCCCGCCGGCACGGCGCAGGGCCTGGCCCTGCACCCCGAGTACCACGGGTACGTCGCGGTCCTGGCCGAGATCGACTGCCGCCCGGAGACCACCGGCCGGAAGATACGCGACGCCTACACCGGACCACGCGTCACCAAGGTCGTGTGTGCGGTCGACGTCGGGCTGGCCGTCAATCCGCGTGGTCTTCAGGCCCAGATGATGGGCGGCATCATGGACGGCATCGCCATCACGCTCAGTTCCGGCCTCCACCTCGACAACGGGCACTTCCTGGAAGGCAGTTGGGACAACTACTTCTACACCCGCCAGTGGAACACCCCGCCCGAGCTGGAGATCGTCGTCATGCCGCCCACCTCCGGAGAGCCCGGTGGCGCGGGGGAGTTGGCCGTCGCGGGCGCCATGGCTGCCGTGGCCTGCGCCTACGGCCGGGCCACCGGCCGCATGCCGACGACGTTCCCGATCAACCACACCGAACCGCTCGGCTTCGAACCGCTGCCCACCACCCCGCCGATCCCCGAGTCCCCCACCGACGGCCTCACCCGCGCCTACTAGGAGCCCCCGTGCCCGAACACACCTTCATCCTCAACGGCAAGCGTGTGACCGTCGACATCGAGGACGACGTACGGCTGCTGTGGGTGCTCCGCGACGTCCTGGGCATCACCGGACCCAAGTACGGCTGCGGGCTCGGCGTGTGCCAGGCCTGCACCAGCCATGTCAACGGCAAGGCGTTCAATCCCTGCTCGGTGCCGGTGAAGGACATCGGCCCCGACGACGAGATCACCACCATCGAGGGCCTGCCCGCCACCGTCAACAAGGACCTGCACCCCATGCAGGAGGCCTGGCTGGAGCACGACGTCGCCCAGTGCGGCTACTGCCAGCCCGGCCAGATCATGACGGCCGTCGCCAAGGTCCGCCAGGCCCGCGAGCAGAACCGCGAGATCACCGAGGCCGACCTGGACGAGATCCGCAACGTCTGCCGCTGCGGCACGTACCACCGCATCCGCGAGGCGATCCTCGCCGGAGCGACGAAGTACTAGAAGAAGTGAGGGACCGGGTCTCTGACCTGCAGCCGTGCAATCGATCAACGCTGCGACCTGCGGCTTAGTCGTCGGTGGTTGTCAGCGTTGGTCGTCGTTGAGCACCCTCCGACGGCCCCGAGACGGCCCGGAGGGTGCTCAACGCGTAGGCGGATAATGGTCCTCGACGCCAGAGTCCCACTTTAGAGGCAATGCCGTTGTTTTAGGCCTCGGGCGTAGGTTCCTGGGTAGTGGTCCCAGGGGGTGGTTCGGTGTCTGCGCGCGTGTCTGAGTTATCGGGC
>NZ_JBEYYC010000066.1:0-12131 GCF_040645355.1 Streptomyces sp. NPDC046805 | reverse complement strand
GGCCCAGACACCGGCCCGACGCGCTGCTTGCCGACCGCGGCTACGACCACGACAAGTACCGGCGACTGCTGTGGCAGCGCGGTATCCGCCCGGTCGTCGCCGAACGAGGCGTGGAGCACGGCTCTGGCCTGGGCATCTTCCGTTGGGTGGTCGAGCGCACCATCGCCTGGCTGCACGGTTTTCGTCGCCTGCGGATCCGATGGGAGCGACGCGACGACATCCATGAGGCCTTCCTCGGCCTCGCGACCTGCCTGATCACCCACCGGCATGTCCGACGCCTTTGTTAGGAGCTCTAAGTGGGTGGTGCGGGTGCGCTCTGGGCGGTGGCCTTGCTGCCAGGCATCGATGCGGATGAGGTTGACGGCGGTGGCCGCGAGACAGTGGCCCAAGTGGGTAGCGGCGGCGGTCCGGTAGCGGCTTCGACGCGCGTGGGTGCGGTGTCTGGCAGAACGTTGCCTCGATTCCGGCCCGCGGTCGGTAGCGTTCCCGCCAGGCGTCGGTGCCTTGTTCGCGGCGGCGCTGCTGGAGCGCGGCCCGCTGAGCGGGCTCGCGCAGGGTGAGTGCTCGTCCCCACTTGCCGTTGCCCGCCGCTGACCGAGGCCGACTTCGCCCGGCTTGCCGCGCTCGCACCACCACCTGCTCGGCCACAGTGCCCCGACGGCGGGTCCGAGCGTGAACAGCGCCGTTCCCACCAAGCGGCCGCCCGCCATCAGGGCGGTCAGCCGCGTCATCGCGCGTTAGCTGTAGACAGCAAGCGCCCGCCGGGAACCGCTGGCTCGGTGCCGCGCTCGGCACCGCGGCCATGGCCGCCTCCCGCACCCGCGACCGCACCTACCTCGGCGCCCACTACATGCAACTGATGCCCCGCCTGCGCAAGAAGAAAGCCTGGTCGCCCTCGAGCACTCCATCCTCACCGCCGTGTGGCACATGCTCACCCACGACACCGCTTTCCACGACCTGGGCGGCAACTACTACACCAAGCACGACCCTCGAACGGGCCCTCCACCGGATCACCCGACAAGCCAACGCCCTCAGCCTCACCACCCGCTTCGAACCCATCGAAGCGGCGTGACCTTCACCCACAACCCGCGGTCAGTCAGACGTTATTTTCGGACCAGACTCCTTCCGACGCGTCCCGGCTCGCTGCCTGGTGCCCGGCGCCGCCTCTCCGGCGCGAAGCTTCAGGTTCCGCCGGCAGCGCGCGAAATGGTGTGGGATATGGCTACGTGCCCCACCGCGACGTGGTGGACGGCTACAAGATCTTCTGCCGGGAGTCTGGGCTGGCGGAGCCGCCAGCAGCCGTGTTTCTCCGCGGTTTCCAGAGCCGTCCAGCACCGGGCAGTTACCGGCCCTGTGCTGGACGGGTATAGAGAGGCGAGACATGGAGGACGAATCATTGGCTGCGAAGGCCGCCCGGCTGGGGTGCGCCACGCTCGTCGATGCTATGGGCCGGATCCACAGCCATCGGGCGCACATTCCGTCCATGACCAGCCCCGACCCCGGTCGCCCGTTGTTCGGGTCCGCGGCCACCATCTCCTACGTGCCCTACCGTGAGGACCTGACTGCGGCAGACCTAGACTTCGGGTATTTCTACCGGGGGCGGTCGGAGAGAGGCCACTCGCGGGCCAAGTACTGGTGCTCTCCAGTGGCGGCTACCCTGACGTGTCCCACGGCGGCGGCACCAAGCTGGCCAGAGCGGACCGCAGCGGGCTGTCGGGCGTCCTGGTCGACGGCCGACTACGGGACTTCGGTCAGTTGCGCAGCTACAGCTTTGCTACGTGGTGCAGGGGGGAGGCCGTCCGATGGGGCGGCGACACAGTGATGCCTCACGCTTTCGGCGTAGCCGTCGAAATCTCCGGTGTGTGTGTAGAACCAGGCGACTACGTCTACATGGACAGCGCTGGGGGCGTAGTGATCCCTTCTGCGAGCCTGCACAGGGTCCTCAGCGTCGCACAAGAGGTTGCAGCCGAGGAGACCGAGGCTGAAAAGGGCATCAGGAACGACGAGGCGGCCCGAACCAGCGAGTAGCATGAGTCAGAGGCGTTGCAGCCCCAAGGGCCTACCCCCTCGGCCTAGCGCCCCGAGCGAGGCCAGGTCGGAAGCAATTGTCCCTCACCTAACCGCCGGCGACATCGCCGACTGCGGCGGCAAGGAACAACGGTGATCAAACTGGTACGTAACGCACCCCTGCAGGCTTCCGCGAGAATCGCACAGCTGCTCGTTTCCGGTACGCATGGCCGCAGTTCCGCGCATTCCGCTTGATCCCCGAGACCAAACCGCGAATCCAGGGCTGTCCATCTGCCGGCCCTCACGTAGTCGTGATGGCCGTCCTCATCGTCGGGGTCGGAAGGGTCTGCCAGATAGCGCGGGTCCGCCTCGAAACCAGCCCGGAGCGCCTCATTCCGCCTCCAGGGGGATTGACAGGGCCACGGTGCCGCGCATGTCGACCCAGACTGCCCCTTTCGTGCGCACGATCCGCAGGACGACCTCGCTGCAGCTCTGGCACCGGGCCACGAGCCCCGGCGCGTCTGCGTAGACGTGGAGCCGTGCTACAGGTCCTGTGCATCCGCAATGGACGCATTGGCTTGTTGCGACGGTCACGTCGGCCACGAAGACTTCGGACAAAGGACCCGCCAGCACGTTGCCGTCCACGTAGCCGGCATCCGCTACGCCCTGCTCTGCAGGAATCATGTCAACCTCCACTGCCGCCGAAGCGTTCGGTGCGGATGCGTCCCGGGTCGTGCCCGAGCAGCACGAGGTAAGCCGCGACCTTCTCGACGAACGCTGTGGGCCCGCAGACGTAGCAGGTCGGTTCGAAATCCGGCGGCCAGCCGTGCTGGACCAGGTCCTCCGGGGTGATGCGTCCAGGCGGCCTGGGCGCTCCGGGAGGAGCCTCACGGGTGTGGATAAGGGCCGTGTCCAGGCCCGGTGAGCCGACGCGCAGTTCGGGCGCGTACAGGTGCTCGGCGGGTGTTCGCAGGGAGTACACGAGCCGGAAGGGCGTGCGGCTGCCGGTCGCAGCGCGGGAGCGGATCATACACATGAGCGGCACGAGCCCTGAGCCACCGGCAACCAACAAAACCGGCTCGGTCTGCTCCGGGCTCCACACGAACCACCCTCCGACGGGCCCCCGCAGTTCCAACTGGTCACCGGGCATCAGCTCATCTGTCAGGTAAGGCGATACCTCTCCTCCGGGTGTGCGCTGAATCGTGAGGTCCAAGCGGGCGCCGTCCGCCACCGAGGCGATCGAGTAGCTCCGCTGAGTGCTGTAGCCGTCCTCTGCCGTCAACCGCACGTCCACGTGCTGCCCTGCCAGGTGTCCGGGCCAGTCCAAAACCTCCAGGGATAGCGTGCGGGCCGAAGCGGACTCCTTACGTCGGCTGGTCACGTCGGCCGCCCTCCAGCGGAGGCGGTCGCCTAGTCTCCCCTGTACCGCTGTTCTCGCCATGGGTCTCCATAGTTGTGATAGCCAGCGCTCTCCCAGAACCCCGGCTCGTCCGTTTCGCGAAGCTCGAACCTGCGGACCCATTTCGCGGACTTCCACAGGTAGAGGTGCGGCACGAGCAGCCTGGCCGGTCCGCCGTGCTCGGGTGCAAGAGGGTGACCGTCGTAGGCGAACACGATCCAGGCCTGACCGTCGAGCAGATCCGTCAGGGGCACGTTGGTGGTGTAGCCGCCGTACGAGGACACGAGGACGTGTTCGGCCTCCGTCCGTACATCTGCCATCAGGACGTCGAGGGACACGCCTTGCCACTGGGTATTGAACTTAGACCACTTGGTCACGCAGTGCAGGTCGACCGTCGGGGACTCCGCCGGAAGCGCATTCAGGGCGGGCCAGTCCCAGGTGTGCTGTGTGCCGGACTCCGAGACCACGGTCAGTTCCCAATCGTCGGTCGGTACACGGGGCGTGGGCCCAGCCGCCAGCACGGGAAAGCCCGTCGTCTCGTACTGCCCGGGTGGCAGCTTCTCTTGCGAAGGAGAGCGCCGCCCGTGGAATCCTCGCGAGATGATCGGCATGTTCGCCATCCTCGGTGTTCAGCGTGGATACTCTGTGACTGCTTCTTCGTAGAGAGCGTTGAAACTGCCTGCCTCGCTACCTCTGCCGCCGCCAGTTGCCCCATTAGGCCGTCCATGACTCCCCACACTGCCTAGCGATGACAGTGCGCCCCATACCCTCCGGGGCGAAATGCCCGTCCTATCACCCAGTCGGCCGTGCGCCCGCCCCGCTCGAACGGCACCGTCAGGGGCAGCAGCCCGGACGAGTCTGCTCCGAACGGCTCTGGGCCGCGACTCACTCGTCGTCCCTGGTGTCTGCAACGACGTGTACAGCCGCCTCTTGCACAGAAACCGCACCGCCGTCAGGACCCGACATCTCGAGCCCAGTAGTCGTCGCCGTCGTAGTCGGCGCCAGTGACATTGGTGTCCCAGCCCAAGGGGCGTCCCGCACGCTCGTCGCCGACTGGGTCGTCAATGCACTCTCCGTCGGTGTCGGCCGTGTCTCCCGTCGCCCCCCGGGGCAACCCTTCCGGCAGCTCACCCCTCAGGCAGTGGGTGAGGTCTTCGTGCGAGGAGCCCTCGCGGGCGCAGCTGCATGACCTACTCTGCGTCGGTCATGCCTCCGCTGACGGGCAGCACGGTCACCTGCCTGACATCTTTTCCACACATCCAGTTTCAGGCCGACTTTCGGTGAGAATACCTCCCAAACCTCCACGATGCATTGTGTACTCCTGTTGCCGAGATGCCTGCCTTCCGCGGTCACGTTCGCTGGAGTGATGTATCGGCGGCCACTAGGTGATCTCGTTTTGAGGCTATGCGGTCCTACCTTGTTCGTGGGTTGGACGGGCCATCGTAAGGTCCAGAGACCCAGAGACACTGGGTATGGCTTCTATGCGGTTGCCCTCGATGGTTCCACTCACCTGGCCGCCCGGAGTCTCACGACGACTCGGCCGATGCACTCGCCACCTCGGTGCCCTCTGGCTCGTGGGGTGCCATCACTACCGCGTTCGCCGGGCCCCGGCTGACCGGACTGTCCGGTGGGGTGCTCGGCGCGGGGGTCGTCGGCGGTGGGTCAGTGGCGTGGTGCGGGTTGTCTGCCCGGTGGCTGTGCGGGCTCGGGCAGGGCGGTCGGTGGCTCGACGGGACGAGTCTGTGGCGCCTCGTTGGAGAGTGTGATCACTTCGCCGCAGTGACTGATCTGTATGGGTTCGCCTTCCGCCAGCACGTAGGTGACGTGTGAGCCGGTGATGTCGATCCGCAGACAGCGGTGCCGCACCCACAGGGAAAAGGCCAGCCGCCTGAGCTGTTCGGGCAGCCTTGGGTCGAAGTGCAGCATGTCGCCGTGGTCACGCATACCGCCGAACCCGGCGACCAATCCGATCCATGTTCCCGCGAGGGAGGCGATGTGCAGGCCGTCGCGGGTATTCCTCTCCAGGTCCGCCAGATCCATCAGCGCCGCCTCCCCCAGGTAGTCGTAGGCCAGACGCAGCTGCCCCACTTCGGCGGCCAGAACACACTGGACACAGGCCGACAGCGAGGAGTCCCGGACGGTCAGCGGTTCGTAGTAGGCGAAGTTCCGCGACTTCTGGTCCTCATCGAAGGCATCACCGCACAGGAACATCGCCAGCACCAGGTCCGCTTGTTTGACCACCTGCTTCCGGTACAGGTCGAAATAGGGGAAGTGCAGCATCAGGGGATACTGCTCGGGCCGTGTGCCCACGAAATCCCACACGGCAAGGCCGGTGTAGCCCGCCGACTGCTCGTGGACGCCCAGGGCACGGTTGTAGGGCACGGACATCGCCCTGGCCGCCTCACGCCAGCCGGTGGTCTCCGCCTCATCGACGCCGAGTGCCGCGGCCTGAGCCGCATGGCGCTCGGCCGCGTCGGCAGCCGCCTGCAGATTCACCCGGGCCATGAGGTTGGTGTACGCGTTGTCGTTCGCCAGTGCGCTGTACTCGTCGGGGCCGGTGACGCCATCGATGTGGAAGCGGCCGCCGGAGTCGTGATGACCCAGGGAGTGCCACAGCCGGGCGGTCTCCACCAGCAGTTCCAGACCGGTCCGCCGTTCGAAGTCCGCGTCGCCGGTGGCCCGGACGTAGCGCACGACCGCGGCGGCGACATCGGCGTTGATGTGGAAGGCCGCAGTGCCGGCCGGCCAGTACCCAGAGCATTCCGCTCCCTCAATCGTTCGCCATGGGAAGGCCGCGCCCCGCAGTCCGAGCTGGCGGGCACGGGCACGTGCCGCCGGCAGGGTGTTCTGTCGCCAGCGCAGGACCTCCGTGACGCAGTTCGGCGAGGTGTAGGTCAGCAGCGGCAGAACGAACGTCTCGGTGTCCCAGAAGGAGTGCCCGTCGTATCCGGATCCGGTCAGGCCCTTGGCAGGGATCGCTCGCTGCTCGGCCCGATTGCCGGCCTGCAGGACGTGGAAGAGAGCGAAGCGGACGGCCTGCTGGATCTCCGTATCACCGTCGACCTCGATATCAGCATGCCGCCAGAAGCCGTCGAGGAACTCCCGCTGCTGGTCGACCAGGCCCTGCCAGCCGATGCTTCGCGCCCCGGCGAGCGCGGCCTCCACCTGGTCCCGCACAGCCGGCAGCGATCTCATCCTGGACCAGCCGTACGAGACGAACTTCTCGATGCGCAGCGTCTCGCCGGGGTCGAGGACAGCGGTGACCGTGAGGCGGCCCACGTCATCCGTGCTCTCGCTGGACGTCCGGGTGGATCCGGGGCCGCGTACCACGTGGTCGGCTGCGGCTGCGACACGCTGCTTGCTACGCGTTGTGCTGTGCACCAGGCGCAACCGCGCGTCGATCGCGGAGTGCTCCTCGGGCCGCAGACACGATTCCAGGGCGGCGCCGGCCCGGGGATCGCCGGTGACGGCGGGCAGTTGCTCGTTGGCGACGAGTTCCGACTGGACGACCAGGTTCGTCCGGGCGCCCAGCGGCTCCACTTCGTAGGCGACCGCGGCGACGGCGCGCTGGTTGAAGGAGATCAGTCGGGTGGAGCGCACGCGTACCGTCCTGCCGACCGGCGAGGTCCACTCGCAGACGCGGTGGAGCAGCCCACCGCGCAGGTCGAGCACGCGTTCGTGGGATTGCAGCTGTCCGTAGCGCAGATCGAACGGTTCGTCGTCGACCAGCAGCCGGATGAGCTTGCCGTTGGTCACGTTGATCACCGTCTGCCCGGATTCCGGGAACCCGTAGCCCCCTTCCGCGTACGGCAGCGGATATTGCTCGTGCACGCCGTTGAGGTAGCTGCCGGGTAGGGCGTACGGCTCACCCTCGTCGAGGTTGCCGCGCCAGCCGACATGCCCGTTGGACAGGGCGAAGACGGATTCGCTCTGGGCCAGCACATCCAGGTTCAGCTCGGTCTCGCGCAGACACCAGGGCTCGACGGCGTAGGCGGGGTGACTGATCACGTCGGAACCTCCAGCAACTCGGAGAGGTCCGACACCACGATGTCGGCACCGTGCCGGCGCAGCGCGTCCGCCTGGCCGACGCGGTCGACTCCCACCACGGCCCCGAAGCCACCGGCCCGTCCCGCGTCCATACCGGCCAGCGCATCCTCGAACACGGCCGCCGCCCGGGGTTCGGCCCCCAGGTCGCGCGCGGCTTCGAGGAAGGTGTCCGGGTGCGGCTTGCCGGGGAGCCCGCGCTCCGCAGCGACCCGGCCGTCGATGCGCACGTCGAAGCGGTCGTTCATGCCCGCAGCGATCAGGATCTGCTGGCAGTTTGCGCTGGAGGAGACGACGGCCGTGCCCAGTCCGGCTTCTCTTACGGCATCGACGTACCGGACGGACCCTGCATACGGCTCGACAGCATGTGTGCGGATCTTCTCCAGGAAGAGGGCGTTCTTGCGCTTGCCCAGCCCGTGCACGGTCGCCGACCCCGGTGGATCATCGCCCCCTCCCTCCGGCAGCTCGATCCCGCGGGAGGCCAGGAAGACCCGTACCCCGTCGGCGCGCGGGCGCCCGTCGACGTACTGCTCGTAGTCGGCCGTCGCATCGAAGGGACGGAAGGCGGGTCCCTCGCGCCGCCGCAGGAAGTCGTCGAAAGTTTCCTTCCACGCGGCGGCGTGCACGACTGCGGTCTCGGTCAGCACGCCATCGAGATCGAATAGGCATGCCCCCACTCCGTCTGGAAGGCCCAGCTTTGTCACAATTTGAGTTCTACCCGTGCCGGTCTCTCCCATTCCCGCCGACGCTGGGGCAAACGGCATCGGTGTCTGTGACGACTGTCGCTGGGCTCAAGAGACAGGCCGCTCCTACCCCAAGCTGCTTCCCGCTCGCCCCTTTTCATCCAGGCGCTCGGCAGGCTGCACGATGGCGTCGAGCTCGTCCTCGCCCGGGTCGAGGCACTGTGCGAGGCACTGGGTGCGAGACAGCCCAAAAATTCCGTAGAGGAGCACCCCCAGTCCCAGCAGGGCCGGTACGAGCCAGAATCCGGCACGCGGGTGCTCCCCGTAGATCGTCACGCCGAGGCAGAAACTCACCGTGGCATCGCCAAGCGTCAAAGCAGGTTGAGAGCCGATGAGAGGGCCCCCTTGCATGGCGATCCCGAGCAGTAGGGAGGATGTTCATGGCCGACTTGACCAGCGCTGCGGTGACGGCGTTTCCGATGGCCGCGGCCACTGCGAGGGCAGCCGCTCGCATCAGACCGACGGGACGTCGCAGACCGACGAGAACAAGGACAGCGCCGGTCCCTCCGGTGACCGCGACTGCTGGCAGCCACCAAATCCCGGGCACCTGTGCACGACCCCCCATAGGAGCGAGGGAGAAAAGTGCCAGCGTCAGTCCACCGACAATGCAGGCCACACAGAACCAGGCCTTCGGCGTCACGGCGACGTGAAAGACGGCCCCTCCGATCACAAGCGCAAGACCACGGCGCGCCGCTGCAATACCGTCCCGAGCGCGTTGCTCCCGGCCGCGAGCAGAGCAAACACGCTGGGCAGCAGGATCGTCACCATGAGCACACTCCTGGGCCCGTGTTTGTTCGTCACGGCAAGCTCTGTGTCTGTCACCCCTCGGACAGGATAGGCCGCCTCGCCACCGCACAACGTCCTCGCGGAGGCGAGCCGTACCGGTCGGCCAGGCCGCCTGGCGATAGCCCTTATACGGCGCTGCCGCTCGTCGAGGTGCGGCAGAATCGCTCCCAACTTGGCTGCCGGCACGGCCCGTTGCGCCTCCAATCTGCTCATCCCAGACCCTTAAGAATCAGTGGTGGTTCGGGAGGACCAGGCACGGCTGATACCAGACTGCTGGACAATGGTGACGGTCCGGGAGGACCGGGCATGGCTGATGCACGGTTGCCGTTGTTGTGGCTTTCGTTGAATGGCCACCTGGTCCTCCGGGACGCTCTGTGTTGCTGATTGAGATCTGCGGTCATCGCTGGTTAAGGGCCTGCTGCGGAGTGTTCCGAGGGACCAACGAAAGGCCGGTCAGCAAGGAATGGAGCCGTAGCAGTGGACACTCAGAGCGAACGCTTATGGGTTGGTATCGACGTCGGCAAGGGACACCACTGGGCTGTAGCGATCAACGCCGCCGGTGAAGCCGTCTTCTCCCGAAAGATCTCCAACGGCGAATCGGAGATCCTCAGCCTCATCGCCACCGCCTGCGAAACCGCAGACGAAGTCCAGTGGGCAGTCGACCCGAGGGGCAAGACCGCGACACTGCTGCTGGTCCTGCTCGCCGCTCACGACCAGCAGATAACCTACGTGCCCGGCCGGAGCGTGAGCCGTGCGGCCGAGGGCTACCGCGGCGAGGGAAAGACCGACGCGAAAGACGCCCTGATCATCGCGGACATGGTCCGCGTCCGGCGGGACTTCAGCACGATCACGATCCCGCCCGAACGTGTCTGCAACCTCAGGCTGCTGACCGCCAACCGACGCGATCTGATCGCGGACCGAGTCCGCCTCATCAACCGGATGCGCGACCTGCTGTGCGGAATAAGCCCGGCCCTGGAGAGCGCCTTCGATTACGCCCGCTCCAAAGGCGCGGTCGTAATGCTGACGCATTATCAGACACGTACCGCCCTGCGGCGCATCGGCGTGAAGCGGCTGACCACGTGGCTTCAGCATCGCAAGATCCGCAGCCCTCAGAAGATAGCGGAGAAGGCCGTCGAAGCGGCGAATCAGCAGCACACCGTTCTGCCGGGCGAGACCCGCGCCGCAGCTCTTCTGGCTGAGCTGGCCCATCAGCTCCTCGCGCTCGACGAACGGATCGCGGCCAACGACCGCGAGATCCGCGAATCCTTCCGCGCTGACGACCGGGCCGACATCATCGAGTCGCTGCCTGGCATGGGCCCGATTCTGGGCGCCGAGTTCATCGCCATCGCCGGAGATCTGTCGTCCTACCGCGACGCGGGCCGCTTGGCCGCGCATGCCGGCCTGGCGCCCGTCCCACGCGACTCCGGACGCCGAACGGGCAACCTGCATCGACCCAAACGGTACGACCGCCGCCTGCGCTGGGTCTTCTACCTCTCTGCACAGAGCGCCATGATGTATCCCGGCCCCTCCAGAGACTTCTACCTGCGCAAACGGGCCGAGGGGCTGCGTCACGTCCAGGCCATCCTGGCTCTCGCACGCCGCCGCGTCGACGTGCTGTGGGCGATGCTCCGCGACCACCGCCCGTACACACTCACCCCAGCGCCCGCCCCGGCCGGCGGCTGAAGCTCCCGTCCCCTGCGGCACTTGACAGGTCATTGAGATTCAACGAACCACCCAGCAGAAAGCTACGAGTCAAAGATCTCTAGCTAGGACGCTCAAGCCATCTCCGCCCGCCGACGGCACAGGATGCCGGACAGCCGCCACCGTGATTGCCTGATGCCGTTGGGATGCGTGCTCGGCCCCGCAGGACTGGCACGAACCACGATGAGGACAAGGCCCATGGAGCACTTCACACCGGACTACCCGGAAATGATCGTCCCGGTCGGCCACGTCGAACCCGTACCGCGCCGCGTCCGCGGCTATGCCGCGAACCTTCCCGTCTTCGACACCGTACGGGCGCGCTATGTGTGGCTGTGGCCGGGCTACCCGCAGTACTGCATCCCTCGGGAAGACATCCGCGACGGGGCGCTCCTCGACGAGGGCCGGACCATGGCGCTACGGGTCGGCAGGGCACGCCGTCACACCCTCCGGCTGGGCTCGCTCACCCGCCCGGGCGCAGCCTGGGAGTGGGACGACGACGCACCTCCCGGCGTCTCCGGCAGTGTCAGTTTCCGCTGGGAGGCCATCGACGCATGGTTCGAGGAGGACGAGCAGGTGTTCGTCCACCCCAGGAATCCCTACACCCGTGTCGACGCTCTCCGGTCGGGCCGCAGTGTCCGTGTCATGCTCGACGGAGCCGTGCTCGCAGACGCGCCCTCCTCGGTGATGGTGCTGGAGACAGGCCTACCGACGCGCTACTACCTCGACCGCGTGCACATCGACTGGACCCGCATGCACCCGACCGACACCGTCACCAGTTGCCCCTACAAGGGCAACACCAGCGGCTACTGGTCCGTCACCACGGACACAGCCACCTATCCCGACCTCGCCTGGGCATACGACTTCCCGACCCGGCAGGTAGCGCCCATCGCCGGACTGGTCGCCTTCTACAACGAGCGCGTGGACCTCTACCTCGACGGCCACCTGCTGCCACGCCCCGCCGCCGTCACCAGAGCCATATGGGAACACCAACACCCCGCCTGACTTCCGCACGCCCAGCCGCTGGGCCACCACCCTCGGCACCAGCGCGGCCGCGGGCATCGGTGTCGAACCCATCCTCGAACGCTGCCGTCGCTGCGCAGTCGGCCGGGGTCGCTCGGATCACCAGGGACGGCGCACACGGCCCGGCCTTTGCCCACATGGGTGCGCCTTCCCGTCGGATACGCAGATCAGACGGCGGTGCGACCACCATCGACGGGTACCGCCGCGCCGTGCACGAAGCTGGCGGCGTCGCTCGCGAGTTACTGACGTTTGAGGCGTGATGTCGTCAGAGTGAGCCCGGTGCCGGTGAGGCATCCGTCGATGAGGTCGGGCTGGTATTGGACCTGGCGAAGGCCTCGTCGCAGGGTGCGCATCAGGTGGGTGGGGTCGGTGAAGGCGGTGTTGGCCTGGCAGCGCCTTCGCAGGAGGGACCAGATGCCCTCGACCGGGTT
>NZ_JBEYYC010000065.1:0-12523 GCF_040645355.1 Streptomyces sp. NPDC046805 | reverse complement strand
AGCGCTCGCGCGCGCAGCCGGTACAGCGGCAGGACCGCCAGGAAGAGCAGCCCGTAGAAGCTGAGGATCACGTCCACGTCGGTGTTCAGAGCGGTCAGGGCGTAGCCGAGCGCCGCCAGGACGACGGCCCGGATCACGATCCTCGCCATGGCCTGACGGCCGGAGCGCCCGGTCCGCGGCTGCTCGCGACCGGTGATGATCACGAGCGAGAAGCCTGCGAGCAGCGCGAAGAGCGCGGAGGAGCGCCCCCGAGCCGTCTCCAGGAGAAACCCCACCGGGCCACCGACCGTGGCAGCGTCCGGGCCGACGTGCACGGAGTACATGCCGAAGACGGCGAGGCCGCGGGCGAGGTCGATCCCGACGAGCCGCGCGGTCGATGACGACGACGTACGGGACGTACGGGACGTACCGCCTGACGCGGGCGCATCAGGGGAAGTAGGGGCGTGCACGGTCTCGTGCGCGCCGGACACAGGCGCCGGTACGGCCGGCGGCGGCGCGTTCACTGTCGTGCTCGGAGACTTCGGCGACTGCACATCCCGGTCACCGACGGATTTCCGACGGCTCCCCGGCACCCGGCCGGAGCCGTCCCGGCCAACCGGCCGGGTCCACCCCGCCCACCGGTGGGAATCCCGGTCGGCCCACCGAGTGGCCGGCGCCAGGGGTGGTACGGATGCACCAGCGAACATGAAACGAGCGGAGCGCACGTGATCCGGGTCCTTGTGGTCGACGACGAAGCCCTGGTCCGCATGGGCTTCTCACACATCCTCAACGCGGCGGACGACATCGAGGTTGTGGGTGCGGTCCAGGGCGGCGAGGCCGTGCCGACGGTGCGGGAGCTACGGCCCGACGTCGTGCTGCTGGACATCCGGATGCCGGATGTGGACGGACTCACCGTCCTGGCGGACCTCCGTGGTCTGCAGGACCCTCCGGTGGTGGCCGTGCTCACCACGTTCGACACGGACGAGTACGTGGCGACCGCCCTGCGCTCGGGCGCCGCCGGATTCCTGCTCAAGGACACCGACCCGGAGCAGTTGCCCGCTCTCGTACGGGCCCTGACCGACGGCGGTCCCGTGCTGTCGTCCAAGGTCACCCGCACCGTGGTGAACGGCTACCTCGACGCCGACACACGCGAGCCGTCCGCCGTCCGCCTCGCCGCCCGGCTGACCGAGCGCGAGCGCACCGTACTCGTCCTCATGGCCGAGGGCCTGGCCAACAACGACATCGGCGACCGGCTGCACCTGAGCACCGGAACCGTCAAAGGCCACGTCAGCGCCGTGTTCGGCAAACTGCAGGTCAGCAGTCGCGTGCAGGCGGCGCTGATCGCCGAGCGGGCGGGCCTGCTGGCCCCGGCCGAGGACGAGGAGGCCGGATGAAGCCCCGTTGGCCGCCGGCGTTCCTCATGGACGTCGCGCTCGTCGGGGTCGCGGTGTCGGACGCGCTGGTCCACATCGAGTTCTGGGACCAGCCGGCCATGACCTTGGCACTGTTCGCCGCCGCCGCCCTCCTGCTGCGACGCCGACTGCCGCTGACGACCTTCGCGCTGACGCTCCCCGCCGCCATGATCACCGACGCGGTGATCGCCACCACGGCCGCCCTGTACACACTCGCCTCGCTCAGCCGCCACCGCGTACTGCTGGCAGGCTGCGCGCTGCTCTTCGCCGCGAGCGACTTCCTTCCCTGGCCATGGTCCTCGGTGCGGGCCACCGTCGTCACGGGGACCGCCAGCCTCTTCCATCTCAGCTACACGGTGGCGACCGCCGCCGCCCCCGTCTTCCTGGGCCAGCTCGTACAGGCCCGGCGTGACCTGTCCCTGCGCCTCGCCGAGATCTCCGAGGCCCGCGAGCACGAGAGGCTGCTGACCGCCCAGAGCGTGCTCGCCCGGGAGCGCGCACAGCTTGCCCGGGAGATGCACGACGTGGTCTCCCACCAGGTCAGCCTCATCGCCGTACAGGCCGGAGCCCTCCAGGTGGGCAGCCCGGACGCCGAAGCCAGACAGGCCGCGGCCACGATCCGCCGGCTCAGCGTGCAGACCCTCGACGAACTACGGCACATGGTCAACGTGCTGCGCGCCTCCGGCAGTCGCCCCACCGAACTGACCCCCCAGCCCTCCCTCGCCGACCTCCGGCAACTGGTCGAGAACAGCGGCATCGAAGCGAAGCTGGAGATCGCCCTGCCGGACGAAGTCCCGCCCACCATCCAGCGCGCCGTCTACCGCACGGTCCAGGAAGCCCTGACCAACGTCCGCAAACACGCCCCCGGCGCCACGGCCACCATCCGCATCCACCTCCGGGACGGCGCCGTCCACACCTCCGTCACCAACACCGTCCCCACCCGCGTCGCCCTCAGCCTCCCCAGCTCCCACCACGGCCTGGCCGGCCTACGCCAACGAGCCGAACTCCTCGGTGGCGCGGTCACCTCCGGGCCCACGCCGGAGGGCGGTTACGAGCTGCATCTGACATTGCCGTACGACCATCGGTGAGAGCGCGGCCGTGTCCTGCGGGTCAGTCGGCCCCTCCGACGGTCCCGGTGGTCGGAGCCGTCACGGGCAATGCCCGGCCGCCCGTCTGTGCCGACCGCGTCGCGGCCTCCGCCACCGCGACCGCGGCCAGACCTGCGCGGGCATCGGCGACGGGAGCGGTGCCGTGCACCGCGCAGTGCAGCAGGTCGGTCATCGCCGCCCGCACGCTCTCGGCGTAGACGTACGGCTTGCGTGGCTCGCCGCCCAGGTCGATCACGCAGTCGACCCGATGCGGGACGGTGCGCGTGACCCCGCGGCCGGAGGCGGGGCGGTCCGAGCCGGCGCCGCGGGTCACCGCCACCGTGATCCGCTCGTGCCCGTGCGGGCGCAGACCGGGGACCGTAAGGAGGTCGGCCGCCCGATCGGGCAGCCGTTCCCAGCGAGCGGCTCCCGCGTCGTCGGTCCAGGCGGTGATCGTCGCGAAGGTGGGGATCCAGCCCGTGACCCGGGCTTCGGCGAAGCCGTAGTCAAGGCGCATCAACTGTCGCTCGGCCCGGTGGGCGTGAGTGAAGGAATGGGTGTGGGTCGCCACGCCGCCCCCAGGGTGGGTGGCGGTGGCGACCACGATGTCGACCGGACCACCGTCCCGCCGTACCGCGGTCCCCTGGACCTCGACCGGCACACTTCCCATCAGTGCGCTCGCCGCGTCGAAGAAGTGCACGCCGTGCTCGATATGGATGCCGCCGCTGCGCGCCGGATCCCAGAACCAGTGGTCCGGACCGAGGTCCTCGTCGGAGGCGTCGTTCTCGAAGGAGAACCGCCGCAGCGCATCCAACAGCCCTTCCCCGCCCAGGCGTTGGAGCAGACGCAGGATCGGGTTGTAGCGCAGCACATGGTCGACGACGAACACGCCGGGCGCGCGGTCCGCCTCCGCCGCCACGTGTGCCGCGCCTTCGAGGGTGAGGGCGATCGGCTTCTCGCAGAAGACGTGCTTGCCCGCGCGCAGCGCGGTCACGGCCGCGTCCGCGTGCGCGACCGGCGGGGTGGCCAGGACCACCACGTCCACCCCCGGCACCGACACCGCCTCCCCAACGGTCTTACGGACCACGACCGTTGGGCCACATCGTGCGGCGAGTGCCGCGGCACGGTCACGCTCGGCATCGGCGCATACGACGACCCGCAGCCCGGGGATGTCACGCACCGCGTCCAGCACGTACGAGCCGAAGCCGCCGCAGCCGATCAGCGCCAGCCCGAAGTCCGTGTCCGGTGGCGCGGCTGGTGCGGCGGGTGCGGCGGTCATTCGGCCGTCCGGTCCAGGCGGGCCACGCCGATGTGCGCGTCGGCCATGCCGTAGAAGACGTACCTCGCGTCGTCGATCTCCTCGATGGCGGTCGGGAAGACCACGTTCGGCACCGTGCCGGAGCGCTCCTCGTCGGTCTCCGGAGTCATCAGCGGCTCGGCGGTGCGGGCGAGAACCCGGGCCGGGTCGGCGGGGTCGAGGATCATCGCCCCCGCCGCGTAGTGGACCGTCTGCACCTGGGCGAACGGGTCCTCGATGCTCCCGGAGACACCGTGGTGGATGAGCAGCCAGCCCTCGTCGACGCGGATCGGGGCCGGACCAGCACCGATCTTGAGCTCCTCCCAGGGGTGTTCGGACAGGGCGACCAGGCGGTGGTCGCGCGGCCGGGTCAGCGCGCGGATGTCCTGCTTCACCTCGTCGACGGGGACGTAGGAGATCCAGATGCCGGGGCGCTCGTCGGTCACACCGGCGGGCAGGTGCACGCCCTCGCCGGGGCGGAACCAGCCCAGATCCCACATCGGGCGGTGCAGCAGAGCGAAGTACATCGCGCCGTCCGGGCCCGGCACGGGCTCGGGGAAGTGCACGACGTCCTTGTTGGGAAAGAGGTTGAGGTCCGTGTCCAGGTCGGGCTGGTACGCGAACTGGATCGGACCGAGCCGCTCCCAGTGCACCAGGTCCTCGGAGACGGCGAGGGCCGGCTTGGGGCCGAGCGGGCCGTACGCCACGTAGGACATCACGTACCGGCCGAGCTCCTCGATCCAGGTCGTACGAGGGTCCTCCACACCGGCGTTGTTCTTCCCGCGCTCCCAGCCCGCGTCCGGGGCCAGGACCACACCGCGGCGCTCGACGCCGACGGGCACACCGTCCTCGACCCTCACCTCGGCGAGGCCGACCCGGGAGACGTTGCCCTCCGCGACCAACCGCGGGAGGAGGTGGAGCCTGCCGTCGGGGGTGCGGCCGGAGGCGGGATTGAGGACGCCCTCCGCCTCGTGGGGCTCGCCGGGGAGGGGCGACATCACGACGCCGATCCGCGTGAGGCGGTAGGGGACGGGAGTGGGCGTGGGGGTGGTGGTGCGGTGGGTCACGGGGGTTCAGCCCTTCGTTGCCGAGTCGAGGTCGGTGGAGGTGAAGTGGCGTTGGAACAGGATGTAAAGGGCCACCGCCGGCGCTGCCAGCACGCAGGCGCCGGCGAGTATCGCGCCGAACGGATTGGCGGCTGCCGCGGCGACGGTGCTGATGTAGTTGGCCAGGGAGACGGCCAGCGGCTGCATGTCCTGCCGCTTGGTGACGAGGAAAGGCCACAGGAACTCGTTCCAGGGTCCGGTGAAGCTGAGCAGCACCACCGAGAGCAGGGCCGGTCTGCACAGCGGCAGCGCGATGCGGAACAGGATGTGCAGTTCGCCGGCCCCGTCCATGCGGGCCGCCTCGAACATGGCGGGCGGCAACTGCAGGAAGAACTGCCGGAAGATGAAGACGGCCCCCGTGTTGATCGCGAACGGCAGGATCATGCCCAGATAGCTGTCGGCCAGCCCGTAGTCACGGACGATCAGCACATACAGCGGGATCATCAGCAGTTGGAACGGGACGACCTGGATCAGCAGCACGAGGGCGAAGGTGGTACCCCGGCCCCGGAAGTGCAGGCGCGCCAGCGCGTATCCGGCGAGGAGCCCGAAGACGGTGGTGCAGATGATGACACCGCCGGTGAAGATGCCGGAGTTCACCAGCGAACGCCCCAGCGAGATGGCCGAGTTGATCGCGGCGTAGTTGTGCAGGCTGAGGTTTCCCGGGTGCGGAAACGCGCCGGCCGGGCTGGAGTCCGGCTCCTTCTGCAAGGAGCCGATGACCATGTAGTAGAAGGGGAAGAGGAAGGCGAACGCCCCGACGAGCAGCGCGCCCTTCGCCCCCAGCGACCGAGAGGCAGAGCCCCTTGCGTCCGTCCTGCGCCGGCGCTTTCCGGCGGAGGAGGAGGCCGTGGCGGTGGCGGTCATCTCAGTCCCTCTCCATGAAGCGGCGGTAGACGAGTGAAACGGCGGTGATCAGCACGACGAGGATCACGCCGATCGCGGCGGCCTCGTCGGGATGCCCCTGCTGGAGACCTCGCTGGTACATCAGCAGCACGGGCGAGGTCGTCGCGCCGTCGGGTCCGCCACCGCTGGTGAGCAGGTAGGGCTCGGTGAACAGGTTGGCTCCCGTGATCGTGGCCAGGACCAGGACCAGCAGGGTGGCGGGACGTACCGCGGGGACCGTGATCGACCAGAAGGTGCGCAGCCGGCCGGCGCCGTCGAGCGACGCCGATTCGTACAGCTCGCCCGGCACGTTCTGCAGGGCCGACAGATACAGCACCACGAAGAAGCCCAGCTGCTTCCAGGCGACGAAGACCGCGACGACCGGCATCGCCAGATGGGAGTTCACCAGCCAGGAGGGGTCCGGAGCCAGGGGCCCCAGTGCCCGGTTCACCAGGCCGCCGCTGTTGAACAGGAACATCCACACACCCACGACCGCGACGCTGGCCGTGATGTACGGGATGTAGTACGCCGTCCGGAAGAAGGAGCGCAGCCGCAGCTTCTGGTTCAGCGCGCCGGCCAGGACCAGCGAGGCCACCACCGTCAGCGGCACGTTGATGACGAGGAAGACGGCGATGTTGAGGAAGGAACGCCAGACGTCGGGGTCGGTGAGCACCGTGGTGTAGTTGGCCAACCCCACGAAGGGCCGGTCGACCACCACACCGGGCGCGGCGAAGAAGTAGTCGTGGAAGGACATCCACACGGCGAAACCGAGCGGATACACGAAGATCGCGGCCAGGTAGAGCAGATACGGCGAGACGAACAGCATCCCGACGGGCTGGTGGCCACCGAGCCGCACCCGCCACGGCTGCCGCCGCCCCGCACCCGTCGTCGTCCCGTCGCTCGTGGGTACGGCGTGTGCCCGGCCTTGAGTGTCGCGGCCGGCATGGGCGTCGCGGCCGCCCTCGGCGTCATGGGTGGTGGAGGACATGGCGGCGGATCACTGGTTCTCCGCCAGCTTGCCGACCTTGTCGGCGGCGCCCTTCAGGGTGGTGTGGAGGTCACCCTTGCCGAAGATGACGGACTTGATGTAGGCGTCGCGGAAGGTCTGCCAGATCTCCACCGAGTTGGGCACGTTCGGCGCCTCGATGGTGTGCTGGGCCTGCTGGGCGAAGTCCGCGTAGTCCTTGTGGGACGCGAAGTACGACGGGTAGGCGGCCGTCAGGTCCTGGCGCATCGGCATCTGGCCGGTCGCGTCCAGGAGTTTGCCGTCCTGCTCCTTGCTGGTGGCGAACTTCATGACATCCCAGGCGGTCGCCCGGTTCTTGCAGGAGGTGTACATGCCGATGGACTTCTCGTCGCTGAAGGTGCCCTTGCCGGGCGTACCGTCGGCGGTCGGCACCGGTACCGCGCCCCACTTGACCTTGTTCCCGTAGACGGAGATCGCCCAGGGCCCGACGATGGCCATCGCGGACTTGCCCTCGGCGAAGGCATCGCCGTTGTAACTCTCCTTCGGGGAGAGGCCCTCGGCGTACATGGTCTTCCACAGTTCGGCGGCCTTCAGACCCTCGGGCGAGTCGAACTGGGCCTTACCGTCCTCGACGAGCTGCTTACCCGTCTGCGCGGCGAACAGCGGGTAGTAGTCGAACCAGGACTGGTAGAACTCCGACGTCGGCGCGGGCCAGATGGCGGCCTTCGCCACTCCACTCTTGACGAGCTTGCGAGAGGTGCTCAGGAAGTCCTGGTAGCCGGCCAACTTGGGGTGGTCCGCGTCCAGTCCGGCCTTCTTGAAGAGCTCCTTGTTGTAGAAGATCATCACCGGGTTGCTCTTCCACGGCATCTGGTAGTGCTTCCCGTCCGGGGAGGCGTACTGCGCCAGCCGGTCGCCGACACGGGACTGCAGATACCGCTTGGCATCGGGGAAGTCGTCCAGCGCGACCAGACCGCCCTGCTTCTGGAAGCCGGGCACGGCCGCCGGAGCAGTGTTGAGGACCAGGCACGGAGTGTTGCCGGCGGTGATCGCCGCGCCGATGACCTCCTCGGAGCTCTTGCCCGCGGGTATCTCCTGTGCGGTCACCTTCTCCTTGGGATGGCCGGCGTTCCAGGCGGCCACCATGCGCTTGCCCCACGCGACTTCCGGCGCGTTGTTGGAGTACCAGACCGTGATCGGGCCGTGAGCCTTGTTCGCGGAGCTGCCGGCGTCCGATCCGGCGCCACCGCCGCACGCGGTCAGCACCAGGGCCGCGGCCGGCAGCATGGCGAGGAATGCCTTCTTCATGGGCGGTTCCGTTTCTCACTGAGCGGATTCAGACGGCGGTACGACGCCGCTGGGCGGTCGGTCGCCTGCCGCCTACCTGGGGAAGTGGGGGGACTGGAGACGAGCTGAGGGGACTGGGGCGACTGGGGTGAATTGGGGAGGGACTGGGGGCGAGCTGAGGGGGACGGAGGTGCCTGGGTGGCGAGAGGCGGTCACTGAGCCGCGCGGACGGGGGCGGGGCCGGTCGAGCCGCGTATCACCAGCGTGGCCGGGTCCAGCTCCACATCGGCGGCGGTACCCTGCTCGACGACCTCCACCAGCGCCTGGGCGGCGGCTCGGCCCCAGGACACCGGATTGGAGCGGCAGGTCGTCAGTGGAGGGCTGGTCCAGGTGGCCAAGGGGACATCGTCGAAACCCACGACCGAGAGATCGCCGGGCAGCCTCAGGCCGGCCTCCTGAGCGACGGCCATACCGGCCGTGGCCGACAGATCGTTGCCGTAGACGATGGCGGTGGGGGAAGCGGTACGGCGGTCCAGCAGCGCCCGGGTCGCCTGCGCCCCACCCGCCGCGGTGAACCCTCCGGTCATCAACGGCCCGCACGGCAGCCCCGCTTCGGCGAGCGCGTCCGCCCACGCCTGGCGGCGCCGCCGTGCGTGCACGAACTGTTCGGGGCCGGCCACGTACGCGATGTCGCGGTGCCCCAGTTCCACCAGGTGCTGTACGGCGCCGCGGACCGCGGGACGGTCGTCCAGGTTCACCGTCGGCAGGTCGGTACCTGCTTCGACCGGGCCCACGGCGACCGCGGGCAGGCCGAGTTCGGTGACGAGGGCCGGGCGTGGGTCGTCCACGCGCAGATCGGTGAGGAAGACGCCGTCGACTCGTCGGTCGGCCGCGAGCCTGCGGTAGGTCTCCACTTCGTCGCCGGGGCGGCTCATCTGCAGCATCAGACCGTCTCCCGTCTCGGAGATCACCGTCTCGATGCCCGCCATGAACCCCGGGAAGAACGGATCGGTGCCGATCAGTTCGGGCTCGCGGGTCAGGACGAGGCCGACCGCACGAGCCCGGCCCGTGGACAGCGCCCGCGCGCTCCGGCTCGGGGTCCACCCCAACTCCTCGGCCGCCGACCGGACGCGCTGCTGAGTCGCCAGGGCCACGCCGGGTCGGTTGTTGAGGACGAAGGAAACCGTCGCGCGGGACACCCCGGCCAACTGCGCCACATCCGCGATCGTGGGACGACGGGGCATACGCGAACTCCCGCTCTGCCGGTTGCCGTTCGGGCCGGCCAAGCCCCTCAGCGCCTCAAGTGGCAGCGCTGGGGTGGGACTTGAACCGGTTTAAATGACGGGTCGAGCTTCAACTCCATCGGTCTTCAAGTCAAGAGGGTGCGCGCGATTGCCGTGGGTGCGGGCAGCGTTGGACTGAGCTCCCTCCGGCGTCGGTCGTGGTGCCACGCAGGCGCCGCGGGTCCGGTGCCGGGCGGCGGTCTTCGCTGGTTCCGTCGTGCGGGAGACCATCCCGTGTATCGGACCGTCGATGGCCGTGCACGTGCGGCCGTGCGACCGCACCGCCGCTACGCCGCCTCCGTCGGCCGCAGCCACCTGTGCACCTGAACACCCCAGACCAGCAGGGCCGCCAGCGCGATCGAGACGACGGCCGTGGACATCCCGACCTGGACGCCGATCCGTACCGTGAGGGTGCTGGCCACCAAAGCCCCGAGCGGAACACCCAGGCCTGAAGAGAGCATCCGGCGCGTGGTGTTCACCCGGCCCTGCAACTCGGACGGTGTCACCTCCTGCGAGTAGGTCATCGTGTTCACCAGGACGACGAGGTAGGCCGACCCCCACACGGCCAGGGCGACCAGCGTGATGCGCCAGTCGGGCGTGAGGACGACCGCCAGACCGAGCAGCGCCCCGATCGGGAGCACCCCCAGCAGAAGAGGGAAGGCCTCGAAGCGGCGCCGCAGCCGGGGCAGCAGGAAGGACCCGCCGATACCTCCCGCACTCCACGCCATGTACAGAAGGCCGATTCGTCCGTCGGAACCGTGGATGCCCAGCACCCGGTCGGCGAAGACGACGAGTTGACCGACGATGGCTCCGCCGGAGAACGACTGCAGGGTGCCGACCACGGTCATGAGGCGCAGCGTCGGGTGGTGGTAGAGGAAACGGAGCCCTTCGCGGATCGACTCCTTGAACCCCGGTCGCTTGGCCGCCGGTGTGGCGGGCCGGGCGGTGGTGTGCGTGACCGCCCTGAGCAGCAGCGCGGAGACGGCGAACGACAGGGCGTCCAGCGCCAGGGTGCCGGCCGGGCGGAACAGCACGATCAGGCCGCCCGCCAAGGCGTTTCCGGCGATGCGTACGACGGTCTGGGCGCCGTACACCGCACTGTTGGCATCGGCGAGCTTGCCCTTGCCGACGAGGGCGGGGACGAAGCCGTACACCCCCGCGTCGAAGAAGAGGCCGAGACTGGACGAGGCGAGGGCCACGAAGAGAACGTGACCACCGGTGAGGATTCCCAAGGCGGAGGCGACCGGGATGGAGGCGACACAGGCCGCGTTGAGCCAGTCGGTGACGATCATCAGGCGGCGCCGGTCCATCAGGTCCGCCACGGTGCCCGCGATCAGTCCGAAGACCACGTACGGCAGGGTCGCGGCGGCTGCCACCAGCGACACCATCAGCGGAGAACGGGTCTCCTGGAAGGCCAGGACGGGCAGGGCCACCGTGGTGACGGCGGAGCCGAGCCCGGAGACGACGCGCGACAGCCAGAACCAGCGGAAGCCGGGGACGCGGGTCAGCGGGGTCGGCGGCACTTCGGACGTTCCGTCGTCGACGTCTTTCTGGGGCAGGGAGGTCATCGTGGTCTGTACGTCCTTTCTGTCTTTGGGTGAGGTGGCGGTGCAGGGAGTTCGGCAAGGGGGCGTGACGTGGAGGGGCGAGGGGTGGCGCGGCGCAGGAGGTCGTATCGAAACGGCGAAAACCCCATCAGCAGGACGCTGATGGGGTGTCACATGCACTGGGATGTCGCCGCGGTGTCGGGCGACGCGTGAAAGCCGGTCTTTCGAACGGAACCGGCTGACTCAACAGCAGCCGTCCATCTTCTGAAAGGGACTGGCTGTGGCCGGGATTCTGAAAACCGTTGGCATCTTAGCAGGCACCGCCGCGAATTGTCTTTCGCAGAGCCTGAGTTGGCATTCGAGGTTACTTTGAGGGCGGCATCGTTTGCAGCAGGGGGCAGGTCGTGTCAGTGCTGCCGTCTAGGGTCACGGCATGACCGACAGAGACGTTGCCCGGTTCGATGCGGCGTGGAATCGCTTCGCGTGCTGGCTGTCCACGCACGTTCCCATTGACCACGCGGCCCTGCGGCCGCCGGCCACCGCCGAGGAGATCGCAGCGCTCGAAGTGCGACTCGGGTTCCCGCTTCACCCGCAGTTGAGGGCACTTCTGGAGCGGCACAACGGCGTCATCGAGCGTCCGGAGCGGCCCGATCGCCATGCGGGGGCCTTCTTGCCGTTGGGACATCGGCTCAACGGCACGGACCGCATCGCTCGTGAGCACAGGTGGTTGGTGGACGAAGGCGCGGCGATCATCGGCGACGGGTGGGGAGAGGACAAGGACGTTCTCTACGGCCATGCCGACCAGTGGGTGCCCTTCGCGCATCCCAATGACGGTGGGATCGTCTTCGTCGACCATCGCCCCTGCCCGACCTACGGACACGTCTACGAGATGGGCATCGGCTCGGGGGACAGTGAGGCCACCAAGTGGGCCTCCAGTCTGGCCGAGTTGTTCGAGGGCTTGGCGGCGAGCCTGGACAACGGCCAGCCGTTCCAAGGCTCTTGGCCCACGCCTTACGCACTTCCCTCAGGACATTTTTGCCTCACCTGGGATGCCCGCACCCCGATGGAAAGCGGCGGCACCCAGGACTGGCCGTCCCAGCGTCAGCTCGACGACTCGTCCCGCGGGCCCAACTCGCCTCTCCGGTCGGCTTCGAGCGACCGGGGAGGGTTGAGTACGGACTAGTGCCGCATCAGGCAACGCACGCCCCGTTGACGAGCCCTGTCCGTTCGAAACTTCGTAGCCACCGATGAGCTTCCCCGTCTGTCTCCGTCTTACCTCGTGAACGCCAAGGAAGCGGAGGCATGGGATGAGCAGGACCACCCGCATCACACAGGTGGCCACGGTCGGGATTCGTGTCACCGACCAGCAGAAGGCAATCGAGTTCTACGTCGGTGAGCTCGGCTTCGAAGTACGCCGGGACGTGCCCTTCGGCGACGGGCGTTGGATCGAGGTGGCACCGCCTGGGGCGACGACGACTGTCGCGCTCGTTCCCGAAGGGGTTGTGAGCTGTTGATGCGTGACGGCACACAAGGGTGTTCTGGTGTGCATGAGCGAGTGCACGGGCCGGGGTGCGCATCCTCGCGCAGTGGGGAACTGAAGTTTGTCTGTCGAATGGGTGACCTTTTCGGGTGGTGGTCGTTGGGTGTGGTGGCGGGTTTCTTCGGGCCGGGAGGG
>NZ_JBEYYC010000064.1:0-12832 GCF_040645355.1 Streptomyces sp. NPDC046805 | reverse complement strand
GCCGCCGACCTCGCCGCCGAAAGCGGACTCACCCTCATCGGCTTCCTCCGCGGCACCTCCATGAACATCTACACCGGCGCCGAACGCCTCCAACCTCAGCCGGTCATGGGCTGATCGTGTGACGGTCGGCCGCGATCTTCTGCCGATACGTCAAAGGCGGCGCGCCCAGCGTCCTTCGACCGGCCGGGGCCCGAGTGCCATACGGCCTCGGGCCCGGACGGGCACTCCACAAGTCGACAGGTTTACGGGGGAGGGATAGCTTTTGTCCCAAATGTGGCGAAACTGAGTGAGAGAAGGGCGCAGTGGAACTAGCAATCGCTCACGAGACCATCGCCCGATGGCAGTTCGGTGCCACCACCGTCTACCACTTCCTCTTCGTCCCACTCAGCATCGGCCTGGGGGCCCTCGTCGCAGGGCTGGAGACCGCCTGGGTGCGGACAGGCAAGGAGAAGTACTTCCACGCGACGAAGTTCTGGGGAAAGCTCCTCCTGATCAACATCGCGATGGGTGTCGTCACGGGGCTTCTGCAGGAGTTCCAGTTCGGCATGAACTGGTCGAACTACTCCAGCTTCGTCGGCGACGTGTTCGGCGCCCCGCTGGCCATGGAGGCGCTGATCGCCTTCATGTTCGAGTCCGTGTTCATCGGACTGTGGATCTTCGGCTGGACCCGGCTTCCGAAGAAGGTGCACCTCGCGACGATCTGGGTCGTCACCATCGGCAGCTTCCTCTCCGCGTACTTCATCCTCGCGGCCAACTCCTTCATGCAGCACCCGGTCGGCTACCGGATCAACCCCGTCACCCGCCGAGCCCAGCTCACCGACATCTGGGCGGTGCTGTTCCAGAACACCACCCTGACGGTGGTGTTCCACACGCTGACGGCGGCCTTCATCACCGGCGCCGCGTTCATGATGGGCATCGCCGCGTACCACATGTGGCGGGCCAAGCGCGGCGCGGAGGTCAACCGGAAGAAGATCGCCGCCATGCGCGCCTCGCTGCGGCTCGCCCTGGTCACCGCGGTGATCGCCGGCATTCTCACCGCGATCAGCGGCGACCGCCTGGCCAAGGTCATGTTCCAGCAGCAGCCGATGAAGATGGCCGCCGCCGAGGCGCTCTGGGACACCCAGGCCCCGGCCCCCTTCTCGATCTTCTCGGTCGGCAACGTCAACAAGGGCCGTAACGACATCGCCCTGGAGGTACCCGGAGCGCTGTCCTTCCTCGCCAAGAGCGACTTCTCCTCCCCCGTCCCCGGCATCAACAACCGGGCCCAGGACGAGGCGAACACGTTCGGCGGCACGCGGCAGGACTACATCCCGAACATCTTCATGACGTACTGGGGCTTCCGCCTCATGATCTTCTTCGGGATGACGAGCTTCGGCATCGGTCTGCTCGGCCTGTGGCTCACACGGAAGAAGTTCTGGCTGGATCCCGCGTTCCGCACGGGCGAGGACGAGCCACCGAACCTGATGATCACGAACCGCGTGAAGATGAACAACTTCTTCACCAAGTGGAGCTGGCGGATCGCCGCCCTCACCCTGGGGTTCCCGCTGCTCGCCAACAGCTTCGGCTGGATCTTCACCGAGATGGGCCGTCAGCCCTGGGTGGTCTTCCGCCTCCAGAAGACCGCCATCGGTGCCTCACCCGCCGTCAGCATCGGCCAACAGATCTGGTCGCTGGTCCTGCTGAGCGTGCTCTACGCGATTCTCGCGGTGGTCGAGGTGGGGCTCCTGGTCAAGTACTCCAAGCCCGGCCCGGACGTCGAGGAGAAGCCGCCCGCCAAGGATCCCACCATGCGCGTGTCCCCGGAGGACCAAGACAAGCCCCTCGCCTTCGCCTACTGAGGACGGTCGCCATGTTCCATCTGTACGATCTCTGGTTCATCCTGATCGCCTTCCTCTGGGTCGGGTACTTCTTCCTCGAGGGCTTCGACTTCGGCATCGGCGTCCTCACCCAGGTTCTGGCCCGGAACGACAACGAAAGACGGGTCCTCATCAACACGATCGCCCCGGTCTGGGACGGCAACGAGGTCTGGGTGGTCGCGGCTGCTGGTGCCACGTTCGCGGCCTTCCCCGAGTGGTACGCCGCGATGTTCAGCAGCTTCTACATCCCCCTGCTGATCATCATCCTCTGCCTGATCGCCCGGGGCGTGTCGTTCGAGTACCGGGGCAAGCGGCCGGGTCATCGCTGGCAGCGCAACTGGGAACAGGTCACCTTCTGGACCTCGCTGATCACCCCGTTCATGTGGGGCCTGATCTTCGCCGGCATGGTCGAGGGCATCGCGCTCAACGCCCGCGGGCACTACGTCGGCACCACCGGAGACCTGTTCAACGGGTACTCGATCCTCGGCGGCTTCACGTTCCTCGCGCTGTTCATCTGCCACGGCGCGGTCTTCGCGGCGCTGAAGACGGGTGACGAGCTGCGTGCGCGCGCCCGGAAGTACGTGCCGCTGCTGGGGCTGGTGGCGCTGCTGCTGTCGCTGGCCTTCCTGATCTGGACCCAGGTCAACTCCGGCGACGGCGCCAGCCTGGGTGTGATGATCGTCGCGTTCGTGGCGCTGCCCATCGCGCTGTTCTTCAACCAGCTGGGCCGTGAGGGCTGGGCGTTCATCTTCTCGGGCCTGACCATCGTGGCCGCGTCCGCGATGCTCTTCCTGGCCCTGTTCCCGGACGTCATCCCGTCGACGATCAACCCCGCCTGGTCGCTCACCGTCAGCAATTCCTCGTCCGGAACCTACACTTTGTGGGTGATGACCATCGTGGCGGCCATCTTCTCCCCGTTGATCCTGCTCTACCAGAGCTGGACCTACTGGGTGTTCAGCAAGCGAATCTCCGTCCACCACATCCCGGCGGCACACTGAATCATGCGACCTGTCGATCCCCGGCTGCTGGCCTACGCCCGCACCACCCGCGTCTTCCTCGTCGGCTCCGTCATACTCGGCGGACTCAACGCCGCCCTCCTGGTGGCCCAGGCGAGCCTGATCGCGGAAATCGTGGTGCGGGCCTTCCAGCAGCACTTCTACGACCTCACCGGACCGCTGCTGGGCCTGGCGGGCGTCGCCCTCGGGCGCGCGCTCGTGGCCTGGCTGACCGAGCTGACGGCCCACCGCTCGGTGGCCCGGGTCAAGTCCACCCTGCGAGGGCGCCTGCTCGAGCACGCCACCACGCTCGGCCCGTCGTACCTGGCGGGCCGGCGCACCGGCGAGCTGGCCAACCTCGCCACCCGGGGAATCGACGCCCTGGACGACTACTTCTCGCGTTACCTGCCACAGCTGGCGCTGGCCGTCGTGGTGCCGGTGGTGGTGCTGGCCCGAATCCTCGGGGCCGACTGGGAATCGGCGGCGATCATCGCCGTCACCCTGCCTCTGATCCCGATCTTCATGATCCTGATCGGCCTGGCGACCCAGTCCAAGATGGACAAGCAGTGGGCGGGTCTGTCCCGTCTCTCGCACCACTTCCTGGACGTGGTGGCCGGGCTGCCGACGCTGAAGGTCTTCAACCGGGCCAAGACGCAGGCGCGCTCGATCTCCCGCATCACCGATGACTTCCGCACGTCGACCATGCAGACGCTGCGGATCGCCTTCGTCTCCTCGTTCACGCTGGAGCTGCTGTCGACGCTGTCGGTGGCGCTGGTCGCCGTGTCGATCGGATTCCGGCTGGTCGGCGGCTCGCTGGATCTGGAGACGGGGCTGCTGGTGCTGGTCCTCGCTCCGGAGGTCTACCTGCCGATCCGCCAGGTCGGTGCGCTGTACCACTCGAGCGTCGAGGGCCTGACGGCCGCGGGGCAGATCTTCGAGGTTCTGGAGACGCCCCCGGCGAAGACCGGGTCCGCTCCCGCTCCGGCGCTGGCCGAGGCGGAGATCGAGCTCGCGGGCGTGCAGGTCGACTACCCGGGCCGCTCGGCCGCGGCCCTGCGGGACGTCTCGCTGACGCTCAGGCCCGGGGAGACGCTGGCCCTGACCGGTCCCAGCGGCGCCGGCAAGTCCACCCTGCTCGCGGCCCTGCTCGGCTTCGTCCGCCCCTCGGCCGGCACGGTGCTGGTCGACGGGCGCGACCTGACCTCCTTCGATCCGGACAGCTGGCGGCGCCAGATCGCCTGGGTGCCGCAGCATCCGCACCTCTTCGCGGGCACGGTCGCCGAGAACGTACGGCTCGCCCGGCCGGAGGCGACGGACGCGGAGGTACGGGCCGCGCTGGAGGCCGCGCACGCGCTCGACTTCGCCGAGCCCGGCCTGGTCCTCGGTGAGGGCGGCGCCGGACTCTCGGCGGGCCAGCGGCAGCGGATCGCGCTGGCGCGCGCGGTGCTCGCCGACCGGCCGCTCGTCCTGCTGGACGAGCCGACCGCCAACCTCGACGGCGAGAGCGAGGCAGCCGTGGTCGAGGCCGTCCGCACCCTGGCCGTCGGCCGCACGGTCCTGCTCGTGGCCCACCGCCCGGCCCTGCTGTCCATCGCGGACCGGCGGGTGCACCTGAGCCTCCCCGAGGCGGAGGGCGCACCGCACGAGGCGGAGGCCTCCCCGGCCATGCCCGCGCTGGTGGACCCGGTCGCGCCCGCCGTCGGCGCCGCACAGCCGGTGGCCCCCTCCCCCGCCGAGCCCGACCGGCGTTCCCGCAGCTCCCTGCGGAAGCAGCAGCCGCGTCTGGGAGACCGGCCGCCCCGCCTCGCTCTCGCCGTACTCCTCGGGTCGCTCGCGCTCGGCTGCGCCGTCGCGCTGCTGTCGACCTCCGGATGGCTGATCTCGCGGGCCTCCGAGATGCCTCCGATCCTCTATCTGATGGTGGCCGTGACCTCCGTCCGGGCGTTCGGCATCGGGCGGAGTGTGTTCCGGTACGCGGAGCGGCTGGTGTCGCACGACGCCGTCCTGAAGGCCCTCGGCGGCGTACGGACCGCCGTGTACCGCCGCCTGGAGAAGCTCGCCCCGGCCGGCCTGCCCGTCTACCGACGCGGCGACCTGCTGGCCCGCCTGGTCTCCGACGTCGACTCGGTCCAGGACCACTATCTGCGCTGGCGGCTGCCGGCCTCCGTCGCGGCGATCGTCTCGCTCGGGGCCTCCGTCGCCGTCGCGGTCCTGCTTCCGTCGGCCGGCGTGGTGCTCGCCGTGGGCCTGCTGCTGGCGGGTGCGTGTGTGCCCGCGCTGGCGACCCGGCTCTCCGGCCGGGCGGAGCGCGCCCAGTCCCCCGCCCGTGGCGCGCTGGCGACCTCCGTCGTAGACACCTTCACCGGCACCGCCGAGCTGACCGTCGCGGGCGCGCTGCCCGCCCGGCTGGACGCGGTCCGGGCGGCCGACCGGCGCCTGACCGGCCTCGCCGCGCGCTCGGCGACCACCGCCGCGCTCGCCGCCGGCCTGATCGCCCTGATCACCGGGCTCACCGTCGCGGTCAGCGCCGCGCTCGGCGTCCAGGGCGTGGCCTCGGGTGCGCTGCCGGGCGTGTGCCTGGCCGTGGTGGTGCTCACCCCGCTCGCCGCCTTCGAGGCCGTCGCGGGCATGCCTACGGCCGTACAGTTCCGCGAGCGCGCCCGTGCCGCGCGCGCCCGGCTCGACGAGGTGCTGGCGGCCCCCGAGCCGGTCGCCGAGCCCGCCGATCCGGTCGCGCTGCCGGCCCAGCCGGCCCCGCTGGCCGTCCGCGGTCTGACCGCCCGTTGGCCCGGTGCGCAGCGCGACGCGCTCCAGGGCATCGACCTGGACCTCGCCCCCGGCCGCCGGATCGCCGTGGTCGGTGCGTCCGGCTCGGGCAAGACCACCCTCGCCCAGGTCCTGGTCCGGTTCCTCGACCAGACCTCGGGTGCGGTCACCCTCGGCACCGGCTCGCAGGGCGTCGACACGCGTGCGGCCGCCTCCGACGACGTACGCCGGGTGATCGGTCTGTGTGCCCAGGACGCGCATGTCTTCGACAGCTCGCTGCGGGAGAACCTGCGGCTCGCCTCCCCGGACGCCGACGACTCCGAGCTGCGGGCCGCGCTGGCCAAGGCCCGCCTGCTGGAGTGGGTCGACAGCCTGCCCGCCGGTCTCGACACCATGGTCGGTGAGCACGGCGCCCGGCTGTCCGGCGGCCAGCGGCAGCGGCTGGCGCTGGCCCGGGCCCTGCTCGCGGACTTCCCGGTGCTGATCCTGGACGAGCCGGCCGAACATCTGGATCTGCCGACCGCGGACGCCCTCACGGCCGACCTGCTCGCCGCCACCGAGGGCCGTACCACCCTGCTGATCACCCATCGGCTGGCCGGTCTCGACGACGGCACCGTCGACGAGGTCCTCGTCCTCGACCGCGGCCGGATCGTGGAGCGCGGCAGCTGGTCGGAGCTGATCGAGCGCGAGGACGGACGGCTCAGCGCCCTGTGGCAGCGCGAGCTGCAGGCGGACGACCTGGCCGCCACGGCCTGAGGCCGCAGGCCGCCTCAGCACGAGACCGGGCCCCGTGGGCATCCCGAGCGGATGTCCACGGGGCCCCTTTTCATGAGCCCGAGGGCCGGGGTCGGACCGGGCCGGGCCGGCTCACCACCAGGCGGCGATGCCCGATCAGACCGCGTCCAGTGCGTCCAGTGACACCTCGGTCGACTTGATCAGCGCGACCACCGGGGAGCCGGTCGTCAGGCCGAGATCGGCGGCCGCGTCTGCGGTGATCGCGGCGAGCAGCTCCGTTCCGTCGACGGACACCCTGACCCCGGCCATCGCGCCCCCGAGGGAGATCTCGGTGACGGTGCCCGGGAGCTGGTTGCGGATGCTCAGCCCCGCCACGGGACCGGTGGCCAGCGCGACCTCGGTGGACTTCACCAGGGCGCGGACCTGAGTGCCCATCGCGATGCCGAGCTCCTTGACGGCGTCCCTCGTGACCGCCGCCGTCAGTTCCTGCCCGTCCGCCAGTCGCAGTTTCACGGCGGCCATGACGCTGCCCTCGGTGACGGAGGTGACGGTGCCCGGGAGCTGGTTGCGGATGCTCAGACTCATGGACGTGCCTCTCTTCTTCTCCTCGTTCGGAAGGGGAGCTCGGCCGCGCCGGATCAGTAGACCAACCAGCGGGGAGTACAGCCAGGGCGTTCGGCGGATCCGGCCGGAATTGCCGTAATCAGGCGACCGAATAGCCAGAACCGTTGACAGACCGCGAATTCGGACAGACTTCGGCGAATTGCTTCGCAAAAAAGAGGGACGCGCCGATAAGAACCTCGAATATGCGGCCATCAAAAGCCGCGACGGCAACCGAATCGGAAAGCGGAAGCCGCCTGCGGGCGGCGCAATCCGGTCCAGGGCGGAACCTTCCCGGACCCACAGGCGAATTCGGCGAACAATGGGCCGCCTTGAACCAGAAACAGGTGATATACACCCTGTATGCCCAGTTCACGTCCCCCGTCGCCCGCCGCGGCCGGGAACGGTTGGCGGTGTGCGGTGGGCGGGGTGGCGCGTGTGCTGTCGCCCCGCGGTGCGTTCGCCCTGCACAGGGTGGACGGGGCGCTGACCTTCGCCCTGCGTGCCGCGCTCGCCATGGCGCTGCCGGCGGTGCCGACGGTCCTGGCCGGACGGCCCGAGCTCGCGGTCTACGCCATGCTGGGCTCCTTCACCACGTCGTTCGGGCGCAATCTGCCCTACGCCCACCGTGCGCGGGCCCTGGCCTGGGTCGCGCTGGCCATGACGGTGTGCGTGGGATGCGGCTCGGCGCTGGCCGCGTGGGCCCATCCGGAGGCGGGGGGTGCGGGTGCCGGCGTAGTGGTGGCAGCCACGGCCGTGGTGGCCGGGCTGGCGAAGTTCACTTGCGACGCGATGCGGCTGAGCGGGCTCGGCACGGTGCTGCTGATCTTCTCCTTCGCCGTGGCGGCCAACAGCGCGTCCACCGCGTCCGGCGTTCTCCCGCAGACCGGGATGGCCGCCGTGGGCGCGGCCGTGGCGTGGATGCTGGCCGTGGCGGGCTGGCTCGTCCACCCGGACCGTCCGCAGCGCCTCGCGGTGGCCGCGGCCCTGCGCGAACTGGCAGACCTGCTGGAGCAGTCCCCCGACGCGGTGCACGGGATACGGTTCAGCCGGCACCGGGCGACCTCCGCCGTCCTGCAGGCGTACCGGTGCCTCGGTCTGTCCCCGCCGGTGGCCACGGAGCGCGGCGACCGGGGCGGGGTGTGCACCCGTCTGACCGACCTCGCCTGGTCGCTGCTGATCGGCTCCGCACGCCGCCTGCCGCACGAACCGGACGTCCTGGCAGGGCATCTGCGCCGGCAGGTTCCTCTCCTCACGGACCGGCGGCGCCGGGATCCACCGCTCTTGTCCGAGCTGTCGTTCCCGTCCGCTGCCGCTCGGGCGGGCGTCACCTCCGGCATGCCGGAGCCCGGCCCCGAGGAGGCCGATGCCTCGTCCGAGCGGGCCGCCGAACTGCTGGAGGGGCGGCGGCCCGGTGGCTCGAGTCGGCTGTCCGTCCTGGCCGTTCCCGCGCTGCGGATGTTCCTCGGCACCGGACTGGCGGGGGCGCTGGCCTATCTTCTGGGCTTCGGGCACGACTACTGGGCGGCGATCTCGGCCGCCGCGGTGCTGCACTCGGTCAATGTCCGTACGACGGTGCAGCGTGCCGTCCAGCGCACGCTGGGCACGTTCGTCGGACTGCTGATCGCCCTCGGGGTGCTGGCCGCGGACCCGGGCCCCACGACCCTCGTCCTCGTGATCGTCGGCCTGGAATTCCTGCTGGAGTACGTCGTCGTCAGCAACTACGGCCTCGGCGTGGTCTTCGTGACGCCGCTGGCGCTGCTGCTGACGGACCTCGTGGCCCGGGAGCCCGCCGGGGAGCTCGTCCAGGACAGGGCGCTGAGCAGCATCCTGGGGATCATCGTCGGGCTGGCCTGTGCGCTGCTGGTGGTCCACGACCGGGCCGCGGTCCGGGTGGAGCGGGCGCTCGCCGGGTTCGGAGAGGCCGCCGAGCGGGCGGAGCGGGCGCTGGCCGAGCGGGCGGAGTCGTCGTTCCCCGAGGTGCAGCAGCATCTGGCGGCGGCCGTGGTCGAGTTGCGCGAGGCCGACGACGCGGCGGCGGGCGAGGTGTGGCAGTCGGAGATCGATCCCGCCGAGTTGGCCGCCGCGGAACAGCGCGCCTACCTTCTGCTGGAACGTTTCGTCCGGTGGCGGTGATGTCAGTCGCATCACCGCCACCGGACGGATACGGGCCAGGGCCTCGTCACATGCCCTCCCCTGACTAGAGGGCGCGGGTGATCGTGGCCTTGACGTGCTTCATGATCGGCTGGTCGCTCTCCGTGCTGTAGTCGCACAGAGCGCACAGAACGTTCATCTCGGGCATGTAGCCGAGAGCGTTGCCGCGCGGGATGTTGTACGGGATGGCGAGGAACCCGTTCAGCTGGCGGGTGCTGCCGTCCCGGGCGTGGCCGGTGATGTCGACGGGGTCGAACTCCTCGATGCCACGTTCCCGCATGTCGTCCGCGTTCATGAAGACCAGCGTGCGCAGGTTCTTGATGCCGCGGTAGCGGTCGGTGTCGGTGTAGATGCTGGTGTTCCACTGGTCGTGGGACCGCATGGTGCCCAGAGCCAGCTGACCGGGGGCCGGGACCACGTCCGGTACCGGAGCGGCGGAGAACTCGGCCTTTCCGGTCGGGGTGAGGAAGATCAGCTCACGGGCCGGCTGCTTGATGCGGAAGCCGAGCGGCAGCCGCACGCGGCGGTTGAAGTCCTCGAAGCCGTCCAGCACCCGGGACATGGTGTCGCGGATCCGGTCGTAGTCCTCGATGTACCACTCCCACGGAGTGTCGCTCTCCGGCAGGGCCGCGCGGGCCATGCCGGCGATGATCGCGGGCTCCGACAGCAGGTGCGGCGAGGCGGGCCTCTTCATGCCGATGGACAGATGAACCATGCTCATCGAGTCCTCGACGGACGTGCTCTGCAGGCCGGCCTTCTGCATGTCGCGCTCGGTACGGGCGAGGCACGGCAGGATGAGCGCGTCCTTGCCGTGGACGATGTGGCTGCGGTTCAGCTTCGTGCTCACCTGGACGGTGAGCTCGGCGTTGCGCAGCGCCGCGTAGCTGTGCGGGGTGTCGGGCACGGCGAGGGCGAAGTTGCCGCCCATGCCGACGAACACCTTCACATCGCCGCGGTTCAGCGCCTGGAGGGTGCCGACGGTGTCCAGGCCGTGCTCGCGAGGCGCGTGGATCTTGCAGACCTCGTCGAGGCGGTCGAGGAACTCCGGCTCCGGACGGTGGTCGATGCCGCAGGTGCGGTTGCCCTGGACGTTGCTGTGCCCGCGCACCGGGGAGGGGCCGGCACCTTCGCGTCCCAGGTTGCCACGCAGGAGCAGCAGGTTGACGATCTCGCGGACGCTGGAGACGCCGTGCTCGTGCTGGGTGACGCCGAGACACCAGCTGATGATGCTGCGGTCGGCGTCGCGGTAGATGCGGGCGGCCTTGAGGATGTCGGCGCGCGGGATGCCCGACTGGCGCTCGATCTCCTCCCAGCTGCTGCTCTCGCACATGTTCTTGTACTCGTCGAAGCCACTGGTGTGGCGCTCGATGAACTCCGAGTCCACGGCCTTGGGGTCGGACTTCGACATCTCCAGGACGGCCTTGCCGATGCCGCGCAGCAGGGCCAGGTCGCCGCCGATGCGCACCTGAAGGTTCAGGGTGCTGGTGGGCGTGGACTTGAACAGCGCCATGTCCATGAAGTCGTGCGGAATGATGGCGCGGGTGGCGGCGGCCTCGACCAGCGGGTTGATGTGCACGATCTGTGCGCCGCGGTGGTAGGCCTCCACCAGGGAGGTGAGCATGCGGGGAGCGTTGGAGGCCACGTTCACGCCGATGATGAACAGGGCGTCCGTCGCCTCCCAGTCGACGAGGTCGACGGTGCCCTTGCCGGTGCCCAGGGACGCCGTCAGGGCGCGACCGCTCGCCTCGTGGCACATGTTGGAGCAGTCGGGGAGGTTGTTGGTGCCCAGCTCACGGGCCATCAACTGGTAGAGGAAGGTGGCCTCGTTGCCCAGCCGGCCCGAGGTGTAGTACGTCGCCTGGTTCGGATTCTCCAGATTGCGCAGGTGACGGCCGACGAGCTCGAAGGCGCCCTTCCAACTGATCGGGACGTAGTGGTCCGTCTCGGCGTCGTAGACCATGGGCTCGGTCAGCCGGCCCTCGTCCTCCAGCGCGAAGTCGGTCCACTCGGACAGCTCGGACACCGTGTGCTTCGCGAAGAACTCACGGGTCACGCGCTTGGGCGTCATCTCCCAGCTGACGTGCTTGATGCCGTTCTCACAGATGTCGAGCTTCAGACCCTTGATGTCATCGGGCCATGCACAGCCCGGACAGTCGAAACCGGTCCGCTCGTGATTCATCCGCATGATGGCCTGCGGACCGTCCACCAGCTCGCGCTCCCTGACCAGGAACTTGGTCACGGCCTTGGCTGCGCCCCAACCCGCTGCGGGGTGGTGATAGGGGTGATACTCCGGCGGTCCCTTCGGGATGGGGCCCACCCGGGGCTCCACCTGTTCCTGCTCCGTATTGAAGGCGTTCAAGACTCTCACCCTTCCCCATTCGGGCGTGGGCCGTTACACGGCATTTTCCATCAGGCTATGCCCGTGGATGAATCCTCGCCAGACGACCCGCGATTCCGCCGTTCCGGCGGTTCGAATACTCGTTCCGCTACTTGTTGACGCACGGGATTACCCGTTACACCTTGAGATCACTCGGTAACGGCGTCATCCCGGAAGGTGCGGGCCAGCCGGATGCCCGGCCGCGTTTCGGGCGGTGTTTCCGCAGGACAGGGGGCTGCATCTGCTCCCTGGCACCGTCGCGCTCAGCGGGCCGCGCCTCCGAGGCAAACGCCGATCGAGGCTCGCATAAGCCGGTCCGGCAACGCGCCCGGCGCGGCTTATGCGCACAACAAGTCGGGCTCTGCTCCAGTGGAAATCGCCCCGCTTGCGGAGCTGTACGTATCGCGTTTGAGTGTTGAGTATCCCCCGGTCTCCTGGAGCTGTCATGTCGATGTCGTTCGGTTCCGCTTTCGGCTCGTCCGATCCGTTCAGCGAACTCTTGAATCGGTTCTTCGGCATGTCGCCCGCATCGTCGCCACCGGCGGTGCAGCGGGTGCCCATCGGGCGGCTCCTCACGGACGCGGCGCAGGAGCTCATCAACCTGGCGGCGGGGCGCGCGGCGGAGGACGGGACGTCGGACCTCGACACCGAGCACCTGCTGTGGGCGTCCACCCAGGTCGACCCCGCACGCAGCCTGATACGCCGGGCCGGCATCGACCCCGACTCGCTCGGGGCGACGATCGCCGAGTCGCTTCCCCGGGAGCCCGGCGCGGCGCTGGGCGAAGCGGGCCTCACCCCTGCCGCCAAGCGCACCCTGGGCGACGCGTACGCGCACGCGCAGCAGACCGGCGCTTCCTACATCGGCCCCGAGCACATCCTCGGCGCGATGCTGGCCGACGCCGACTCGGAGGCGTCCCGGCTGCTGCGTGCCTACGCGCCCGACGTCAAGCGGCTGCGCGGGATGACGGAACAGGTGTCGCGGGGAGAGGGCGGTGGTGCGGGCGCCGCCAAGGCGGAGAAGCCGCCGACGTCGACGCTGGACGAGTACGGGCGGGATCTGACGGAGGAGGCGAAGGCCGGGAAGCTGGACCCGGTGGTGGGGCGTGGTGAGGAGATCGAGGAGACGGTCGAGATCCTGTCGCGGCGGTCGAAGAACAATCCTGTGCTGCTGGGTGAGCCGGGGGTGGGCAAGACGGCGATCGTGGAGGGGCTGGCGCAGCGCATCGTGGCGGGTGAGGTCCCCAAGACACTGAGGGACAAGCGGGTCGTGGCGTTGGATCTGTCGGCGATGGTCGCGGGGTCGCAGTATCGCGGGCAGTTCGAGGAGCGGTTGAAGAAGGTCATCGACG
>NZ_JBEYYC010000063.1:0-14233 GCF_040645355.1 Streptomyces sp. NPDC046805 | reverse complement strand
AACCAACCCTCCGGCCACCCCGGCCCGTACACCGGAAGTCCCCACGGGAATCCGGCACGGCGGGACGGCCGGGGGCCAGAACTCCGCCGCGAGGCGGAGCACGAGTGGCAGGACAGCGGCCCCGCAGCCACTCGTGCGGGGTCGGCAGACCGGCGGCGGCCGGTCCGCCGACCCGAGGCGCAGCGCCACGACAGTTTTCGAGGACCAGATGACCAAGGCACCCATCAGCACACCAGCCGGCACGGCGCCGCACGCGCCCCGGGCCGGAAAGGGCCGGGCGCGGCCCGCCACGACCTGGGGGCAGGCCCGGTCGACGGCGGCCGACGCCGCGCGGCCGCTGCCCGCCGTCACCCGTGACCTCTCCGAGGCCCTCGGTCATGTCCTCGCCGAACCCCTGGCCGCGCTCACCGACCTGCCGTCGTTCGACACGTCCGCCATGGACGGCTGGGCCGTGGCCGGGCCGGGACCGTGGCAGGTCCAGGGCAGTGGGGTACTGGCCGGCGGCCGCCCCGAGCCGCTGGCCGACGGCGCCGCCGTACTCATCGCCACCGGCGCCCGGGTGCCGCCCGGCGCGATCGCCGTGCTGCGCCGCGAGCACGGCGAGCTCACGGCCGACGGGCTGCTGCGCGACAGCGGGCCGCAGCCGGTGACCGCGGGCCGCGACATCCGGCCGCGGGGCGAGGAGTGCCGCTCGGGCGAGCCGCTGCTCGCGGCCGGTACGGCCGTCACCCCGGCCGTGCTCGGCCTGGCCGCGGCGGCCGGGTACGACCAGTTGGTGGTGCACCGCCGCCCGACCGTGGAACTGCTGGTCCTCGGCGACGAGTTGCTGGAGTCCGGCCTGCCGGGCGACGGCCGCGTCCGCGACGCGCTCGGCCCGCTGCTGCCGCCGTGGCTGGAGAGCTGCGGCGCGGAGGTGACGGCCCGCCGCAGGGTGGCCGACGACTTCGGGCCGCTGCGCGAGGCCGTGCTCCACTCGCCCGCGGATGTCGTGGTCACGACCGGCAGTACAGCCGCCGGTCCGGTGGACTTCCTGCACGACGCCCTCGCCGAGGCGGGCGCCCGGCTGCTGGTCGATTCCGTCGCCGTACGCCCCGGTCATCCGATGCTGCTGGCCGAGCTGCCGCCCGCCGCCGACGGACGGTCCCGGCGCCTGGTCGGCCTGCCGGGCAACCCGCTCGCCGCGGTGGCGGGCACGGTGACCCTGGCCAGGCCGCTGCTGCGCCGCCTCGGCGGCCACCCGGACCCGCGGCCGCGCCGGCTGCCCGCCGCCGCGCCGCTGCCCGGCCACCCGCGCGACACCCGGCTGCTGCCGGTGCTCCTCGCGGACGAGGAGGTCGTACCGCTCCCCTTCGACGGCCCGGCGATGCTGCGCGGGCTGGCGCTCGCCGACGGGCTCGCGGTGGTCCCCGCGGGCGGCGTGCCCAAGGGGACGGCCGCGGAGGTCCTGGAGATTCCGGGCCAGTAACAGACCATTACCGAACAGGGGCCTGACAGGCCTATAACCATCGCGTAGACGACATAGAGGAAAAGGAGATACGGCCATGGAGGCAGCGACGGCTTCCGTCGGCACCATCCGTTACTGGGCAGCCGCCAAGGCGGAGGCCGGTACGGCGGAGGAGCCCTACCGGGCGGCCACCCTCGCGGAGGCCCTGGAGCAGGCCCGGACTCGGCACGCGGACCGGCCGCGCTTCGCGCGGGTGCTCGCGACGTGCTCGTTCCTCGTGGACGGCCACCCGGTCGGGGGCCGCGACCACACGGCGGTCGCGCTGCCCGAGGGCGGCACGGTGGAGGTCCTGCCTCCCTTCGCGGGCGGCTGAGCCGGCACCTTCCGCTCCCCGCGCAGGCGTGGAACCACGTAGGCCCCCTCGCCTTCCCCCTTGCCTCTCTTTTCGCCCTGGACTTCTCACCGGACTTCTCCCCCTGGACAGGAATTCATGCTGAACACCCCCGAGGCCTCCGGAACTCCCGAGAACCTCGACAGCCCCAGCCCGATTCGGCTCCTCGAACTGCGTGACACCCCGCTGTCCCTGGACGAGGTGTACGCCGCGGTCGGTGACGACACCGCGGGCGGCACCACGCTCTTCGTCGGCACCGTGCGCAACCACGACGGCGGTAAGCCGGTGACGTGCCTGGAGTACAGCGCCCACCCGACCGCCGAGGCCGAGCTGCGCCGGGTCGCCGAGAAGGTCGTCGCCGACTTCCCCGTCCGCGCGCTGGCCGCCGTCCACCGCACCGGCCGCCTGGAGATCGGCGACACCGCGGTGATCGTGGCCGTCTCGTGCCCTCACCGCGGCGAGGCCTTCGCCGCCTGCCGTCAACTGATCGACACCCTCAAGCACGAAGTGCCGGTCTGGAAGCACCAGTTCTTCACCGACGGCACCGAGGAATGGGTCGGCGCCTGCTGAACGCGCCCCGCATGAAGCGCGGGTGACGCTCCGTCACCCGCGCCCTACCTTCACGCGCCCGCCGTCACAGGTACGTCGAATCGGCGCGGATCGACTCCGAGCCGGGCTTCTTGCTGCGCACTTGGGCGTGGGGGCCGGGTGCCACGATCGCCTCGCGGCCGTTCTCGAAGGCGACGCGGTACAGCGGCTCGTCTCCGCGGCCCAGCACTTCTTCGACCCGTGCGATTCTGTGGTCCGATCCGGTGCTGCCGGGCATCAGCAGCCAATCGCCCTTCGCGGCTCGCATCCCGGCGGCCTCCCGTCCGACGTCCGGTTCCGCTCAGTCTACGACCGGGGTCCCGGCCGCGCCCGGCGGTTCGGCGGCCTCGGGCGGCGTCTCCGGATGCGATGTGTCCGGAGTCGGCGTACCCGGGTTCAGGGACCGCAGCCGGGGAGCGAGGACGGAGGCGACCGTCGCGGCGGTGGAGCAGGTCGTCGTGGTGACCCACCCGACGGGACCCAGCGGCGTACAGCCGAAGAACTGGCTGACACCGGGCGTCTGTACGACGGTGACCAGGACGGCGACGGAGACGGCGCACGTGGCGACGACCAGCGGGCTGCGCCAGTTGGTGACGAAGGTCTGGCCGAGTTGCGTCGTGACGAGCGAGACCAGGCCCATGGTGTTCGCGCGCCGCGCGCGGCCGGTCATGCGTCCCACCTGCCAGGCCGCTGCGGCCCCGAGCGTCGTCGTCAGCCCGCGCACGGCGAGCGTGCGGGCGAGGCCGCTTCCCCGCAGGGAGTGCGAGGGTTTGTACTGCACGAGGTCCTCGGGCGAGCCGAGGGGAGCGGCGGCCACGGCGAGCGCGGGCAGCATGTCGGTGAGCATGTTGACCAGCAGCAGCTGGCGCGTGCTGAGGGGCGCGCGGCCGGACACGGCGGTGCCGAGCACGGTGAAGGCGACCTCTCCCGCGTTGCCGCCGACCAGGATGCCGATCGCGTCGCGGACGCTCCGCCACAGCGTGCGTCCCTCCAGGAAGGCGCTGACGATCTGCAGCGGGTCGGGGTCGGTGAGGATGATGTCGGCGGCGGCCCGCGCGGACGCCGATCCGTGCGCGGAGACGGCGACTCCCACGTCCGCGAGCCGGATGGCGGCGGCGTCGTTGATGCCGTCCCCGGTCATGGCGACGACGTGTCCGGTCCGCTGGAGGTCCTGGATGATGCGGGCTTTCTGTTCCGGTGAGACGCGGGCGAAGACGGTGCCCTGCCCGACTCTGTGCGCACGCAGGGGTTCGGGCAGGGCGTCGAGTTCCGCGCCGGTGACGACGGCCTCGGCGTCCGGGAAGCCGAGGCCGCGGGCGATGGCGACCGCGGTCTGGGGGTGGTCGCCGGTCACCATGGTGACCCGGATACCGGCCTCGGTCAGGCGCCGAACGGTCTGCTCGGCGGTGTCGCGTGGGGTGTCGGCGATGGCGAGGAAGCCCAACAGGGTGAGTTTGTCGACGAGTTGGGGAATGCCGGCCTCCTCGTGGGGCGGCTCGTCCATCGAGGACTCCGCCACGGCCAGGACCCGCAGGCCCTCCCCGGCGAGGCGGTCCACGAGCCGGTGCACCTCACGGACCCGTTCGGCGTCGAGGGGGCGTGGTCCCTCGGCGTGGGCGTCGTCGGCGGTGCCGAGGACGTGGGTGCAGCGGTCGATCACCTTCTCGGGCGCGCCTTTGACGGCCAGGAAGACCTTGTCCGACACGACGCCGACGGACGCGGAGTAGCCCCGGCCGGTTTCGAAGGGGAGTTCCTGGAGCGTCTGCCAGGAGTCGTCGGGGGCGTGGTCCGCGGCGGCGTCGAGCACGGCCTGGTCGGTGGCATGGACGTGGCGTACGTCGCCCTCGGCCGGGACTCCGGGGCACGCGCGTGCCGCGACGCGCAGCGTGTGCCGGCCGGCCGGGCTGCGGGGCGCGACCATGTGGTCGAGCGTGGCGATGCGGGCCACCGACAGCCGTCCTTCGGTCAACGTGCCTGTCTTGTCGTAGCAGATGACGTCGACGCGGCCCAACGCCTCCAGGGAACGCGCGGACTTGGCGAGGATGCCCTTGCGGGACAGGCGGCGTGCGGCCGCGGTCTGGGCGACTGTCGCGACGAGCGGCAGGCCCTCGGGCACGGCGGCGACCGCGACGGCCACTCCGGAGGCGAGGGCCTCGCGCACGGGCAGGCCGCGCAGAAGTCCGAGGGCGGAGACGAGTCCGCCGCCGACGCCCGCCGCGGGCAGCGCGATCCGGGTGAGGTCGGCGAGGTGCCGTTCGAGGCCGGCGGGCGCGGAGGCGGACTTGGCGAGTTCGGCGGCCCGTCCGGCCTCGGTCTGGGCGCCGGTGGCGACGACGACGGCGTAGCCGCTGCCCGCGACGACCGTGCAGCCCTGGTAGAGCATGCAGGTGCGTTCGGCGAGGGACGCGCCCGGTGTCGCGTCGATGTCCTTGGTGATCGGTACGGATTCGCCGGTCAGGGAGGCCTCGTCCACTTCGAGGGCGATGCAGGACAGCAATCGCGCGTCGGCCGGTACGACGGTGGACGGGCCGACGGCGATGACGTCGCCCACGCGGAGGGCGTCGGCGGTGATGGTCTCGCGCTCCACGGTGTCCAGCGTCGTGGGCCGGTGCAGGTGGGTCGAGCGCACCGTGTACGGGTCAAGACGCTGGGCCGTCGGCTGCTCGGCGAACAGCAGCCCGCGCAGGGACCGGTCGGCCCTCATCCGCTGCGCGCCGCTGAGCACCGCGTTTCCGGCCATCACCGAGCAGACGAGGGCCGAGTCGATACGGGAGCCGACGACGGCGGACGCGACGGCTCCGAAGCCGAGCACGGGCGTGAGGGGGTCGCGCAGATCGTCGCGGACGGCGCTCACCAGCTCGGCCCCGACGCGCACCGCGGACGTCAGCCCGGTGCGGTCGGCGACGCGCCGCACCTCGTCCACGGCCCGTCGGCCGGTGCCGTCAGGGAGGTGTTCGGCGGGGTCGGCGGGGCGGGGTGCCGGGGGTGCCGCGTCGAACGCGCCGAGGCTCCGCAGCCGGTGCAGGGTCTGCCGGGTGTCCAGGGCGTGCCAGGCGACGTGCAGGCGTTCCGGCGGCAGCGGCCGCTGGGCCAGTCGGCGGGCGGCGCTGACACCGGACCACTGGGCCATGAAGGCGGCTCCGTACACAGGAGAGAGGGACACGGTACGCGGTGATCTGCGGGCTCCGACGGCCGCGACCAGCGCGCCGAGCGCGGAGCCGCCCAGGGCGAGATGCGCGGACCTGGTGCTGACGATGCGGGCGGTGTGGGTGGCGTCGAGGATGCGCCAGAGCGCCCCGAGATGTGGGCCGCAGACCAGGTCGGCGAACCAGTGGGCGGTGCCGGTTCCGCTGGCCGGCGGCACCGCGACGCCCACGTCGGCGTGCGCCAGGGCCTCGGAGTCGGTGCGGGATACCAGCAGGACGACCTCGCCCGCACGCTGCAGTGCGCGCACCGTGTCGGCCAGGGGTTCCTCGCCGGTCGGCAGGACCCGGCTGGCCCAGGGCAGGAGCTCGGCGACGGCGACGTGGTCGGTGAGGTGCAGCCGGGTGTCGGTGGAACCGGCGGCCTCCACGACTGCGTGGGCGAGCGGGTCCAGGTCGCAGCTGACCAGCACCCGGCCCAGGTGGGTGCCGTACGGGTCGTACACGTCGAGGTTCAGGCCTGACGGGTCGTCCGGCCGGGTGCTCGTGTCCCCTGGGGTGCGCTGCAGCCGCCAGCCTTCGCCGGTCCAGGGTCCGGGACCGAGCAGGTCTTCCGGAACGTGGTCCGCGAGGACGTCGTGCGCCGCTCGCCACACCTCGCCGGAGTCCGCTTCGCCCCCGACGTGTACGGAGAGCAGGCGGGGCCGCTGGGTGAGCAGGGCGGGGGCGTCGACGAGGACGGTCGTCACCCGGTCCAGCCTGCGCAGGGCCGTGTCGTCCATGGAGACGACGCCGGACCGGGCCAGATCGCGCCCCAGCCGGGCACAGAAGGCCTCGCGTCCCATGCGGGCCGCCTTGGGCGGGGTGGCGAGGAAGGCACGCGCGGCGCCGGTCATGTCGCGGGTCCAGCCCGCCATTCCGACGGAGGCGGCCACCGCCGCCGAGGAGGTGCGGGCGGCATACGTCTCCACCGGGCCGTCCGGCAGGGGTACGGGCCGCGGCAGGAGCCGGGCGCGCTGTTCGGCCAGCCCGCGTCCCTCGTCGACCAGCTCTTCCTCGCGCTGCCGCCACACCTCCAACCGCTCGCGGATCTCGCCCAGTTGCAGCGTGCGCTGCACCGCGTCGAGGGCGAGGGGCGCCACCCCCTGCGCCAGGGAGTGGGCGAGTGCACCGGCCATGCTGAGCACGAGGTCGGTGCGCTGCTTGCCCATGCGGTCCTCCAGCACGCGCCGCAACCGGGGCTGGCTCTCCACGAGGACGACGGGCACGGGCAGGGCGGCGAGCGGCCGAAGCAGCCGGCTCGCCACCAGCGCGATGCCCGCGCAGTCCGCGGCCAGGGACGCCTTCGCCCATGCCGCCGGTTCCTCCTCGAAGGGCAGCGTGGACAGGGCGCGGGGCAGCGGGTCCGTGCCGGTGCCGTGCTGCCGTTCCGTCTCCTCCACCGTACGCAGCAGCTCGTCCACGGCGACGAGCCCCTCGTCGAACGCGACGACCACGTGCCCCCATGCGGCGTTGACCTTCACCCAGGACACGCCCTCCCTCGCGGACAGGTCACGCACCACCGCCGCCGACAGGTCGCCGCTCGGTGTCTTGTCGGGTCCGGCGAGTCCGCGGACCTCGATGTGCGCGCGTCCCGGTCCGGCCCACACCCGCCGGCGCTGTCGTCCGGCGCCGCCGTCCGCGAGTGCGGCAGCGGCCTCGGCGAGATCGGAGGAGAGGTCCGACAGCACCGCCCGGGCGGCTCGGCCGAGCCGCGTGACGAGGCCGGCTCCGTCTCGCGCGGCCGCCTGGGCCGTGCCCACCGGTGCCGAGACCAGGCCGACGAGCTGGGGAACGATCGCGGCCGGCCTCACACCACTGCCCTCCGGTCAACTCCGTGCATCGGCCCGACTCCCATGGACGTAACGGACGTATGAACACAAGACGCTATAAGATGGGTCTACAGGCCACACGTCCTCGTGCGCCACGAGGGCGACCCCCGTGCACGTCACGGAAAGGAGGCCCTCGTGCCCGCGAAAGCCCGGAAGACGACCACCCGGAGTGCATCGTCGAGTTCGAGCTCGAGTACGAAGCGATCGTCCGGCCCCAGGAAGACCACCAAGAGCGCACCGGCGGCACGCTCACGCCGCGAACCGAAGCAGTCGGCCGCGCCGTCGGAGGACGGGTCCTCGCACCTCCTGCCCGCCAAGGGCGGTCTGCCCATGTACATCGGGCTCGGGGCGTTGGGGGTCTTCGGCGTTCTCGACTGGCCGCTGGCCATCGGAATCGGCGCGGGGTACGCGCTGTTGCGGCGCAGCGGCCTGCTGGACGACCCCTCACGCAGATCCGAGGAGAGCTAGGGCGAGGGCTGGGCGCGAGGCCGGGCTCACGGATCCGGCAGTGGCCGGGAGTTCCGCGTCAGGCGCCCGTGCCGGGTGCCCGCGTCCGGTACCGCGTCAGTTGTCCGTGACGCCGATCTCGATCGCGCGCCGGGCCGGCTCGCCGGACTTGGGCAGGATCACCGTCAGCACCCCGTCGCGCAGATTGGCCTTGATTCCCTCGGTGTTGACGTCTCCGGGCACCCGAATTCCGTACGAGAAGGAGCCCTTTCGGCGGCTCAGCGCACCGCCTTCACCGCTTTCGTCCACGGACCCGGAGATGTGCAGCTCTTTGCCGTCCAGTTCCACCGCGACGCGCTCGCGCGGGATTCCGGGAAGTTCGGCGCGTACGACGTAGGCGTCTCCCCTGTCCTCCTCTTCCGCGACCGGCATCCAGCTCCGGGGGACTTCCGCCGGCTCCACCGACGCACGCTCGAACAACCGGCTGACCTCGCCCCACAGATGCTGGAGTTCCACATCCGGGTCGTGCACCGTCCACCACGCCTGGCGTGCGGGAACGGAGCCGGTGTTGCGTCGCGTCGGGTCACTCGCCATGGGGAACTCCTGCCTCTGCCATCGGGTCGGTCCCGGACGCGCCGTCGGTCGCCTCCGAACGGGTCCGGTCCCCTTCAGCTTGGGCGGGCGAGTGGAGCCGGGCCACTGGGCTTCCACCGTTCGTGCAACGCGCGGCACATCTGCGAAAATCGGGTTCACCGAGGGGTGCTTCGATAAGGACTAGACTTCGGCGCGGATGGCCCGCCCAAAAGCAACGCCCCCTTTTTTTCCCATTCCGATTCCCATTCTGACCAGGACCGGCTTGCGAATTTCAGTGGCAGAGGTGAAGCGCGTACTCTCCCCGCGCGGTGCGCTCACCCTGCACAAGGTAGACGGAGCGTTCCCGTTCGCTCTGCGCGCGGCGCTGGCCATGGCCCTGCCGGCCTTGCCGCTGGCGCTCACCGGGCACACCGAACTCGCCGTCTTCCCCATGCTGGGCGCCTTCACCACCACGTTCGGGCGCAACCTGCCCTACCGGCGCCGTGCGAGTGTCCTCGCCGTGGTCGCGCTGGCCATGACCGCCTGTGTCGGCCTCGGTTCGACTCTCGCCGCGCTGACCGACCCGCACACCGAGGTGTCCGGTGCGATCGCGGTGATCGCGGCGATGGCGGTGGTGGCCGGGCTGTCCAAGTTCATCTGCGACGCGACACAGCTGACCGGGCTCGGCGCCGTGCTGATGCTCTTCTCCTTCGCCGTGGCGGCCAACGGCTCCGCGTCGCATCCCAGCGACGTCCTCATCCAGACGGCATGGGCGGCGGTGGGCGCGTTCACGGCCTGGGTGCTGGCGCTGGCGGCGTGGCCGCTGCAGCCGGACCGTCCGCAGCGGCTCGCGGTCGCGCTGGCCCTGCGCGACATCGCCGCGCTCCTCGAACAGGGCGGCGGCAGGCGCGACAGCGGTCAGCTGCGGGACCGGGCGACCGGCTCCGTGCTCCAGGCCTATCGGTCCCTCGGCCTGACACCGTCGGCCACCGCCCGGCACCACATCGAGCAGCAGGAGTGGTGTGTGCCGCTGGCCGACCTGGCCTGGTCCCTGCTGATCCGCTCCGTACGCCCGCAGCCCCCCGACACCGCCACGGCCCGCCGCCTGAGGCGGCACGCCCGCCTCGTCACCGTCCGGTACCGGCGGCTTCCTCCGCTGCCCCCGGAGGCCTTCCCTCCCGCCGTACCCGTCGAGGCGGTCGAGACGACCGCCCCGGCGGCCGGCGCGGGAGCGACGGCGGACGGCTTCGGCGGCCGGCGCGGCATCGGGGCGCTGGTCGTCCCCGCGCTCCGCATGACCCTGGGCACCGGGATCGCGGGCGGGGTGGCCGCCTTCATGAGCTTCGGACACGGTTACTGGGCGGCGCTCTCCGCCGCCGCCGTGCTGCACTCCGTCAACGTCCGTGCGACCGTGCTGCGTTCCATCCAGCGCACCCTGGGCACGGCGGCCGGCCTGCTGATCACGATCGGCGTGCTGGCGGCTCACCCCGCCCCGGTGGCCGTCATCTGCCTGATCGTGCTGTTCGAGTTCCTGATGGAATACGTCGTCGCCCGGAACTACGGCCTGGGCGTCGTCTTCCTCACCCCGCTGGCGCTGCTGCTGAGCGACGTGTCCGCCCCGGCCCCGGCGAAGACGCTCGTCTACGACCGGATGGTCGGCAGCATCGTCGGCATCGTCATCGGCCTGGCCTGCGCCCTGCTGGTGTTCCACCGCCATGCGGCGGTACGCGTGCAACGCGCGCTGTCCGCGTGCGCCGAGGCCTCCTACCGCGCGGAACGCGTCCTGGCCGACGAGACGGGCTCCTCCCCCGCCGTCGAGGCGCAGCTCGCGGCCGCGGTGGTGGAGTTGCGGGAGGCCGAGGAGGCTGCGGCCGGGGAGCTGCAGTCGGTGGGGATCGACCCCGCCGAACTCGCGGCCGCGCAGCAGCGCGCCTACCGGCAGCTCGACCTTCTCGTACGCCGTCGTCTGCGGTAGGCGCGCGTCACACGGACGCATGAGTCGTACGGACGTTTGAGCATTCAGCACCGCGTGTGGTCCCGCCGCGACAGCGCTACCCGGCGCACGCGTGGCGCGTTGGTTGCCGTGACGCCACAGCAGTGACGGTTCTGCACTGGAAGAGCGCCGACTCCCGCCGCTGTGTCGTCCGGCACTCGAGACGATCACGTACGGGGAGATGCGACAGTGTGGACTTACGTCGGCGGCTCCGGCATTCGTACCGCGTCCGGTGGCCGCGTGCCCGACGAACTGGTTGGGCGCGGGCGCGAGATGGCGGACCTGCGCCGGATGCTGACCGCGCACCGGCTGGTGACGGTGACCGGTCCGGTCGGCGTCGGGAAGAGCCGCCTGGCCGCCGCCGTCGCGGCCCGCGTGACGGACGAGGCCCAGCGCCGGATCGTGCGGGTGCGCTGGCAGGGCACGGGTCCGGCCGGGCCGGGCACCCTGAGCGCGACGGTCCTCCAGGCCCTCACCGGAAAGCGACCGCGCCCGGACGCGCGGGACGTCACGCGCGCGCTCCGCGGCCCGCACGCCCCGTGTGCCCAGCGCGTCCTGCTGTTCCTGGACGACGTGGACCCAGGGCACGCGGAATGCCTGCACCTGGTGCAGCAGTTGCTGATGGCCATGCCGGCCCTGCATGTGCTGGTGACCTCGCGCCGCGTCCTCGGCCTGGGCGACGAGCACGTGCTGCGGCTCGCACCCCTGTGCGTGGAGGCGCCGGACGACCACGACGGTCCGGCGCCGGCCGTGGAGCTGTTCCTCGCCCGGGCCCGCGCCATGGCGGGCGAACCCGGCACCGAGGAGGTCGAACCGGAGGCGGCGCAGGAGGTGTGCCGGCTGCTGGAGGGCGTTCCCCTCGCCATCGAGCTGGCCGCCGCGCAGACGACCCGTCACTCGGTCGGCGAACTCGCGGAACTGCTGGAGCGCCACCAGTGCTGGCTGTCGAGCCCGCACCCGGCCGTACGGCGCCACCGGTCGCTGCGGGAGGCGGTCGGCGCCAGCTATGTGCTGTGCGAGCGGGGGCTGCGCACGGTGTGGGGACGGGCCAGCATCTTCGAGGGCTCCTTCGCCGAGACGACGGCGACGTATCTGTGCGCCGGCGGCGGCGTGAAACCGCACCGGGTGCCCGCGTACCTTGCCCAGCTGGCGGCCGTCGGAGTGCTGGAGCCGGTGAACGATCCGGGCGGCGTACGGCAGCCCCGTTACCGGATGACGCGGGCGGCACGGGAGTTCGGCGCCGAACGGCTCAGGGAGGCGGGCGAGTTCCCGGTGGCCGCCGAGCGGCGCGTGCTGCACTGCCGCGGCGTCGCCGAGGTGGCCGAGAACCTCTGGAGCACCGGGGACCAGCGCCAGGCCGTACACATCGTCCAGGACGAACAAGCCGATCTCACGGCGATGGTCCAGTACGCCCTGATCCGGACCGATCACGCCGAGGCGGCCCTGGAAACGGTGGTCAACCTGTGGTTCTGGTGGGCGGTGTACGGCAGGGCCGAGGAGGGCCGGGCCCATCTCACGCGGCTGCTCCCCCTGTGCGACGACGACGGCCCCGTGATGGTGCGTGCGCTGTGGTTGGCCGCCTGGCTGACCGTGGGCAGCGATCCGCGGACGGCCCGTACCCTGCTGGGCCGGGCCTGGCCGGCCGCGGTCTCGGCCGGTGACGACGCCACCGTGGGCCGTATCGCCCACGTTCAGGGCCTGCTGGCGCTGCGCCTGCAGGATGCCGAGGGCGCCGCCGCGCACTTCCGGGAAGCCGCCGACGTCATCCCCGCGTACGCCCCCGGCGGACCCTCACCGGCCGTCAGCCGGGCCGCTCTGGCCGTGACCCAGGCCGGCTTCGCCCCGGCGGCCGCATGGCGCAGCGCCCACCGCGCCCTGGCCGCTCATCCCGGCGTGCGCGACGACCTCTGGGCGACCGTCCTCGCCCGCCACGCCCTGGCCCTGGTCGACTACCGGCGCGGGCACACGGGCCGCGCCTGGCGCCGCGCCCGGCGTGCCCTGGCCACCCTGGACGACGGGCTGCCCGCGCCGCACGGCTCCGCCGCGCTGCGGCAGTTGGTCGCCGACATCGAGACCGGGGTTCCAGGCCGACTGCGCCCCTGCTCCGTGCCGATGCCGCGCACCGGCGAGCCGCTGCCCGCCGCCTCGGTCAGCCCGGCGTCGCGCTGACCGACGCCGGGCTCTGCGGCACCGTGCTTTCCGACGCCGGGTCCTCCTGCTGCTCCTGCTGCTCCTGCTGCAGCGCGTAGCCGGGAACGGACGGCCAGCGCACGGTCAGCACCACCGACTCCTCCTCCGCGACCCAGGAGTGGTCCACGCCCCGGCCCCACACGACGTAGTCCCCCTGGCGCCGGAGCAGCACGCTGCGGCCGGGAAGCTCGACGCGGAATCGGCCGCTGATGAGCACCAGCAGCGCCGTGCGTTGCTCACCCCGCACCCATTGCCCTCGTACGTCACCGCGCGGGTGGACGCCCCACTTGACCTCCACCGCGTCACTGTGGCGAGCGTCGCCGGCCTCCTTGAAGTGCCCGAGCAGCCAGCCCCGGTCCAGTACGGCGTCCTCGCCCGCGTTGCCCACGTACACGCTGTCGTTCATGACCGGGACGCTAACAAGGGCGGCGGCGGTCGGCTCAGCCCGTGACGATGCCGGTGACGAGGTTGATGGTGGTCGCCAGGATGCTCGTCCCGAAGAGGTACGAGAGGAGGCTGTGCCGCAGCACCACGGAGCGGATCGTCGGGCTGGAGACCGCGGTGTCGGAGACCTGGTAGGTCATGCCGAGGTCGTAGCTGAAGTAGAAGAAGTCCCGGTACGCGGGCGGGATGTCGGAGTTGAAGTCGATCCCGGGCGCGGCCTCCGAGTAGTACAGGAAGGCGTAGCGGGTGGCGTACATCAGGTGCAGTGACGCCCAGGCCATGAAGACGCCTACGACCGAGACGGCCGCCGCGACGTGGCCGATACCTGACTTGCCGAGCAGGAGCAGCGTCACGATGCCGATGAGTCCGCACACGGCGGCCGCGACGACGACGAGTTCATCGGTGAGGGGCCGGAAGTCCTCGCGCCTCGCGTTGTGACGGGTGGCGGCGGAGTCCATGGGCCACAACACGACCCAGCCTGCCAGGACGAACAGGGTCTCCGCCGCGGCGATGCCGACGAAGACACCGAGCTGCGCGCCCTGCAGTGCGCCGACGATCGCGCCGGCCACCGCTCCGAGGACGACCGAGCCTGCGAGTCGGGGAACCGCGGACCGCGGCAGCCTGGTGCTCATGGGCCCCCACAGTAGCGATCCCGTTTCAGCACAAGGGTGTTTTGCCCAGGTGCGGCGCGGGCTCTCGCGGCGGCGCGGAGTCGCCGTACCAGCAGAGGACGCCCATGACGGCACCGCACAGCCGGTGCCGCCACGGGCGTCGCGTCGTCGCTCAGGAGGACTCCGGTTCGTCCCCTCGCTCGGCCGCCCAGCGCTCGGCCAGAGCCGTCACCTTGCGGCTGGCCTCGGCGACCGCCTCCGGTCCGCCGCCCGCCTGCGCGGCGGCGTAGCCGACCAGGAAGGAGGTCAACGGAGCGGCGGGACGCGCCACTTCGTGCGCCACCACCTTGGTCATGTCGAGCAGTTCGGCGACATCCACATCAAGGTCGATGTCGAGTTCGGCCTTGGCCGCGGCGATCCACTTCTTCACTCAGTCCACCTCTTGCGTTGCTGGGGGCGGCCGATCCAGCCGCTCTGGCTGTTCCGGCCGTTCTTGCTGCGCTTGCCGTTCTGGCTGCACGTGCTGTTCTAGCTGATC
>NZ_JBEYYC010000062.1:0-15380 GCF_040645355.1 Streptomyces sp. NPDC046805 | reverse complement strand
AGGCGCCCTGCGACAACGGCCGACCGCAGGCGATGGCCGTGGTGCCCGACCTTGTCAGTCACATCCTGAACGCATCCTGAACAGCTCGCGCGCCGGTCAGGCCGTCTGGTGGAGCGCCCGCTCCGGCTCGGTGACGTCCCTGCGTGTCGCCGCCAGATACACGACCAGACCGAGGATGACCGTCAGGAACAGCGCGCTGGTGATGACGGTGCCGAGGCCGATGCCACCGTTGCCGGTGGGCTGGGAGAGGTAGTCGCCGATCGAGGCGCCGAGGGGGCGCGTGAGGATGTAGGCGATCCAGAAGCTCCACACGGCGTCGAGCCCCAGCGCGAAGTGCGCGACCGCCACGGCCCCGATGGCGAGGGCGAATATGACGATGGAGAGCCAGTAGCCGAGGGCCATGCGCTCGGAGACCAGGTCGCCGGCCGCCGTACCGAGGGCGAAGGTGAACAGCACCGCCAGCCAGTAGTACGCCTCACGGCGGGTGGTGTCGATGCTGTGGATGGACAGGGTGCGCTCACGCCGGTACCAGACGGCGAACACGACCGCGAGCAGGATCGCGAACACCGTCGTGGACGTCTCCAGCGGGACGCCCATGTTGTCGGTGAGGTTGTCGCTGATGAGGGTGCCGACCACGCTGATCAGGGCCACGGCGAGCCAGTACACGCCCGCCTTGTAGGCGCTCGTGCGGAACTGCACCACCAGGACGACCGCGAGCAGGGCGCTCATCAGCACCGACACGCCTGTCAGGCCCAGGCCCGCCTTCTCGTTGAGCAGGTCGGCCGCGGTCTCGCCGACCGTGGTGCACAGCACCTTGATGATCCAGAAGTAGACGGTGACTTCGGGCACCTTGTTCCAGCCCGGGCGAAGCCGGTGCCGGGTGGGGCCGCTGTCTTGTTGCGTGACGGCGGAGGTCTCGGACGTGTCATGAGTCATGAGACCCGACGGTGCCAGCGACTTCCTGAACGCATCCTGACCGTCTGACCCCGTCCGAACCCCTCCGCCCCGCGCCCCCATCCACTCTCACACCCGCGCCGATATCCGCACTGATGTATGTCCGCACGGCACCGGCCCAGGAGCCGCCCGAGTCGACCCTACGTACTGTAGGTTTCCCAACTGTCCACGACCACACGTCTGTTCAACGCCTGTTCAACGGGGGAACCATGCAGGGCACGGAAACGCAGGACGCGCAGCGGCCGCAGCCGGGCGCCCCCGCGGCGGCCGACGGCCTCGTACCCACGGTCGCCCTGCTCGTCGTGAGCCTCGTCATCGCCGCCACGGGGGTGTACGAGCTGTGCGGCTTCGGGCTGCACACCCTCGACCCGCGGCCGCACCTCTTCAGCGACGGGCTGACCACGGCCGGCGTGATCGTCGCGGCGGTGGCGGCGGGGGCGGCGCTGGGAAACCTGGCGTGGCATCTGGCGGCGGCGCGGGGGCGTACGGACCGGGCCGAGTGATCCCCGTGGGCAGCCCCGGGGGCCTGTGCTCGGCGCTTTCGTACTGACTCGTTCACGATGACCCTACAAACCGTAGGGTGGAGGTAGGGTCGGCGATGCCCCGTCCCCTCCCCCAAGGTGACCCGTCACCATGCCCGCACAGGAGCCGACCCTGATTTCCCCACAGGACCGCGCTCGGCGCAACCCCCTCAGCCCGCTCCGCACGCTCAGGGCCGACGTCCCCCGGCTCAGGGCACGCGCCGCGACCGCCACCGTCTGGTACCTGCGGCTGCTCGCCGTGCTCAACATCGTCGCGGTCCTGTCGCTGCCCTTCCGCGAGGAGGTGCGGGAGCACAGCGCGGGCGAGTTCTTCACCCCGTACCTCGCCACCGCGGGCCTGCCCTCGGCGGCGCTCTCGCTGTTCCTCGCCGTGGTGATGCGGCGCCGCAAGCGGGCCGCCTGGGTCTTCAACCTGCTGCTCGCCGCCCCCCTCTTCTGCCTCTACGCGGCCGCGCTGACCCAGGACTCCTACCAGAACCACGTCTTCAACTGGATCTCCACCGCGCTCACCGGCCTGTTCGTGGCCGCGCTGCTGATCGGCCGCCGGGAGTTCAACGCCATCGGCGACCGCTCCAACCCGCGGCTCGCGCTGGCCGTCGGCGCGGGCGGCATCCTGGTCAGCGGCATCCTGGGCACGCTGCTCGTCAGCGCGACCAACAACCTGCCCGGAGCCACCCTCCAGGACCGGATCGCCTACACCCTGCTGCGCGGGGTCAGCGTCGGCCCGCTCGCCGACCGGATCGCCGCCGTGGACGCGCCCCGCTGGGTCGACGTGATCATCAACGTCATGATCGCGGCGACCTTCCTGCTCGTCCTGTACGCGTGCTTCCGCGCCCCGCGTGGCGAGGCGCTGCTCCGCGAGGAGGACGAGCGCCGGCTGCGCGCCCTGCTCGACAAGAACGGCGACCGCGACTCCCTCGGCTACTTCGCCCTGCGCCGCGACAAGACCGCCCTGTTCTCCCCCAGCGGCAAGGCCGCCATCGCCTACCGCGTGGTCGGCGGCGTCAGCCTGGCCTCCGGCGACCCGATCGGCGACCCCGAGGCCTGGCCCGGCGCCATCGACGCCTGGCTCGCCGAGGCCCGCCGGCACGCCTGGACCCCCGCCGTGATGGGCGCGAGCGAGGAGGCCGGCACCATCTACGCCCGGCACGGCCTGGACGCCCTGGAGCTGGGCGACGAGGCCATCGTCGACCTCGCCGACTTCACCCTCGAAGGGCGCGCCATGCGCGTCGTACGGCAGGCGCACAACCGCGTCCGGCGTGCCGGGTACACCGTGCGCATACGCCGCCACGAGGACATACCCGACGACGAGATGGCGCTGCTGATCGACCGCGCCGACGCCTGGCGCGACGGCGCCACCGAGCGCGGCTTCTCGATGGCGCTCGGCCGCCTCGGCGACCCGGCCGACGGCCGCTGCATGATGCTGGAGTGCCGGGACGCCGACGGCGAACCGCGGGCGCTGCTCAGCTTCGTCCCCTGGGGCGAGCACGGCCTCTCCCTCGATCTGATGCGCCGCGACCGCGCCTGCGAGAACGGCCTGATGGAGTTCATGGCCGTCGAACTGCTGCTGCACGCGGCCGAGTTGGACATACGCCGGGTCTCCCTCAACTTCGCGATGTTCCGCTCGGTCTTCGAACGCGGCTCGCGGCTCGGCGCCGGGCCGGTGCTGCGCCTGTGGCGCTCCGTCCTGACCTTCTTCTCCCGCTGGTGGCAGATCGAGTCCCTGTACCGCGCCAACGCCAAGTACCGGCCGGTGTGGGAGCCGCGGTTCCTGCTCTTCGCGAAGAGCAGCGACATCCCGCGCATCGGCCTCGCGAGCGCCCGCGCCGAGGGCTTCCTCGACCCGCCCGCCCTGCCGTCCCTGCCCTCCCTCACCCGGCGCCGGCAGAACCCCTCGTAGCGCTACGGCTTGTCCGGGATGACCCCGCCGACCGTGAACCCGATCGCCGAGCCGCCGCCCTCCCGGCGGAAGGCGAACGGGGCCCCGCCGTGCGCCATGGCGACCTCCCGCACGATGGACAGGCCGAGGCCCGAACCGGGCTGGGAGCGGGCGTCGGCGGCGCGGTAGAAGCGGTCGAAGATGCGGATCAGGTCACCGTCGGCGATGCCGGGTCCACGGTCGAGGACCTCGACGCGGACCGTGCCGGCCCGGGCGGACCTGGCGGGCCCGGTGATGACGACCTCGATGGGCGCCTTACCGCCGCGGTCGAACTTCGCGGCGTTCTCCACCAGGTTGGACATCGCGCGCTGGAGCATGCCGGGCCGGCCCTCGGTCGTCGCGTCACCGCTCACCCGCAGCTCGATCTCCCGCCCGGTACGGCGGCGGGCCACGCCCACCACGTCCTCGGCGATGTCGGCGAGGTCCACCCGCTGCGGCGGCTCGGCGTCGGACTGCCCGGCGGCGAGGTCGACGAGCTCGTTGACCAGGTCGGTCAGCTCCCGCGCCTCCTGGGTGAGGTCGGCGACGAGCTCGTCGCGGGTGGCGGGCGGCAGTTCGCCCATGCGGCGCAGCAGGGAGATGTTCGTACGCAGCGAGGTCAACGGCGTGCGCAGCTCGTGCCCGGCGTCCTGCACCAGGCGGCGCTGGTCCTCCTCCGACTGCGCGAGACGGCCCAGCATCCGGTCGAAGGCCCGGCCCAGCCGCCCCACCTCGTCGAGCCCGGCCACCGGCACCTCGATGTCCAGCCGGCCGGTGCGGGCGACGTTCTCGGCGGCCGCGGTGAGCATGACCAGGCGTCGGGTGATGTGGCGGGCCAGCCACCAGCCGAACAGCCCGGCGGCGACCACGACCGCCGACGTCAGCGCCAGCGTCCGCTGCTGCAGCGCCCGCAGCAGGTCCTCGGTGTCGCTGAACTCCTGCGCGACCTGCACGGCGCCCCGCCCGTCGCCGAGCGCGACGGTGGCGATGCGGAACAGGTCGTCCCCGACCCGTACGTCCTTGTACTCGACCGTCCTCCCGGCCCCGGCCGCCCCGGCGACCGCCTGGTCGCGGGCGGTGACGGGCAGCACCGGACTGCCGTGGTCGACGATCTGCCCCCGCGCGCCGAGCACCTGCACATCGGTCCGGCTGGGCCGGACCACGTCGTGCCCCGACCGGGAGGAGGAGAAGTCCTGCGGCAGCATCCTGTGCTGCCGCACCTCGTCCCGCACGTCCTGCACGACCTGCGTGAACACCGACTGCTGGTCGACGCGGACCAGCCGGGCGGCGGCGCCGTACGACAGGATGCCGACGAGGATCGTGACCGCGGCGGTGACGGCCGCGAAGGACACGGCGAAGGTGGTGCGCAGCGACACCAGCTTGGACCGGCGCCCGGCCGGCAGCCGCCCGAGGCGGCCCACGTCAGTCCTCCCGCAGCACGTAACCCACGCCCCGGACGGTGTGGATCAGCTGCGGCGCGCCGCGCTCGTCGAGCTTGCGGCGCAGATAGCCGACGTAGACGGCGAGGTTCTTGGAGCCGGGTCCGAAGTCGTAGCCCCAGATGCGGTCGTAGATGGTGGAGTGGTCCAGCACGATCCCCGCGTTGCGGACCAGCAGCTCCAGCAGCTCGAACTCGGTGCGGGTCAGCTCCAGTTCACGCGTGCCGCGCCAGGCACGGCGCGCCTGGAGGTCCATGCGCAGCCCGGCGGCCTCCACCTGCCGCCCGGGCGTCTGGACGTCCCGCGCGGGATCGGAGCCGCCGGTGCTCCCACCGCTGTTCGCGCCGCTCGCGTCGCCGTTCAGCGGGGCGGTGCGGCGCAGGAGGGCCCGGAGCCGGGCGAAGACCTCCTCCACGTCGAAGGGCTTGACGACATAGTCGTCGGCCCCCGCGTCCAGCCCGGCGATCCGGTCGGCCGTCTCCACCAGCGCGGTGAGCATCAGGATCGGCGTACGGTCGCCCTCGGCGCGCAGCACGCGGCACACCTGCAGCCCGTCGATCCCGGGCATCATCACGTCGAGGACCAGGACGTCCGGCGGCGTACGGTGGGCCTGCGCGAGCGCCTCGACACCGTCGGCGACCGCCGTCACCGCGTAGCCCTCCAGGGTCAGGGCACGCTCCAGGGCATGACGGATGGCACGGTCGTCTTCGGCGAGCAGCACAGTCTGGGGCACGTACTCAGTCTGCCAAGGCCGGTGGCGCTCCGGCGGAGCCGAGCGGGCCTACGATCACCCTTTTTACCCGGCTCTCACCGTCACACGGGCAACCGGCGACAGAGGCCTACCGCCCTCTCACCGTGGACTCCCGCCGCGGATCCGGGATGCCGGTCCCCTGCCCGAGCCTGGCCAGCTGCTCCGCGAACGGCACCACACGCATGCCGTCCCCGGCAGCAGGCTCGCCGGCGGGCGCGGCCGCCGACAGTCCCGTCATCAGCGCCGCCAGCTCCACGGCGGCCCGCTCGATCCGCTCGGCCAGCCCCTCCGCGCCCCAGTCCTCCGAGGCCGCGTACACGGCGGTCGGGGCGACCACGGCCCGCAGGTAGGCGAAGAGCGGACGCAGGGCGTGCTCCAGGACCAGCGAGTGCTGAGCCGTACCGCCCGTCGCCGCGATCAGCACCGGCTTGCCCGCCAGCGCGTCCTTCTCCAGCACGTCGAAGAAGGACTTGAACAGCCCGCTGTACGACGCGGAGAAGACGGGCGTGACGACGATCAGCCCGTCCGCCCGCGTCACCGCGTCCAGCGCGGCCGCCAGGGACCCGCCCGGGAAGCCGTTGGTGAGGTGGTGCGCGATCTCCACGGCGAGCTCGCGCACCTCGACGACCTGGACCTCCACCGGAGCCCGCCGCCCGACGGCGGCGGCCAGCCGGTCGGCGAGCAGCCGCGTGGAGGACGGCACGCTCAGCCCCGCCGAGACGACGACGAGCTTCATACGGCGCTCACCCCGTCCGAGGCGGACGCCGAGGCGGTTTCCGCAGCGGCTTGCGAAGTGGCGGCCGCCAGCAGGGACTGGTGGGTCGGCGCCTCCGGCACGTCCGCCCCACGCCCCTTCGCGAACTCCTTCCGCAGCACCGGCACGACCTCCTCGCCCAGCATGTCGAGCTGCTCCAGGACGGTCTTCAGCGGCAGCCCGGCGTGGTCCATGAGGAACAGCTGCCGCTGGTAGTCACCGGCGTACTCGCGGAAGGACAGGGTCTTCTCGATGACCTGCTGCGGGGAGCCGACGGTCAGCGGCGTCTGGTCCGTGAAGTCCTCCAGGGAGGGCCCGTGCCCGTACACCGGCGCGTTGTCGAAGTACGGCCGGAACTCGCGCACCGCGTCCTGCGAGTTGCGGCGCATGAACACCTGGCCGCCGAGCCCGACGATCGCCTGCTCGGGCGTGCCGTGCCCGTAGTGCGCGTACCGGGTCCGGTACAGCTCGACCATGCGCTTGGTGTGGGTGGCCGGCCAGAAGATGTTGTTGTGGAAGAAGCCGTCGCCGTAGAACGCGGCCTGCTCGGCGATCTCCGGCGAGCGGATGGAGCCGTGCCAGACGAAGGGCGGTACGCCGTCCATCGGCCGGGGCGTGGACGTGAAGCCCTGCAGCGGCGACCGGAACCGCCCCTCCCAGTCGACGACGTCCTCGCGCCACAGCCGGTGCAGCAGGGCGTAGTTCTCGACGGCCAGGTTGATGCCCTGCCGGATGTCCTGCCCGAACCAGGGGTAGACCGGGCCGGTGTTGCCGCGGCCCATCATCAGGTCCATCCGCCCGTCGGCCAGGTGCTGGAGCATCGCGAAGTCCTCCGCGATCTTCACCGGGTCGTTGGTGGTGATCAGCGTGGTGGACGTGGACAGGACCAGCTTCTCGGTCCGGGCGGCTATGTAGCCGAGCATCGTGGTCGGCGACGACGGCACGAACGGCGGGTTGTGGTGCTCGCCGGTCGCGAAGACGTCCAGGCCGACCTCCTCGGCCTTGAGCGCGATCGCGACCATGGCCTTGATGCGCTCACGCTCCGTCGGCGTACGGCCCGTGGTGGGGTCCGGCGTGACGTCGCCGACGCTGAAGATCCCGAACTGCATGCTCGCCCAACCTCCAAATTGTTGACGATTAAACTATAACCTCAAACCACAGCCCCGCGTCCGCTATTCCGCTCTTCCGTGACCGCTCGTCCGCCGGCTGTCAGTGCCCCGCCCTACGATCCGGACATGGCCGCCCGACGCCGTGACCGACGTGACCATCGAGGCATCGTCGGCGCCGCGGAGTTCCTCTCCCGTGTGGACTTCCGCCGTCCGGAGCCCGCCGAGCCCCTCCGCCCCTATGTGGAGCACTACTGGCTGATCGACTGGGACCTGCCCGAGCCGTACGTCTCCCACGTGGTCCCGCACCCCGCGGTCCACATCGTCTTCCAGCAGTTCTCGGGCGAGGAGCCCTTCGTCGAGATCGCGGGCATCCCGACCGGCCTGTTCACCCAGAAGCTGGAGGGGCGGGGCCGGGTGTGCGGCATCAGGTTCCGGCCGGGCGCCTTCCGCTGCGTCGCGCCCGAGCGGCCGGTGAGCGCGTGGACGGGCAAGCGGATCCGCTCCCCCCAGGCCCTCCCGACGGCCGACGTCGGCGCCGTCCTCACCCCGGACGACGAGGCCGCCCGCATCGCCGCCCTGGACGCGTTCCTCCTGGGGCTCGATCTCCGCCCCGACCCGCAGGCCGCCCTCGCGGCCACCCTGGTCGACCGCATCCGCACCGACCGCACGATCCGCCGCGTCGGCGACTTCGCCCGCGCCGAGGGCATCTCCGCACGACTGCTCCAGCGCCTGTTCGCGGCCTACGTCGGCGTCGGCCCCAAGTGGGCGATCCTGCGCTACCGCATCCACGAGGCCCTGGAGCGCGCCGAGACCGACCGCACGGTGGACTGGGCGGCACTGGCCGCCGACCTCGGATATGCCGACCAGGCCCATCTGGTACGGGACTTCACGGCCACGGTGGGCGTGTCGCCGGCGGCATACGCGCAAGGCGTCCGCTAGCGGCCGCACCCAGAATTCGCCGACGCACTCAGAATTCAGAAGGAGTACTCGTCCCCCGTGCCGAGGATCATCACCCGTGACCGGTCGTTGGTCCGGTCACGATCGACCGTGCCGCCGCTCCACACCGTGTCGATCTCCAGCGTGACCTCCGACGGCTTGCCCTTGAGCACCACCCCCAGCCGGATCTGATCCCCCAGCCCGTCCGCCTCCAGCGGCCCCGTCCCGCACACCAGCGCCCGCTCGCCCGTCCGTGCACACCCCGCGGGCAGCTGCTGCCGGTCCGCGAGCGGCGCCGACCACCGCAGCTGCACGCTCGCACCCGAGACGGCGGCCGGCCCCTGGTTGCGCGGCGTCAGCCGCACGTCGACCCGATGCCCGGTCATCACCGCCGAACCGTGATACGAGAGATCGGCCTCGGGAGTGGCGGAGCGTCCGCCCGCCCGCGCGGAACCTGCGCCCGCGATCACTGTCAGCACCGCACCCCACACCACAAGCACTCTCGTCCACCGCATGGCACACCCACTCCGTCGCGCGATCCGTATGACGTACGGCTGACGTACGGCCGTATCCGACTGACATACGGATATATCCCCCGCGAGGTCGCCGACAGGCGCCGTCCAACAGGTGACAGCGCGCATGGCAGGCTGCGGGCATGCCGATCCTCCGCTCCGCCGCCCTGTTCGTCGTCGCCGCGCTCTTCGAGATCGGCGGCGCCTGGCTGGTCTGGCAGGGCGTGCGTGAGCACCGCGGCTGGCTGTGGGCCGCCGGGGGTGTGCTGGCGCTCGGTGCCTACGGCTTCGTGGCCACCTTCCAGCCCGACGCCCACTTCGGCCGCGTACTGGCCGCGTACGGCGGGATCTTCATCGCCGGTTCGCTCCTGTGGGGCGTGGTCGCCGACGGCTACCGGCCCGACCGCTGGGACATCACCGGCGCGCTGATCTGCCTCGCGGGAATGGCCGTGCTGATGTGGGCACCCCGAAGCGGCGCCTGAGCACCACCGGAGCACCCCCCGCACCGCACCGACCCTCCACCCCCGTCCCCTACTCTGGGCGCAGACTTTCGTACACCCGCCCGAGGAGCAGCCCATGGCCCCCGCCGCACCCACCGCCGCCTCCCGCATCGCCGTCGTCACCGGTGCGAGCAGCGGCATCGGCGCCGCCACGGCCCGCAAGCTCGCCGAGGCCGGCTACCGGGTCGTGCTCACCGCCCGCCGCAAGGACCGCATCGAGGCGCTGGCGGCGGAGCTCACCGCGGGGGGCCACGACGCCGTGGCGTACCAGCTGGACGTCACCGACCGGGCGGCGGTCGACGAGTTCGCCACCGCCTTCCAGACCGTCGGCGTGCTGGTCAACAACGCGGGCGGCGCGCTCGGCGCCGACCCGGTCGCCACCGGCGACCCGGCCCAGTGGCGCACGATGTACGAGACCAACGTCATCGGCACCCTGAACCTCACCCAGGCCCTGCTCCCGAAGCTGGAGGCGAGCGGCGACGGCACGATCGTGGTCGTCTCCTCGACCGCCGGTCACGCGACGTACGAGGGCGGCGCGGGCTACGTGGCCGCCAAGCACGGCGCGCACGTCCTCGCCGAGACCCTGCGCCTGGAGATCGTCGGCCGCCCGGTTCGCGTCATCGAGATCGCGCCCGGCATGGTCAAGACCGACGAGTTCTCCCTGACCCGCTTCGGCGGCGACGAGGAGAAGGCCGCGAAGGTCTACGAAGGCGTGGCCGAGCCCCTCACCGCCGACGACGTGGCTGACACGATCGCCTGGGCGGTGACCCGCCCCAGCCACGTCAACGTCGACCTCCTGGTCCTGCGCCCGCGCGCCCAGGCGTCGAACACGAAGGTGCACCGGGAGCGGTGATGCCCGAGCAGGATGCCGGAGCGCTGCCCGACCTCTCCGCCGAGCAGCGCCGCCTGGCCCAGGAGACGAAGGACGAGCGCAAGGTCTGGTACTTCCTCGCGTACTTCCTCTTCGGCATCCACATCGTGGCGTTCGTGATGATCTACGCGGTACGGCACGGCCACTGAGCGGCGGGCGTCAGCCCTTCACACAGATGAACTGCTTCAGCTTCGCCACGACCTCCACTAGGTCCCGCTGCTGGTCGATGACCTGCTCGATCGGCTTGTAGGCGCCCGGGATCTCGTCGACGACGCCGGAGTCCTTGCGGCACTCCACGCCCCGCGTCTGCTCCTCCAGGTCCCGCGTCGAGAAGCGGCGCTTGGCCGCGTTGCGGCTCATGCGCCGACCGGCGCCGTGCGAGGCCGAGTTGAAGGCCTTCTCGTTGCCAAGGCCCTTCACGATGTACGAGCCCGTGCCCATGGAGCCCGGGATGATGCCGTACTCGCCGGAGCCCGCCCGGATCGCGCCCTTGCGGGTGACGAGGAGGTCCATGCCCTCGTAGCGCTCGCGGCTCACGTAGTTGTGGTGGCAGCTCACCTCGGGCTCGAAGGTCACCCTGGCCTTCCTGAACTCCTTGCGGATCACGTCCTTCAGGAGCGCCATCATGATCGAGCGGTTGTTCCGCGCGTACTCCTGGGCCCAGTAGAGGTCGTGCTCGTACGCCGCCATCTGCGGGGTGTCCGCGACGAAGACGGCGAGGTCGCGGTCGATCAGCCCCTGGTTGTGCGGGAGCTTCTGCGCCACGCCGATGTGGTGCTCGGCGAGCTCCTTGCCGATGTTCCGGGAGCCGGAGTGGAGCATCAGCCAGACAGAACCGGCCGAATCCGCGCATACCTCGATGAAGTGGTTGCCACTCCCGAGCGTTCCCATCTGCTTTTCGGCGCGATCGTGGCGGAACTTCACCGCCTCGGCGACCCCGTCGAACCGCCCCCAGAAGCCGTCCCACCCCGAGGTGGCCAGCCCGTGGAACCGCCCCGGATCCACGGGGCTGTCATGCATCCCCCGCCCCACCGGAATGGCCTGCTCGATCTTCGACCGCAGGCGCGACAGGTCCCCGGGAAGGTCGTTCACCGTCAGGGACGTCTTCACCGCCGACATCCCGCAGCCGATGTCGACGCCCACCGCCGCCGGACACACCGCCCCCTGCATGGCGATGACCGAGCCGACCGTCGCGCCCTTTCCGTAGTGCACGTCCGGCATGACCGCCAGGCCCTTGATCCAGGGCAGCGTGGCGACGTTGCGGAGCTGCTGCAGCGCCACGTCCTCGACCGTCGCGGGGTCGGTCCACATGCGGATGGGGACCTTGGCGCCCGGCATTTCGACGTACGACATATCTTCCTCATTCCCCCGGAAACACGACAAAAGCCTCAACAGAAACACAACGCAAAAGCGGCGCCAAGGTCGACGAAAAGGGACAACGGACCGGCGTTCACAGCAGTGCGTGCGATACACATTGTCCCCAGGAGGCGCCCCGCTGCGGCAAGCGAATATCCAGCGGGGACACTGAGGGATCGGCCGTACACCGACCGTCGCACGGGCAGACGCCGGCGCACGGACACCGTCGAGAGGAGCCTGACCGTGCAGCGGAAGGCATACGTCGTACCCGGCACCGCCGCACTCCTCGCGGCCCTGCTGGCCGGCTGCAGCAGCGGCTCGGGCGACAACGCGTCGACGGACAACTCCAACCCCGGCGACGCGAGCGCCGCGACCGCCGCGGCCCAGCCCGGCAAGTACCGCACGCTCCCCGAGGCCTGCCAAGCGGTCAGCCACGGCACCCTCGACTCGCTCCTGCCCGGCATCCGGCAGATCACCGACCCGGACCAGCGCGACAACGCCTACGACGGCCAGGCGACGCTGACGTACGACACCGACAGGAAGGTCGGCTGCCAGTGGAAGGTGGACTCCCCGGGCGCCACCGACCACCTCCTCGTCGACTTCGAGCGGGTCGTGTCGTACGACAACGCCGTCAGCGACGACAGCCAGGCACAGAAGATCTTCGCCGGCAAGGAGGCCGCCGCCCACCTCGCCGAACCCAGCGCCGCCACCTCCACATCCGCCCCCGCGTCCGCCGCAACCTCCACACCCGCCTCACCGTCCGCGCTCGCCTCGGCCTCGGCGCCGAGTGGCGCACCGTCCGACTCGGCCTCGACGCCCGGCTCCGACGGGACCTCCGCGGCCGACCTCCAGCCCCGCGCGCTCGCCGGTCTCGGCGACGAGGCCTTCCTCGACGACCAGCTCAACGGCTCCGGTTCACCGGCCGAAGAGCGCACCGTGACTGTGGTGTTTCGCACGTCCAACGTGCTCGTGACCATCGAGTACGCGGAGCAGCCGACGGGCACCGGCGTCACCCCGGACAGCAAGGAAATGCAGGACAGGGCGCGGAATCTGGCCGCTCGGCTGGCCGATTCACTGAGCAGTTAGCGGTCCCGCGGACCTCTTGGGGACCGTACGTAAAGCCCGCGAACCAAAACCGCACAGCTCCTTCACCGCGTACGGTGACTCCTCGGACCCGATCCGACCGCAGGAACCCCGAGCGTCGTGAGTGAAGGAACCATGCAGCAAGCAGCTCAGCGAGACGACCGTCGTGATCAGCGTGACGAGCGAACCAGGCGCCTGCGCCGTGCCCTCGTCTGCGCCGCCGCCGTCCCCGTGGTGCTCGTCGCCGCCGGCTGCTCCTCGGGCTCCGGCTCCGACGCCAGCCCGGCGAAGCAGACCGCGAGCAGTGGCTCCGGCAAGAGATCCGCGAGCCCCTCTCCGACCGTGCAGCCCGCCGCGTACAAGAAGCTGCCGAAGGCGTGCGGGGTGCTGTCGAACAAGACGCTCGACAACCTCGTACCCAAGGCGAAGTCGGGCAAGTCGGGCTCGTCGGACGACACCGCCTCCCGTGGCAGCTGCTCCTGGAGCAGCCTGGACAACAACGGCGTGAAGGGCTCGGAGTTCCGCTGGCTCAACGTCTCGCTCCTCCGCTTCGACTCCGACGTCAACCGCGGCTCGGGCAACAAGCAGGCGCAGGCGTACTACGCGCGTCAGCTCCAGGGCGCCGAGTCCGTGAAGGGCGCGAAGAACACCAGGGCGGTGCCGTTCTCCGGTGCGGGCGACGCGGCGACGGCGGTGCGCTACGACCTGAAGAAGAAGGAAGGCAGCTTCAAGCAGCAGACGGTCGTGGCACGCGTCCAGAACGTCGTCGTCACCCTCGACTACAACGGTGCGGGCCTCGCCGGCGAGACGACGCCGAGCGGCGACGCCCTGACGAAGGACGCGCAGAAGGCGGCCAAGGAGGTCGTGGCGGCGGTGACGTCCGCGAACGGCGGCGCCAAGGGCGGCGGTTCGGGCAAGGCGGGCTCCGCGCCGACCGGCTCGGTTTCCAAGTCCGCGTCCCCGTCCGCCTCGAAGGCTCCGTCGAAGACGTCCCCGAAGTCCCCTTCGAAGAGCGCGAGCGCCTCTCCGTCCAAGTCAGCGTCCACGTCGGGCTGAATGTCACACCAGGACCACAACTCCTGGCGCAAGCAGGCCATTTGAGAGTGCCCGGTCCCTTCGGGGGCCGGGCATCTCGCATACCGGCCACACGTCCTCCGCACTGATGTGCCACCCTGTTGCGCGCAACAACACGCCCAGGGAGGGGACTACAGGTGGCCGCGCCACTGCAGCTGACTCGATTGCACCGCATTCTCATCGGTGTGGTCGTGACCGGCGCCCTGATCATCGCCGGGATCGGTTTCGCCGGTTCCTACGCGGCCGTTCGCGAACTGGCCGTGAAGAAGGGCTTCGGGAACTTCTCCTACGTCCTCCCGATCGGCATCGACGCGGGTATCTGTGTCCTGCTGGCCCTGGACCTGCTCCTGACCTGGATCCGCATACCGTTCCCCCTGCTGCGGCAGACGGCGTGGCTGCTGACGGCGGCGACGATCGCGTTCAACGGTGCCGCCGCCTGGCCGGACCCGCTGGGCGTGGGCATGCACGCGGTGATCCCGGTCCTGTTCGTGGTCTCGGTCGAGGCCGCCCGCCACGCCATCGGCCGGATCGCCGACATCACGGCCGACCGGCACATGGAGGGCGTCCGCATCACCCGCTGGCTGCTCTCCCCCATCCCCACCTTCCTGCTGTGGCGGCGCATGAAGCTGTGGGAGCTGCGCTCCTACGAGCAGGTCATCAAGCTGGAGCAGGAGCGCCTCGTCTACCAGGCCCGCCTCCACTCCCGCTACGGCCGGTTCTGGCGCAGGAAGGCACCGGTGGAGTCGCTGATGCCGCTGCGACTGGCGCGGTACGGCGTGCCGCTGGCCCAGACGGCTCCGGCCGGCCTGGCGGCGGCGGGCATCGACTCGGTGCTGCTGCCGCCCGCGCCGCAGCCGGAGATGCCCGCGGCCACGGGCGCTCTCGCCGCCGGGACGGCCCCGGCCACACGGCAGGAGACCCCGCAGGCCGAGCAGCGCCCCGAACTGGAGGGCGCCGCCCCGGCCGCCCCCGCCACCGGGCAGCCGAACGGCGCCCCGAGCGGACCGCAGGCCCAGGCGCAAGCCCAGGCCCAGGCCCAGATACCGAACCAGAACCAGGGCCCGGACCAGAGCCCTTGGTTCCAGGGAACGCCCCAGGAGATCCAGTACCAGGGCGACTACAACCCCGCGTACAACGCCCAGTACGCCCCCGAGCAGCCGTACGACGAGTGGTACGACGGCCGGCCCGAGCCCTCCCCGGAGGAGACCGGCAGCTTCCCCATCCCGGTCACCGGCAACCGCACCCGCGAACTGGGCGAGGGCGGCGGCACCCCCGAGCCGGACGAGGAGGCCTTCTACCAGGTCTTCCGTGAGTCGGCGAAGAGTGGCAACGGGATGCCCAGCCCCCTGGCCTTCATCGACGACGTCGCGGCCACGTACGGCGTGACGCTCCCCGACGCCGAGTCCAAGCGCCTGGTGACCCACTTCTCCCAGCGCTTCTACGCGGAACTCGAGGAGGAGCACATCGCGTAGCCACGCGCGAGTACGACGACGGGGGCGCCCCGGGGCCGGCGGCCCCCGGCGGCCCCCGCCGGGGCGGAGGGGTTAAAACCCCCACAACGGCCCCCCCCCCGCACAACAC
>NZ_JBEYYC010000061.1:0-16358 GCF_040645355.1 Streptomyces sp. NPDC046805 | reverse complement strand
GCCGCCCGCAGGTGGGCGGTGAGCTTGTCGTGCCGGCAAGCGGTGATCTCCGACGTGCGTCCGGGCCGCACCGCGGAGATCCACACCAGCCGGCCGCAGTCGTCGGTGAGCGCGATCACGAGCAATCCATAGCATTTGTGCTTGCCCGAGTGGTTCCTCCGGTTGTCCGCCCCGGCGTGCCGACGGGCGCGTATGAGGGAGCCGTCCAGCAGAACCACTCCGCCGCCCTTTCGGGCGATGTTCTTGAGCGCGCGGTCCAGGCGCGGGGCGCGGGCGGCCAGCAGGCGGCAGGCGGGCGGTGTAGACAAGGCCGTCAGGGCCCTCGACGTGACCGTTGTTTTTCTTCACCCCAAACTCAACTGCCGCCGAAAGTCCGCCAGTTACGCCTCGCTCTGCGTGGTCACGGACGTACGGTGAACCACCCGTCGCCTCGCTTGTGCAGCCAGCCGCGGTCGGCGAGCTTGGCCATCTTCGCCCGCAGCGGCTCCAGCTTGCCGCGCACCGAGGTGTCCAGGCCCAGCCGCTCGCCGACTGCCTTGACCTGCACCGGGCCGTCGGCCTCCCGCACGGTAGCCAGGATCTTGCGGTAGTCGCCAGGCAACGCGCCCTCGTCGGCCGCGTCGCTGCGGTGCGGGATGAGCAGTACCGCCCTCCCGGCCACCTTCGCCGATACCGGAGCGACAGCCTCGGCCTGGGCCTGCTCGGCCAAGCGGTTCAACACCCGCTCCGCGATCGCCAGTTCGTCCCGCTCGACCTGGACCTCCTGCAGCTGCTTGGTCAACTGCTCAGCAAGGGAGTTCAGTTCGCTCCGGCGAGCGGTGATCCACTGCCGCTCCTGCATCTCCGCAGCCTCCCGCGCCCTCACGGCGTGCCGACCTGCTGACGGATCGTAGACGGGGGTCGGTCGCGGGCGCAGCCGAACCCGGCAGACCGTCGGAACCGGACCTGCCCGATGATCTACGCCATGGTCATCGGCCACCGACCGGCACAAGTACCCGAATCGTCACTCACACCAGACCCGTGACCTGCGATCTCACGATGCACACCACTCATCGGTCATCGGTACCCTCCCCTGGAGTCCTCAGCCTGCCATGCCTAGAGCGTCTCGGCCACGGTAAGAGTCTGTGAACGCGCCTTGGTGCTCCACGTCATCCTGTCCCGCTTCCACACGGCGGGGAAACGGCTTTGGCGAACCGCCGGCATGCCGATCTCCCGTAGACGGTGATCGTGAATTCTGTGTGGAGTGCGCGGATCCTGCGTTGCGGTTCTTCCACGGCGTACAGGGTGAGGCCGAACGACTCACGTGAGCCATCGATTTGCCACTGCGTCGGGGGCGACCTCAGGACTCGGGGGGGATCAGTGCCGTCGGGCACGAGGCGCCCCAGTTCGTTTCGAACGAGGTGCTTAGTTTGACCCCCGTCCCTCCGATCGTGTGCTGCCATGTGACGCGTGGGGATGGGACGGTCGTGGGGGTTGGTGCCGAAAGCTTCTCAAGACGCCGGAGATGTCTCCACTGGTTCTCGATCACTACGGAGTTCTCCTATGCCCATGACCCGGTCCGTCCCCAAGGCGGGAGTAATTGTCAATACCTGTGGATTGTTGAACCAGCGGGGAGAGGGAGGCTTGAGTCTCCCGTAGGGGGAGGCGCGAGAGTGAGGGCATGAACGGCGACACGCTCTTCACGATCGGTGACCTGGCCCGGCGGACTGGGCTGACGGTCAAGACCATCCGGTTCTACTCCGACACCGGGATCGTGCCGCCGACAGACCGCAGCCCGGCTGGCTACCGGCTCTACGACATCGGCGCGCTCACGCGTCTGGATCTGGTGCGCACCCTGCGTGACCTGGGACTCGACCTTTCCGTCATCCGGCAGGTGTTGGACCGGGAGGTGTCCGTGCCCGAGGTCGCGGCCGCACACGCCGATGCCCTGGAGGTGCAGATCCGGACTCTGCGACTGCGGCGCGCTGTGTTGCGCGCGGTGGCCAAACGCGGCTCCAGCCCCGAGGAGATGGACCTCATGCACAAGCTCGCCAAGCTTTCCGACGACGAACGCCGACGTCTGATCACCGACTTTATCGACGACACGTTCGGCGGACTCGATGCCAACGCCGACTTCGTCGACATGATGCGCTCGGCCATGCCCGAGCTGCCTGACGACCCCGAACCCGAGCAGGTCGACGCCTGGGTGGAACTTGCCGAGCTCACCCAGGATCCCGACTTCCGCGCGGCCGTGCGCCGCATGGCGCAGTACCAGGCGGCCGAGCGCGCCCAGGGCGATGCCACGGGCTTGCACCACGACCTCACCGAGACCGTCCGGGACAGCGTCGGCCGCGCGATCGATGCAGGCATCGCCCCGGCCTCCGCCGAGGCCGCACCGGTCATCGACGCTCTCACCGCCCGCTATGCGCAGACCTTCAGCCGTGCCGACGACGCCGACCTGCGCCACTGGCTGCTGACACGCCTGGAGATCGCTGGCGACCCCCGCGCGGAACGCTACTGGCATCTGCTCGCCGTCATTAACGGATGGCCCGTCCCGCCCAGCCTGGCTCCGGTGTTCACGTGGTTCACGCAAGCCTTGCGCGCCAGCACCGGGCAGCCGTCCCGCGTGGAGTAGTCCCGCGCCTGCGGCCGGCCCGCTCCTCGCGGCTTCGATCAGGCCGCGAGGATCTCGGGGCGCTCGACAAGGCGGCCGCCCTCGAAGCGGGCTCCGGCACGGACGAGGGCGACGAGGTGGGGCGCGTTCACGGCCCGCCACCGCTGCTCGGCGGACTCAACGAGCTTGAAGACCATGGCCAGGGCGGCAATGCGGGAGCCTGCGCCACGGGTGACCTTGGTCCGCAGCCGGACCGTGGAGAAGGTCGACTCGATGGGGTTCGTGGTGCGCAGGTGGATCCAGTGCTCGGCCGGAAAGGCGTAGAACGCCAGCAGTTGCTCCTGGCCATCGGTGATCTTTTTGACCGCCTTGGGGAACTTCGCACCGTAGAGCTTCTCGAATGTCTTGATCGCTCGTGCCGCGTGGTCACGGTCCTCGGCGTTGTAGATGTCCTGGATGGCCTTCTTCGCGCCGGGCTGCGCGGACTTCGGCATGGAGTCGAGGACGTTGGCTGTTTTGTGAACCCAGCACCGCTGCTCACGGGTGTCAGGGAACACCTCCGCGAGGGCTTTCCAGAAGCCCAGGGCACCGTCTCCGACCGCGAGGACCGGGGCACGCATGCCCCGGCGGGCGCAGTCGCGCAGCAGGTCGGCCCACGACTCGCCCGACTCGCGGTAACCGTCCTTGAGTGCGACCAGCTCCTTGGAGCCGTCGGCACGGACCCCGATGAGCACCAGGACGCACGCCTTGGCCTCCTCCAGGCGGACGTTGAGGTGGATACCGTCGGCCCACACGTAGACGTAGTCGACTTCCGCGAGGTCGCGGTCCATGAAGGCAGTGTGGTCGGCCTGCCACTGCTGGGTCAGCCGGGTGACCGTCGCCGCCGAGAGCCCGGCGGAGGAGCCGAGGAACTGCTCCAGGGCAGGAACGAAGTCGCCGGAGGACAGGCCGTGCAGGTAGAGCAGCGGCAGCACCTCGCTGATCTTCGGGGACTTGCGGCACCACGGCGGCAGGATTGCGGAGGAGAACCGCTTACGCTCGCCCGTGGCCTCGTCGAGGCGTTTGTCGTTCACCCGCGGCGCTTTCACCTCGACCGCGCCAGCCGCAGTGGTGACCTGCCGGGGCTGGTGATAGCCGTTGCGGACCACCAGGCGGCGCCCCTTGTCATCGCGCTCATCGGCCAACTCGGCTATGTACTGGTTGACCTCGGCCTCCAGCGCGGCGGCCAGCATCCGCCGTGCGCCCTCCCGGACAATCTCGTCCAACAACGAACTGCCACTTGGCGTGCTGCCGTCCTCGGTGACTACCGTAAGCACGGGCGTGCCTTCCCGACCGACGCGCCAACGTCGGCCTTGCTCGATGACCTATCGATCGATCCATCGGGAAGGTACGCCTCCTTCCGTCAGGAGTGATCCACAGGTACTGAGCATTGCTCCCAAGGCGGCCGGGCTACGGTGAACCGGTGACCGAGACTCCTCGCGAAGTTTTCCTGAAACTGGTGCACGGCGTCTGTGAAGAGCGCTGGGCGGACGTAGTGGACCTGTATGCGGAGCAGACCGATGTCTGCCACCCGTTCCACCCGGTGGGGGCGCCGCCGCTGCTCTCCCAAGAAGCGCTACGAGCCCACTTCGGCGGCGGGGCGCAGCCGTACCCGGCCCGGACCCTGAGGCGTCGGCCGACCCGGATCAACGTCCACGAGACCACCGATCCCGAGGTCATCGTGGCCGAGTTCCAGTACGAAGGCATCGTGGTGGAGACCGGCGAACCCTTCACCATCCCGGGCGTCTTCATCATGCGCGTCAGGGACGGAAAGATCGTCGAATCCCGCGACTACCTGGACCACCTGCGCTCAGCTGCGGCCCGCGGCCAGCTCGCCGAGGTCCTGGACGCCATCCGCGACCATCACGACAAGGGTCCTGTCGCTGACCCGCCAGGTCATAGCGGTGCCGAGCCTCGTTGACCTCGGTCAGGATGACCGAACAGGAGCCCATGCATCTTGACGTCTCCATACTTCTCCATGAGGAAGCGGCTGAGCGCTTGGTCGGCTCGTTGAGTACGCCTGTCCCGTCGCACGAGCCCGACCGTCACCACAGCGCCGACGGCTCGTCGGGCTCCAGTTGCGCCCCGGCTGTGCGCACAACAGGCTGCCCCTATGGACCGCACCGACCGCACCCCGGAATCCAGCGTGTTACCCATTCTGGTGACAGGCGCGGCGGGCAGTGTCGGCGCCGTCGGACGATCCGTGGTCGAAGGCCTTCGGCGACGGAACCTGCCCGTCCGCGCCATGGTGCGTCGCGATGACGAGCGGGCGGACGCGCTGCGCGCGACGGGCGCCGAGGTCGTCGTCGGAGACCTGACGCGCGCGGGCGACGTCGCCGACGCCCTGGCCGGCTGTGGACGTATCTACTTCGGCATGGGCGTGTCGGCGCAGTACCTGGAGGCTGCCGTGACAGTGGCGGCCGTCACGCGTGCGTACGAGCGCCTGGAAGCGTTCGTGAACATGTCGCAGCTGACCGTCTCCGAGATGGACCTCACCAGCACCTCCGAGTCCGTACAGCAGCGGCAGCAGTGGCTGGTCGAGCAGGTCCTCGGCTGGTCAGGCCTGCCCGTCGTCCAGGTCAGGCCCACCGTGTTCATGGAGAACCCGCTGTTCCGTGTGGGCTTTTCCTCGATCGCGAAGGACGACAGCATCAGGCTGCCCTTCGGCCGGGCCAAAACCTCCCCCGTGGCGGCCAGGGACGTAGCCGCGGTCGTGGAGGAGATCCTGGCCGATCCCGCCCCGCACATCGGCCGAACCTACGAGCTGACCGGCCCGTGCTCACAGGACGTCACCGCCATGGCGGCGGAGGTGTCCGAAGCCCTCGGCCGACCGGTCGGTTACGCCGACGTCCCCCTGCAGGAATGGATCGACGACGATCTCAGGCCGTTGGGACTGCCCGACCACGTCTTCCAACACATCTCCACCATGGCTCGCCTTCACGCCGAGAATCGGTACGACCGCAAGGCGGAAGGGGTCGAGCGGATCATCGGGCGGCCTCCATCGGGGGTGGCCGACTACGTCCGTGAGAACCCCGACCTGTTCAGCTCCTGACGCCGCGTGCCCGTCGTACGTTGCCGAGCGGCGTGTTGCGGGCTGACCGCTGGAGACGGCGGCCGACCATCGTGCACGGGTCTGGACGTCATACGGGCACCGGGGCGATTTCCGACGCCGCGACCGCCCCGGATGGGGCCTGAACCGAACCGGATCGCGGTCGCCGGTCACAGCGCCGGTGCAGGGCTCGCGGCGGCGGTGGCATTGCGGGCCCGCGACCCGCAGGGGCCGGCGAGCGGTCGGCTGCCCCTCACGGGGTTGCCGCGTGGCCGCACCGGATACACCCCTACTGGTGTCCGAGGGACAGGAGTAGGGATGGCCATGTTCGACGACCTCGATCTGCCGGCGTTGGCCCGGCGTCCGGGAGTGAAGTGGAGCCGGGCCGAGCCGGGTGTGCTCCCGGCGTGGGTCGCGGAGATGGACTTCCCGCCGCCTCCTGCCGTGCGGGAGGCCCTGCTGCGGTGTGTGGAAGAGGACCTGGGATACCCCGCGTGGGACGGACGCATCCACCAGAACCCCGTGCGGGCCGCCTTCGCGGAGCGCATGCGCGAGCGTCACGGCTGGGTGCTCGACCCGGACCACGTACGGGAGTTCACCGACATCAACCAGGGGCTGCAGGCCGTGCTGCACGTCGCCACGCGCCCCGGCGACGGCATCGCCGTGCACACTCCGACGTATCCGCCGTTCCTGGAAACGGTGACGGGCATGGAGCGGCGTCTGCGCCCGGTGCCGTACCGCCTGGAGGACGGCGGCTGGGTCTTCGACGCCGAGCGACTCGACCGGGAGCTGGCCGACGACGGATGCCGGGTGCTGCTGCTGGTCAACCCGCACAACCCCACGGGACGGGTGCTGCGCCGCGAGGAGCTGGAGACGCTCGCCGAACTGGCCCGGCGTCACGACCTGTTGGTCGTCTCCGACGAGATCCACTCCGAGCTCGTGCACAGCCCGCACCGGCACATTCCCTTCGCCTCCCTGTCGCCCGAGGTAGCCGCGCGGACGGTGACGCTGACGTCGGCGACCAAGGCGTTCAATGTGCCGGGGGTGCGGTGCGCCGTCGCCCACATCGGTGCGGCCGACGTGCGTGAGGCCCTCTCGCGTCCGACCCATCTGTACGGCGAGTCCAACACCTTCGGTGTGGCGGCCACCTTGGCGGCCTGGCGGGACGGCGACTCCTGGATGTCGCAGCTGCGGACGGTCCTGGAACGGAACGTGGGGCTGGTGCGTGAGCAGCTGCCGCCCGGCGTCGGATACCGCGCCCCGGAGGCCGGCTTCCTCGCCTGGCTGGACTGCCGCGCCCTCGACCTCTCCCCCGACCCGTACACGTTCTTCCTGGAGAAGGCCCGTGTCCTGCTGAACGACGGCCGTGCCTTCGGGCCGGACGGCGAGGGCTTCGTCCGGCTCAACTTCGGTACGTCGCCGGGCATTTTGCGGGACATCCTGGGTCGTATGCGCGAGGCGGTGGGCTGATCGCGCCGGTCAGAAGGAGACGTCGAAGTAGTCGATGGTGTTGAGGCTGACTTCGAGATCCCGGGCGCGTCGCCCGCCGTCCTTGAAATACACCTCCTGCAGTCCTTCGGCGACGATGTCCCGCATCTGCCGATCGCCCGCCCCCTGTTCGCGGGCGTCGAACAGGCGGCGCGCGTACTCGGGCGGGAGGTGGACGGTCAGCCGGCGGAGGCGGCCGTCGTCGGTGGTGCCGATCGGCGCGGTGTAGCCGAACTGGGCGCGGGTCTCCACGGTGATCCCACCCGTGGTGGCGGCCTGTTCCCGGCGCCGCTTGCGGATCTGCGGCTGCCAGCGGGCGCGTACGGCGGCGTCGATGCGGTCGACGATCGCCTTCGGCGGGTGCTTGCGCTCGCCGGTTCGGTAGCGCTCCACCGAACGCTGACTGACCCCGATCTCCCGGGCGACGGCCTTCGTCGTCTTCAACTGCCTCATCAGGTAGTTGATCTGCCCTTTGAGCGTCGTGGGCGGCTTACGGGTGAACGCCTCCTGCCCGGCGCGTTCCAGGGCCTCGTCGATGTCTCCCACGGGCTACTCCCCTTCCTCGAGGACGGCGTCGTGGCCGTCGCCCTTGATGTGGCGGGCGGGGTTGTAGCCCTGCTCCATCAGATCGACCGCCCAGGCCATCTCCTGGACGCCCTCCAGTTTGCAGAAGCCCGGGTTCACGCCGACACGGAAGGTGCCGTAGACGGGGGTTCCGTCGCCGTTGGACGGCAGGAGGCCCAGCGGCGAGGGGGTGTCGCCCGCGTAGACGACGCAGTCCGAGAGCACCGCGAGCGGGTACAGGCCGGTGAGGGCGGCGAGCTTGGCCATCTTGCGGTGCATGTTCACCCGGGCCTTGGCGATGACCGCCGCGCGGATGTACGGGTTCCAGGTGGGGCGCTCCAGGGCGGGCCAGCGGTCCCCGTCCTTGTAGTGGCGGCCCTGGGGGCGTTCGCGGAGTTTGCCGATGCCGCCCTTGACCGTCGACTTGATCGCCGACAGCACCATGGCGCCCTGCCGGTGCCGGCGGACGGCAGCGGACAGCTGCTCGTCGCTCAGTTCGGGGCGGCCTGCCGGGAGTTCGGCGAGGGCGGTGCGCAGGCGGTCGAGGTCGCTTTCGTCGGCGGACGCGTACGTCTTGTGCAGGGCCATGGCGGTGAGGAACCGGGCGGGGTCGGTGTCCTTGTCGATGGGGATGCCCATGTCCGCGCTGGTGGTGAGGTAGGCGTCCTTGAGCCGGTCGTGCCACGGGTCCAGGTACGCGCCCGTCTCCTCGCGCAGATACGCCTCGATCGGGCGGACGTCGTGGCCGAGTTCCTCGGCGTAGGCGAGGGTCGGCGTGGCGTACCAGCCGGGCCCTTCGGGGCGCTGCCCGGTGGGGGTGAAGGGGTTAGGCAGGCGCGGGTCTGATTCAAGGGAGGAGAGGTCCACCAGCCAGGTGCCCGGGACCTTCTTGTCGAACACGGGCGCGGTGTGGTGCACCGGCTCGCTCAGGCCGACCGTGAGGCGGGCGGCGGCCGCGAGGAAAGCGGTGTTGATGTCGATGCCCACGGCGTACGGCCGGAGGCACTCCTCGTCCGACAGCAGCCGGGGATCGCGCACCCACTGGCAGGCCTCTTCGTCGAGGAAGCCGTGCTCCCAGCCCTGCGCGACGGGGTGTTCGAGGGGAGCCTCCGGTGGCGCCGGGTCCAACGGTGTGGTGAGCGCGCCCGGGTTCGGGCCGGAGACCCATTCACCGGTCGTCTCGTCCTTGACCGGGCGGGTCGGCGGCCGCAGCGCCGTCATCAGCTCCAGGCCCGTCACGGCCGTCGAGCCGCGGGGGGTGAGGACCCTGGTCGCGAAGACGCCGAGGACGCGGGCCAGATCGGCGGGGTGCAACCGGGCGGCGTCGCCCCAGGCGCGGGTGTCGAGGGCGTCCCAGGGCAGGATCGCCAGCTGCACGCACTGCCGTCGGCCGGCCTGCGCGGGCCGGTAGATCCGCGGCCAGGGACCGAACCCGCGCTGGGTCAGCTTCCATTTGGCGCGGGCGAGTTGCCTGACGACGGGATGGTCCTGGGCGAACCGAAGGTTCCTGCGGTCTTCCAGCCGCTCCGGCAGCCCGAACCGCGCGGCCGCCGCCGCGGTCAGGACGATCAGCGGGTCGGAGTCCTTGCCGTGCCGGTGCAGCCGGGCCGCGCCGATCCCGGACTCGTCCAGCACCCAGTTCACCAGCTGCGGAATCGTGGTAGCCGGGCACTCCAGCAGCACGCCGCCCAGGCCGTACGCGGTGCCGTCCCCGTCCAGTACGGCGAGGGGGCCGTTGGAGAAGCGGTCGTCGCGGGAGTCGGTTGCAGGTACGGCCGCCTTCGCTCGCGACGGGCGCCGGGAGGTCGGGGCCGACCTGGGTGCGGCGGCCGGGCGGGACGCAGCCGGGGCAGGCCGGTGGGCGCGCGGAGGGTCGACGGGCGCGGGTGCCGTGGCGTCGGCGCTCCTGGCGCCGGGCACGGGTTGCCGGGACGCGGGCGCAGGCTCGGTGACGGGCTCGGTGACGGGCTGCGGGGCAGCCTCGGTGACGGCCTCGGTGAGGAGCTGCGGCGCGGGCCCGGCGAAGATGTGCGGGGCGGGCTCGGTGGCCGGTTCGGTCGGGTGCTTCGACGCCCAGCCCTCCAGCAGCCGCAGATACGCCTGGCGGCGTGGCGGACGTGGCTCGGACCGGCCGTTCTCCCAGTTCTTCACGGTCTGCGTCGTGGTCCGCAGCACCTGAGCCAGCCGGGCCTGCGTGACACCCGCCGACTCGCGCAGCCGGGCCCTCTCCCCCGGCGGCGGCAACTTCGGCTCGCCTGCCAGCAGTTGGTCCACCGCCGCGAACAGCTCGTCCTGACTGGGTTGGTTGGGCATCGCCACCTCCACTCCGCACGCTATCAAAAATTAGCCTCGGATATAGCCAATTTCTTATCCCTGGAATGGGATGCGTGTAACCCCGTGGACGGGCGGACAGGGAGAGAACAGAGAGACGACAGAGGGGCAGACGGACGGTCTGCATGCCACCTTTGCTGAACAATGAGCGGTAAGTGGCTTTTCACGGACGCCAGAAGCAGCACGCAGCACGCGGCACACGCGGTTCCCACAGCGTTCCGCGAGAGGGGCAGCACCTGTGACTGAGGACGCGGACGACACCATCAGCGAACACGAGTGGCAGGCGCACCGGCGCCACCGGAACCTGTTCCGCGCGGTCTACCGCCGCACCCACCCGCGGCTGCGCCGCAGCGACATCACCGTGACCGACGAACACATGGTCAAGCGTGCGGTGAAGGCCGCGGCGCTCGGAAACGCCATGGAATGGTTCGACTTCGGGATCTACAGCTACCTCGCGGTCACCATCGGCAACGTCTTCTTCCCCTCCGGCACCGAGACCACCCGGCTGCTCTCCTCCTTCGCGACCTTCGCCATCGCGTTTCTGGTGCGCCCGCTCGGCGGCATGTTCTTCGGCCCACTGGGCGACCGCATCGGCCGGCGGACGGTGCTCGCCACCACCATGATCATGATGGCGCTGGGCACCTTCTGCATCGGTCTCATCCCCAGCCATGCGAGCATCGGCAACTGGTCCCCCGCCCTTCTCGTCTTCTTCCGCCTCGTCCAGGGCTTCTCCACCGGCGGCGAATACGGCGGCGCGGCCACCTTCATGGCCGAGTACGCCCCCGACCGGCGGCGCGGTTTCTTCTGCAGCTTCCTGGAGCTGGGCACCCTCGCCGGCTACGTGGCCGCCGCCACCCTGGTCACCGTCATGACCACCTGGCTCGGCTCACCGACCATGAACGCCTGGGGCTGGCGGGTCCCCTTCCTCGTCGCAGGACCCCTCGGACTCATCGGTGTGTACCTGCGGCTGAAGCTCGACGAGACCCCCGCCTACCTCAAACTCGAGGCCCAGCACACCGCCCCGGTCTCCTTCGAACAAGGCAACCCCGACGCACCCCCGCGCGAGGAGTTCCGGCGCATCTTCGCCGAGCACTGGCGGGCCCTGCTGCTGTGCTTCGCCCTGGTCGCGGCGTACAACATCACCGACTACATGCTGCTGTCGTACATGCCGACCTACCTGACCGCCACCCTCGGCTACCCGGAGACCCACGGCCTGATCATCCTGCTGGTGATGATGGTGCTCCTGATGATCGTCATCACGTTCGTCGGCCGGCTCAACGACCGCGTCGGCCGCAAACCCCTGCTCATGGCCGGCATGGCGGGCTTCTTCGTCCTCTCCCTCCCCGCCTTCCTGCTGCTGCGCCAGGGCAGCATCGCGGCCGTGGCCGCCGGCATGCTGCTGCTCGGTCTCCCCCTGGTCTGCCTGCTCGGCACCATGTCCGCGGCGCTGCCCGCGCTCTTCCCCACCGACACGCGCTACGGCGGACTCGCCATCGGCTACAACCTCGCCACCTCCCTCTTCGGCGGTACGACCCCCCTGGTCATCACCGGCCTCATCTCCGCCACCGGCACCGACCTCATGCCCGCCTACTACGCCATGGCCGCCGCCGGGGTCGGCATGACCGCCGTCTACTTCATGAAGGAGACGGCTCAACAACCCCTCGACGGCTCGCCCCCCGCCGTCGCGACCGAGGCGGAAGCCGAAGCCCTCATCAGCTCCCGCTTCCCGGCCTCCCCGTACTGACTTCCGCAAGTGCTTCCTCGAGTACTTGTGGAAGTACTCCATCGCTGCTGACTTCCTCCAGCACTTCGGCAACTGAACGTCGCCACAACCAGCCTTGGACTCAGCGCTCCTGGTCCTCAACCAGGCTGCAAGCGAAGGGAATCGACTCCGCCGGCCCGGTGTCGGATTCGCCTGGAACCACGGTGCGCCGCGCGCTCACACCCAGGTCAGCAAATTGCCAGCTCAGCGGCCTCTCGACGACGGCCGAACGCTGCGTTCAGCCGCCGCCGACACGGCCATCCGCATACGCGATCTTCCAAACTAGCGACGCCCTGGCACGAAGTCCGGGGCCGTCGCTGGGACGTGCGAGGTCAGCCGAGGGCGACCAACAACGACAGAAGCCCACGGCATCTGAGCCGGTCAGAGCCATGGGCTTCTTCTGTCCCGCTGGTCAGCGGGCGGCGTAGGCGTAGGCGACGCGGCACCAAGAAGGCCTGGTGAGGTTTTCCTCGGACACTCCGGCCGGTAGGTGAGTGCCTGCTTCCGTTCCCAGGGGCGGCACTCGTCCGAGTCAGGGGCCAATGTGCTGCACCAGCGTTTGCCCGACTCGTCCGGCCGGGCATGCCGTCGCTCGCACCGGGTTGGTCCGACTGGTCGGATCTTCCAGTGGGTCGCGCCGGGACGTTCCGGGCGGCGGAAGAGCCGAGGTTATGAATGCGTCACCGGACCATCCATGAGCATCAACCTCAGGAGCCACACGATGCGCTCCATCAGAGCAGCCTGTCTCGGCACGGCCACTGCGCTGGTCACCCTTCTCGCCTGCGCCCCTGTCGCGGCAGCCGCGACGGACACCGATTCCGCCCACGCCAGGGCCGGAGACCAAGTCATCACACTCATCGGCCATCTCGCGCAGCAGACGCGTTTCCCCGTCAACCCCGGCGGTAGCCCCGCCCAGGGCGATCGAACCGTCTTCCGCTCGGACCTCTTCGACGAGCAGGGCAACCAGGTCGGCGAAACCGGCGGCACCTGCACCACCACCCGGGTCGACAACGGCGGAGAGGAGGAGTGCGTCGTGAACTACAACCTCCCGGGCGGCCAACTCACCGTGCAGGGGATGGTCTTCGGCATTCTCAACCCGGGCCCTCCCCCTTCGTTCGACAACGCGATCACCGGCGGCACCGGAACATTCGACCGGACCCGTGGCTCGGTCCACGCCGACACGATCGGTATGGGCACGAGGCGCTTCACGATCGACCTCGACCACTGACCGACCCTGTCCCCGCCCGGTGAGAGGGCCGGCCGGTCCACGGCACGGCCCTCCGGCTCGATTGGTCCCACTGGCGACGCTGCCACCAGGCTCGATCCCAGGCCATCCACTGACGCTTCCCCCTGTCAGGTGCTGCTTCACCGCTGCGCGAGATGCGCGCTTCGCTGCGGCGGCCGCCGGATGCCCGTTGTTTCGCGTCGGTCCTCGTACGGCCGAGTGAGTTGCCGACTGATCACACGCGTCGCCGACAGTGAGTCATGCGGCGCTCGGACATGAGCGGGCCGTTCATGCCTGTCCTGGTGGCTCAACCACGACCGCACGGTATGGCCGAAGGCTCCGGAGACCGACCGCTGTGCCCGCGGCAACAGTGGCAGCCACTGCTGTGGGTGGATCCGGCCCGCGACGTGGTATCAGCTCACGATGGGGCGCGGAGGTGGAACAACTCCTGATCGAGGTCTCGGAGGCAGTGGAACACTGTATCAACTGACAGAGCGAAGGATCAGAAGTTCCCCGTGCCACAACCGTGCCAGATCGAGCAGGGAGCCACGGGGAACCGCTGGCGCCGCCAGCGCACGAACCCACATCCGTCGGAGCCCGCTTACTTCAGGTCAGCCGCCGGATCGCCCAACCTCGCTCCTAAAGTGGTTGTCCAACGCTGTCACTGAGTCCACACCCGCTGGAAGTCTTCGGCCGGGATGGCTTCCAGCGGGTCCTCTTCAGGGTCGAGCGCCTGGTCCGTCAGGAACCCGTGCTCGTCCTCCAGGTGCTCCCAGCTGTACCGGTGGAGTCGGCCGGCCGGAGTCAGCTCGGCCTGCTTGATGGCGATCAACTCACCGCGGTCGGGTACGGCCTCGAAATACCACAGGCCGCCCTCCTCGTCGGCATGGCGAAAGTGGTACCGCAGGGTGGCCCCCTCATCAAGAGATCGGAAGTACGCCACGCTCTCTGCCTTGATGCGCTCCAGGTCAACCACAGGATCATCGCGCCAGCGAGCGCGTGCGGTTGCACCGCTCTGACATCCACAGGTGACATCAACGACCCTGTACACCAGCACTCCTAGGCGATCCTGCACGGCTGGCGTGGCCGGGCGCCTCCCCGACAGTGCCGAGGGGCGATCGAACTCCTAATGCGGTGATCAGCCGTGGACTATCTGTGGACAGGCCCTGGCTACTCCCACTGATACGAGGCCCTGACCGGCAAATTGGCCCTGGACGGACGCGCTCTCCGGAGGCGTGCGTTGCGGTGCGGATCCAGAGCGAACAGTCCTTACGGCTCACGTAGTTCCTTGGCCAACTCAATACCGGTCATGTGCTCCCTCCACAATGAGAAGGCCAGCATCCCAACTACAGCAGACACGAAGGCATATGTCCAAGCCAGATCGAGGTGCACGCCACTCGCGAGGAGAACACCCCCGAGGCAACTGATCAGCGCGGTTAGGCTCGCCCCCATGGAGTCGGACTTGAGCCTCCCTCTGTAGTATTCCATTGCGCTGTTCAGGGTCGGCTCGTAGGAACTCACCTTCACGAGGCGCCTGGCTCGCAGTATGCCAATCCCGCCGAACCCGCCGACTCCGGCCATGCCGAAGAGCCACATCTCGACTATTGTATCGAGATTGGTGAATGGCGCCACGGTGCGGGTGAGTACCCCGAAGACCATGAATTGAGCCAGGCCGATGAGGAGAGGGAGCACCAAGTCCCATAGGCTCGGTATACCGGCTGGCAGGGTGAAGGCCCCCGTGACGGTTCCGGCATACACCACCGCGATCGCGAGCAGGCCGCCCACCCACATGAGCCACAGGACGCCGCTGCTGTCAGCCTGTCCTCGGGGTGCGGTGGCAAGGCTCGCGGCAGCAAAGCCGGCCGCCCCGAGTGCGATGCTGACCAACGTGCCATGCAGTTGCATGTAGTGGTTCGTCAGATAGACGTGAAGACGTTCTTCCAACTGAGTGCGGGTCACGGGAGTAGCCACAGATCAGCCCCCTGATGCGCCAACGAGACGTCGGCCCCAGGGTATGGGCAAGGGGCTCTTTCCGTACCCCTACTGTGCAGACGCAGCCGCACCCGTGCAACCAGGTTGCTGGCCTCCTAAGTGAGCGTTTGGTTCTCCGATGTCTGTTTCATTTGGCTTAGGTGTTACGTCAGTTGGGGGTGGTCTCGTGGGTGAGGCGGCGGGTCATGAGGTTGATGGCGGCGAGTTGGATCATGGCGGCTGATCGGTGGGGGTGGGTTTCGTAGTCGCGGGTCAGGCGGCGGTGGTGCATGAGCCAGCCGAGGGTGCGTTCGATGACCCAGCGGCGGGGTTGGACGTGGAAGCCGCGGGTGGTGGGGTCGCGCTGGACGATTTCGAGGTCGATGCCGAGTTGGGCGGCGTGTTCCACCGCTTTGGTCTTGTAGCCGTTGTCGGCCCAGGCTTTGGTGATGGTGGGGTGGTGCTCGGTGATTTCGTCCTAGGAGTTGAGTGCCGGCGGCGGAGTCGTGGACGCTCGCGGCGGTGACGGCGACGGCGAGGAGGAGGCCGAGTGTGTCGGTGACGATGTGGCGTTTGCGGCCGATGATTTTCTTGGCCGGGTCGATGCCTTGGCTGGTCAGGGGGACGGTGGCGGAGGTCTTGATGCTCTGGCTGTCGATGAGGCAGGCGCTGGGCTCGGTCGTACGGCCTTCCGCTTGGCGGACTTTGCCGCGTAACAGTCCGGTCAGTTGGTCGAAGATGCCGTCGGCCTCCCAGAGCGCGAAGTAGCCGTAGACGGTCTGGTGGGGCGGGAAGTCGTGGGGCAGGTAGCGCCAGGGGATGCCGGTGCGGTCGACGTAGAGGATGGCGTTGATGAGGGTGCGCAGGTCGTGGGTGGGTCTGCGGATGCCGTTGCGGGCCTGGCGCCAGGCCTCGAGGGTGGGGCGGATGAGTTCCCAGCGGGCGTCGGACAGGTCGCTCGGGTAGGGCCGTGAGGGTTGCATGGTGTCTGGGTATGCGATGGCGGTTCGCCCGGGCAGGGCGTGTGCGGGGGTGTCCGAGGCACCCGGAGTGCGGGCTCTCACTTCATGCGAACCGGTAGGTTCTTGAATGAGACGGGAGCTAATGCAAGGAAACCGGCGCATTGCCGATCCATTGGCTGCCACATAAGTGACATTCCCCGCGAACTGCACTGCCGGCACCCGGGTTTGGCAGGCCGGAATCGTCATAGACCGACCGATAGGCGAACCAAACGCTCACTAAGTGAGCGTTTGATTCTCCGATGTCTGTTTCATTTGGCTTAGGCGTCGCGCCAGTTGGGGGTGGTCTCGCGGGTGAGGCGGCGGGTCATGAGGTT
>NZ_JBEYYC010000060.1:0-16553 GCF_040645355.1 Streptomyces sp. NPDC046805 | reverse complement strand
GATCGCGATAGTCCGTCCAGGCGAAGCTTCGGCGGCCGCCGGCCTTGTGGTCCGCATGGACGATCGGCCGGTAGATCAGCCGTGAGCGGTCGCCTATCTTGTAGCAGGCCAGGGCGGCGATGGAGATTCTGCGCTGGGAGCGCCCGCGGACGCGCACGATCGGGGTGTTGCCGCGGTGGGACCAGGTGCGGGCGGTGGGCGGCGTCATCGAGAAGCCGGCCTCGTCCTCGAAGACGAGGTAGGCGTCGAGCGCCGCCGCGGTGCTTTTGCGGATGGCCAGGTCTCCTTCACCCATCCGGCTATGGCTGCCTCGTCCCGCTCGACGGCGTGCTTCGCGGGGACCTGGTGGCTCCAGCCGTGGCGTCGCAGCATCTGCGAGATCCCCGAGAGCGTGAGCGACTTGTGGAACCGCCGCCCGATGAGCGTCTTGATTCGGGCCAGGGTCCAGGTCTGGTCCGGCCAGCCGTGCGCCACGGCGCCCTTGGCCAGCTCGACTTCCAGCACGGCGAACAGTGTGTCGCTCAGCTTCGGCGTTGAGACCGGTCCAGCGGATCGCAGCCCCACGGCGCCGACGTCCTGCCAGGCCCGTCGCCACCGCTGCACCGAGCGCACGCTCACCCGTAAGTCCTTGGCGACCTCCGCGTTGGAGGCACCTGCGGCGAACCGCTCGGCGGCCTCCATCCGGATCCGCTCACGAAACACCTGCCGTTCAGGCGTCAGCCCACCACCCTGCGGATACCTCATACAACCGACATACCGCGACGATCACGTTCCGTCAGCCCCCAACGACATCACGCCTCAAACATCAGTAGACGATGCTCGCAGCGATCTCCTGGGGAGACGCCGGCCGTCCGGCTGGGGCCTGTGCAGCCAGGCCGTCCAGGTTCTCGCCCATGGGCGCTGTCCCCTCAGTCCGGGTGGGACCGACGACAACGGTGTCGACCCGCACGCCGCGGGGGCCGTACTCGGCGGCCCACGACTTGGTCAGCAGGTTCACCGCGGCCTTGCTGGAGCCGTAAAGTGCCATGCCCGGTACGCCGTACTCGGCCACCATGGTGCTTGGCCCCTGAGCCTGGCGGAGTTCGAGGCCCGCATCCGCGAGCGCTATCCCGATGTCCTGTGCACCGCCAAACACGCAGCGATCGGCGATGAGGACTACCTGGCCTTCGAAGCCGACATCGATGATGAACGACGGCACGGGAGCTACTTCGACCACGCCCAACTCATCCTCAGGTACGTCCCTCCCGCCTTCTGGGCGAACACCATCGTGTGGTTCCTGTCCCTCCTTCCAGCAGGCACACCCGCCGTCGCCATGGTCGAGAGCAACCCCGACATCGCCCCCGTCCCGCCCGGAGCGTCCGCCGACGAGATCCGAAGCCCAGCCAGTACCGGCAACCCGTCGGCCCCGCGCTGCTGGACGCCATTGCCAACGAGAACGCCCAGGAACTCCTACAGCGACTGATCCGCTCTTCGAGGCGGCTCCGGCGGGCGCCGAGCCCGCCTTCTCGGTCCTGGCCCGCGCCGCAGGCAGCGGGCGCTGTCTGTTCAACGCGCCTCGCCACTCGCACTCAACTCACCGGACAGCACCCAGTCACGACCAGCCCCCCACTCAGGGCCACGCAGCATGCCCAGCGCCTTGAACCCGGTCCTCCTTGCCCCGCATGCTCTTGACGTCGCCCCTCGTGCTGCTGAACGCCGGTATGGCCACGGTAGGAACTGGGCCCGAAGAGCGGGCCTGAAGGCGCCGGAGATCACCGTCATGTGGGTCCTGGTGCGCGGTGCAGCCTGCCAGAAGTCCTGCGGGCAGAGGCCCGGATCAGCAGGCACCGGGACTGCGCTGAGGACATGCGGGCAGCGGCTGACGCGAGCACGGTCTGTTCGACGCCGCCCCAAGACATAAGGGTTCTCAGCGACGTCAGGGAATCTCACGAAAACGGAGGTGCTGCCGTTCAAGCCCTTCGCCGCTTATGGCCATGGACGTGCAATCCGTCAGGTGTGCACGTCACCAGTCGGTGTCAGAAATCAAGATCAGTCTCATTTGCAGGCAGGGATCCCAGCCGAAGGAGCAGCACCCGATCTCACACACCTGGGCTGAGGCGAGAACCCACAGGGCCGCCTGCGGGGCCGCCAGCTCGGCGGGCTCCTCATAGGTCGGCATGGCAGGCACGGGCAGAAACCTACCGGATCGTCACATCGCTGCGCGAACCACGTGCGTCACGCCACAACCCGCGGCCGAGGGGCGTATTCCGTGAATGGACACCACCAGAGCAGCCAACTCCTCATAGGAGGGCTGCGGCAGCTGGTCGGTAGTCACAAGATCAACCTACCGGACCATGATGACCACTCCGCACCGCATCACCGCAGCTCACGAGTAGCCCTAAACTGTTACGAAAATCATCCGAATAATCGGGACTCGACGCACAGTTATGTATCAGCGCGTCTCACTCGACTACTCCATTCTCGTACGCAACATCGAGATTTAATATTGCGGCACCCTCCCGCTGGCTGTAGCTTGCGTTAGGTATGAGTGGGGGGCGCCACCGAGTGGTGGGACCATCGTGCAGAACGGCCATGCTCAGGGCTGCTTCGAAGCGGCTCTATGTTGTTCAGTGAACCGGAAAGAATTTTCGCTGCGTGCTTTCCGGAAAACGGGGGAGGGGGCGGAGGGGTGCATTCCCTGTTACCGCGATGATGGGAATGGCGCCGACTCGGACACCTGATTCAGTTGGTCATCGAAGCTCAGACGGCGTGCCCGCGCCTCGACCGTAGAGCGTCCGCAGCACACCCGCGCACGCCGTCGAACAACTCATGTTCGTGCCAGGTTCCCAAGCTTTTTATCCTGCGTGACCATCGCGTCGACCATCGACCATCGACCGCCGACTGGATCCGATGGATCCGCTCGAAAGAAAATGGAGTTCAGCAATGTCCGAGCCCAACATCACGCCCGACATGCGCGCCCGCACGAACCGGGCAGCCGACGCTTTACGACCGCGGGAGAACGTGCAGACCTCCCTTGCGCCGGGGGCGGTCAATCCGCAGACGCTGGTGCCGATCATGTTCACCTTCATGCTGCGGAACATCGCCAGCAACGGCTTCACCTTCAGCGACCCGCAGTCGCCCGGTGATTTTTCCCGCGACTCTAAGCCGGGTTGCATCATCGCCGCCCCGTCCTTCCCGACCCAGACCCCCGGCATCGACGAGAACTACGTCTTCAACTGGGTGCGCGACGGCGCCATCACGGCCATGGAAGTGGCCAAGGGCAACATGCCGGCCGACCCGGACGGGACGGTGGAGACGCTCAACGACTACGTGCAGTTCGCCGACCTCTGCCACTCCAACGCCCGGCCGACCCTAGGTCACGCCGTCTTCAACATCGCCGGCGACGCCCGCCCGTGGACCGAGCAGAACGACGGCCCCGCCCTGCAGTCGATCACCATCCTGGCCGCCTACGACCAGCTCGATCTCGGCACCCAGAAGCGGGCGGTCGACCTCGTGAACTCGAACGTGGCTTACCTCCTCGACGTCTACCAGCAGCCCACCACCAACCTGTGGGAGGAGCACCACGGGTTCACCTTCTTCGCCCGCGCAGCCCAACTGCGCTGCTTCGAGGAGGTCCTGGCCTCGAAGATCGTCGGCATCGACAAGCCGACCGGGCTGAAGCCCGCCGTCAACTGGCTACGCGAGGCCCTCGCAGGTCACTGGGACGGGACCAAGTACGTGAGCATGATGGCCGACCCCGGCAACGGGGCGCAGCCCTCACCCCAGCGCCCGGTCGTCGACGGTTACGACCCGAACATCGACATCGTCCAGGCGGCTCTCTACGGCGGCGTCTCCTTCGCCGACACCAAGCTCCTCGCCACGGCGGCCCAGCTGCGCGCGCAGTGGGAGGAGGGCGGCATCGCCTTCTACCCGATCAACAAGGCAGACCGTGAACAGCTTGGCATCGGGCCGCTGTTCGGTCGCTACCCCGGCGACGTCTACAACGGCGACACCGCACACCCGACGCTCGGCGGCCACCCCTGGGCCCTGTCCACATGCAACGTCGCCGAACTGCACTACAAGCTTGCCGCCGCCATCAAGTCGAGCGGCAAGATCCCGCTGGACGAGCTGTCCGCGCCCTTCTTCGCCCAGTCCGGCATCGACGCCTCGACGCCCCCGGCAGCGGCTGCCGCCGCCCTGCTGACCACCGGTGACGACATGGTGCAGGCCGTCATCTACCACAGCGACCATCTGGAGCTCTCCGAGCAGTTCGACGGCACCACCGGCTACGAGCGCAGCGTGCGCAACCTGACGTGGAGCTACGCCGCCTATCTGTCCGCCATGCGAGCCCGCGCCGAGGCAGTGTGACCGTGGCCGACCGACTCGCATCCCGGCCGCCGCGCCGGTGGTCCCGGCTGCGCCCAGCTAAGGAGGGGTGACTGCTCATGTACGAGAAGTTCCCTGTCGGGGCGGCGCAGCGCACCGACCCCGCGGCGGCGGCCGAGATTCTCTACGACGCCGTCATCGTGGGCGGCGGAATCGCCGGCGCCCTCGTCGCCTCGCGGCTGAGCGAGGCCGGCCGGACGGTACTACTCCTCGAGGCGGGCCCGGCCGAAGACCTCACCTTGAGGAGTTACGAGGGCTATCTCGACCGCTTCTACTCGGCGACCAGCAAGGACAACCAGGCCCCCTACCCGGACACCGTCAACGCCCCGATGCCCCGCGGCACCGATGCACGGCGCATCTTCCCGGGGGCGCCCGACGCCTCGTCGTACATCGTCCAGAGCGGGCCCTTCGCCACCGACACCACCTATACGAGGGTCATCGGCGGCACCACCATGCACTGGGAGGGCAAGACGCTGCGGATGCTGCCCGAGGACTTCCGGATGCACACCCTCTACGGCGAGGGGACCGACTGGCCGCTCACCTACGACGACCTCGCCCCGTACTACAACGAGGCGGAACGCGAGATCGGCGTCTCCGCCGACGTGGCGGACCAGGCCTACCTCGGGATGACCTTCGACGAGGACTATGTGTTCCCGATGAAGGGGCTGCCCCTGTCGTACCTGGACCAGATGGTCGCCAAGGACGTCGACGGGATGCCGGTCGAACTCGACGGGGAGCAGCGGGAGTTGCAGGTCAGGCCGTTCCCCCAGGGCCGCAACGGGATACCGAACCCGGCCTACGACGGCGGGAAAGGCTATGTGCCGCAAGGCGCGGTGAGCACGTACCAGGTCGAGGTCGGCGAGCGCTGCCAGGGCAACAACAACTGCGTGCCCATCTGCCCGGTACAGGCCAAGTACAACGCAGGCAAGACCCTCGCCGTCGCGCTGCGGACCGGCAGGGTCGACCTGGTGGCCCAGGCGGTGGCCCACAAGGTGCACACCGACGAGCAGACCGGCCGGGTGACCGAGATCGAGTACCGCCGCTACGACTCGCCCGACGGTTCGGACTTCACCACCATGAGGGCCCGCGGCCGCCTGTTCGTGCTGGCCGCCAACGCAGTGGAGAACCCGCGGCTGATGCTGGCCTCCGGCCTGAACAGCTCCAGCGGCCTGATGGGGCGCAACTTCATGGACCACGCCTACCTCCTTGCGTGGGCCCTGCTGCCGGAGGTGGCCGGCACCTTCCGGGGCACCAACTGCACCGGCGGCATCACCGACCTGCGCGGGGGCCGGTTCCGCCGCCGTCAGGCCGCCTTCAGCGTCGATATCCACAACGACGGGTGGGGCTGGGCCAGGGGTGCGCCGATGACCGACCTGATCGACCTGGTGGACTCCGGCGGCCGTTACGGCGAGTCGCTGCGCCAGGGCCTGGTGGACCGCATCTCCCGCCAGCTGCAGCTGGCGTTCATGGTCGAGGTCCCCGCCAACCCGAGCAACCGCATCACGGTCGACCCCGCCTTCACCGACCACCTGGGCAACATGCGGCCCATCCTCAGCTACGACATCCCCGACTACACGATGCGCGGGGTGGCGTATGCCCGGCAGCTGTCGAAGCGGATCTTCGCCCGGCTCGGGGCCGAGGACCACACCGCTTACGACCCGGACTTCTGGGGCTACGCCGTACATGCCGGCGAGGGGTACGAGATCCGCGGCGGCAACCACCTGGCCGGCACCCACATGATGGGCGCCGACCCGGCGACCTCGGTGGTGAACGCGGATCAGCGCAGCTGGGACCACGAGAACCTCTATCTGGTCGGCGGAGGGAGCATGCCCACGGTGGGCACGTCGAATGTGACGCTCACCGTCGCCGCCCTGTGCCTTCGCAGCAGCCGCGCCATGCTGGCCCAGCTCGAAGCCGAGACGGCACCGCTCACCGTGTCCGCCCAGCGCCGACCCCAGGGGGAGGTGGCCCGGTGACCGCGTCCACCATCGACAACCGTGACGAGCTGATCGCCTATCTGCACGCGGCGATGGCGCTCGAGCACGCGACCATCCCGCCGTACCTAACCGCGTACTACTCCATCAAGTCCACCACCAACTCCGACGCCGCCCACATCATCCGGGTGGTCGTGGTGGAGGAGATGCTGCATCTGACGCTGGTCGCCAACGTCCTGAACGCCATCGGCGGGCAGCCCGACCTGACCCGCCCCGGCTTCGTGCCGTCCTACCCGGCCTATCTCCCCGACGGGGAGGACGACTTCACCGTCGACCTGCGGCCGCTCTCCCCCGAGGCGGTGGAGACGTTCTGCAAGATCGAGCGGCCGGGCCGGGCGCCCGGCGCGGAACGGCTACTGACGCTGCCGGACAGCGGAGGCCCGCGCCTGGTCTCCAGCCCGACCGCCGAGAAGATGCGCTTCTACAGCATCGGCGAGTTCTACGCGGAGATCATCGAAGGACTGGAGAAGGTGGCGGCCGCCGACCCCAAGCGGCTCTTCTGCGGGGACCCGGCGCGGCAGGTAGGGACCGAGTACTTCTACTCGGGCGGCGGGGACGTGATCGTCGTGACCGATCTGGACTCGGCCTGCCGGGCGCTCAACTTCATCGCCGACCAGGGCGAAGGCCTCGATGCGGGCATCCACGACGCCGCCGGGGAGCTCGCCCACTACTACCGGTTCCGGCAGCTGCAGCTCGGCCGCTACTACGAGGTGGGCGACGAGTCCGATGCGCCTTCGGGGGCGCCGATCAGCGTCGCCTGGGACGAGGTGCACCCGGTGAAGGTGAGCCCCCGCCTTGCCGACTACCCCGAGGGGTCACAACTCGCCGCGGCCGCACGGCAGTTCAACGCCGACTACGGGTCCTTCCTCGCCCTGCTCACCCAGGCGTTCAACGGGCAGCCCGACCTGCTGCAGGAGGCCGTGCGCGGCATGTTCCGGCTGCGCGACGGTTTCAACCGGCTGATACGCAACCCGCTGCCGGGCACCGACGGCCTGCACGCCGGCCCCACGTTCGAGATCCCGGCCGGTCCCGGGGCCTCGGCGGAGCCGGGTGGGACGGCCCAGGAGGTGGCGCGATGACCGACCCGTCGTTCGAGGACTTCCTGTCCCTGTCGGTCGACCTCACCGCCTTCGAGGAGACCGCGCTGCTCGGCACCGGTATGGCCGGCCTGTACCTGACCAAGGTGCGGGACGCCTGCGGCGACGAGGTCACCGCCGCACTCCTGGACGCGCACCGGGCAGCCAGGACCGATGCGTCCGGTGAGGCGAAGAGCCCGCACCGGACCCCGCTCGACACGGACGTGTTCGACCGGGCCCTGCGCCACCGGATCTTCAGCGACGACCGTCTCGGCCCGGTGGCCCGCAATGTGATCAAGCTCTGGTTCGCCGGGATGTGGTACGCCTTGCCCCCCGAGTGGACCGACCGCTACGGGGCCCGTGCGGCGGGCGAGACCTCCACGGTGACCGCCGCCTCCTACCAGGAGGGGCTGCTGTGGCAGGCCATCGGGGCCAATCCTCCGGGGGCCAAGGCGCCCGGTTACGGCTCCTGGGCCCAGCCACCCCGCATCGAGGAACGCTATCTGAAGGGGTCGACAACTTGACATCCTCCACCCGCCTGAAGGCGGGGGATTCCTCACTTCGCAGTGAGGGCTTCCTGCTTCGCAGGCAGTTGCCCCGTCCGGGACTTCTCCCGTTGGGGTCTTACACCGCCTCCACAGGCAGACACGGCCAGCCCGGCCGCCAAAAGGTTTTTCGCCGCGTTGACGTCGCGGTCGTGGACGGTGCCGCAGTCGCACGTCCACTCACGGACGTTCAACGGCAGCTTCCCGCGGACCGTGCCGCAGGCCCCGCACAGCTTGCTGGAGGGGAACCAGCGCTCCACCGCGACGAGTTCACGCCCGTACCACTGCGCCTTGTACTCCAGCATCGACCGCAGCTGCGACCACGACGCGTCAGATATCGCGCGTGCCAGGCCGTGGTTCTTGACCATATTGCGGACGGTCAAGTCCTCGATCACGATCGTTTGGTTCTCACGAACGAGTCGAGTCGACAGCTTGTGCAGGAAGTCCCGCCTGCGGTCGGTGATCGCCCCGTGGACGCGGGCCACCTTCCGGCGGGCCTTCTCCCCGTTGTTCGAGCCCTGGACCTTCCGGGACAGCTCCCGCTGAGCGCGGGCCAGCTTGGCGCGGTCCTTACGCTCGTGCTTCGGGTTGGCGACCTTCTCCCCGGTCGAGAGCGTGACGAGGGAGGTGATCCCGGCGTCAATGCCGACCACCGCCGTGGTGTCCGTGGCGGGGGTGATGGTCTCCTCGCACAGCAGGGACACGAACCAGCGTCCCGCAGCGTCACGGGACACCGTCACCGTCGTGGGCTCCGCACCCTCCGGCAGCGGACGCGACCAACGGATATCCAACGGCTCCGTCATCTTCGCCAGCGTCAGCTTCCCGTTGCGCCACTTGAACCCGGACCGCGTGTACTCGGCAGAGGCGCGGGACTTCTTCCGGCTCTTGAAACGCGGGTACTTCGCGCGCTTGGCGAAGAAGTTCGTGAACGCCTTCTGAAGGTGCTGCAAGGACTGCTGCAGCGGCACCGAGGAGACCTCCGTAAGGAAGGCGAGTTCCTCGGTCTTCTTCCACTCCGTCAGCGCGGCGGACGACTGTACGTAGGAGATGCGGCGCTGCTCGCCGTACCAGGCGCGGGTGCGTTCTTCGAGCGCCTTGTTGTAGACGAGGCGGACGCAGCCGAACGTGCGCGACAGCTCCGCTGCCTGCTCGCCCGTGGGATAAAAGCGGTACTTGAAAGCCCGCTTCACCTGCTGCGCCATGCCTCAAGTTCTATCTGAATCCTTCTGACGCAGGGCTGTTGGATGAGTGGGGCAGCGTGCTCCGCCGCTGCGCGGCTCCGCCTCAAGGATGCGTTTCCTCCCCCGGCCGAAGTCGGGGGTTTCCACGCAAGGAGTTTCCGATGACAGAACTGGCTGACCGCCTCGGCCCGGACAAGGTAAAGCTCGGCGTCTGCTGCACCCTGTGGTGGAACGACGACTTCCCCACCATCGATGCGGGCATCACCTTCGGCCAGGCCGTGAGCGAGATGGCGCTCGCCGGCTTCCAGGGCTGCAGCATCGGGCACAAGTTCCCCTCCGACCCCGAGGTGCTGAAGGCCGCACTCGACCAGCGCGGCCTGCAGATATCCGAGCCATGGACCAGCCTGTACTTCACGGTCGGCAAGATGCGGCACAAGACGATCGCTGCCTTCGAGGAGACCTTGACCCACATCAGGGCGCTGGGCGGGACCGAGCTGGTCGTGGCCGAGTTCGGGGCTTCCTCGCACCTGCTTCCCGTCGACGTGTTCGCCAACCGCCCGCATTTCACCGATGCCCAGTGGGACGCGCTGACGTCCGGGCTTGACGAGCTCGGCAAGATCGCAGGCTCGGCCGGGATGAAGCTGAGCTACCACCACCACATGGGCACCGGCGTCATGACCCGGTCCGACGTCGACCGGCTGATGGCCTCGACGGATCCCGCCCTGGTCCACCTCCTGCTCGACACCGCCCACATCGCCTTCGCCGGTGACGATCCGCTGGACCTCGCCCGGACGTACGCCGACCGCATCGGCCACGTCCATATGAAGAGCATCCGGCCTGAGGTCGTGCGCAGGGTGCGTGAGGAAGGCCTGTCGTTCCAAGAGGCCGTCGAGCTCGGCGTCTTCACCGTGCCGGGAGACGGCGCGATCGACTTCCGGCCCATCCTCGAAGTGCTGGCCGACGCCGGCTACCAGGGGTGGCTGGCCGTGGAGGCCGAGCAGGACCCGAACAAGGCCGACCCGCTCGAGTACGCCAAGAGGGCCCGCGCGTACCTCGCCGACGTCCTGGGCTGGTGACCATGAACGTGACATTGGCGCGGGGCCTCAAACCGAAGATCGAGCGGGACGTGTACTTCAGCTTCTTCATGTTCACGGCCGATCTGCGTCCGCAGGACACCCGCTACACCCAGACTCTGATCAACCATCTCAAGGCCCTGACCGATATGGGCTATGCGGGCTTCGACGTGCATATCGCCGCCAGGCCCGCGACCGTCGACCACAAGCTCGAGATCGACGGCTACATCGCCCTGCGGAAGGCCTTCGACCAGGCGGGCCTGCGCGAGGTCAGGTTCACCACCAACGTGGGGACCACGCGGACCTTCGACCCGACCTCGCCCTACGAGGGGCAGCGTGCACAGGCCCTCTCGTATCTGAAGTCGCGCGTCGACATCACCCGGATCCTGGGTGGCGGCGCGTCGATCATGTCAGGTCCGTTCCTCTATCCCTATGGCGTCTTCCCCCTCACCGACGACGGTGAACCGCTGTGGAGCGACGCCCTCCAGGAGTGGATCAAGCCGCGCTTCCACGCGGCCCGCGGAGTCTTCGAGGAGCTCTCGGAGTACGCAGCGACCATGGAGGTCAAGCTCGCCATCGAGCCCGTCAAGAGCTGGGAGACTCCCCCGCCCAACATGGTCTCGGAGGTCCTCGACTTCCTCGAGGGGCTCGAGCACCCGCAGGGCGGCGTGACGGTCGACACCGCGCAGGTCCTGATGGAGAGCCAGGGCCCTTCGGTCTTCCGGAACAACATCGCGCGGGCCGTGCGGCAGAACCGGCTGCACTACGTCCATATCTCGGCGCCGGACCGGGGCGCGGTGAAGGACAGCTGGATTCCGTGGGACCTCGTGCGCAGCGACATCGAGCCGGTGTACCGCGGGCCGTATCTGGTGGAGGTGTTCAACGCGATCCCGCCGTTCGTCAGCTCGATGCGGATGGCGCGCAGGCGGTTCTGGCGGCCCGGCGAGGACGCCCCGATACGCGGCGTGGACAGCGCCTACGACGTCGCGAAAGCCGCCCTGGAGGAACTCCACACGCGCATCGCCGCATAGCCCCGTCCTCGTCTCGTCTCGTCCCGTTCCGTATCGGGGAGGTCCCGGATGCCGACTCAGCTGTCGGACCCCATTGTCATGGTCGTGAAGCAGGCGGGCGACGTCCGTATTCACACCTTCATTTCCTCTTTCGGCGACGGCCATATCGCGAACGCGACGCACATCGTCGAGTCCAGGAACTGCCTCGTGCTCGTCGACGGACAGTTCCTCGCCCCTTATGCACGGGAGTTCAGGGCGTACGCGGACAGCCTGCACAAGCCGATCGAGCGGCTGTATCTCTCCCACCGGCACCCCGACCACTGGTTCGGCGTGGGCGCCGCGTTCCGCGATGTCACGGTCTATGCGCTCTCCGAGACCATGAACTTCATCCACGAGCACGGGGAGGAGTCGCTCAGCGACCACTGGAAGCTCGGCGGCCTCCTGCCTGAGCACGTCGTCGTCCCCAAGCAGGTCGCCAGTCCCGGGGAGGAGCGGATCGACGGGGTCCGTTACGTCCTGGACCGGGTGACGGACACCGAGACCGACTTCCACCTCACCCTCGGACTTCCCGAACTGGGGGTGTACTTCGCCCAGGACCTGCTCTACAGCGGCACCCATCTGTATCTGACCTCTCAACTGGGCCGCTGGATCCGGGTGCTGCAGGACCTGCTGGTGTCGCAGTACGAGCTCTTCCTGCCGGGTCATGGCCTGCCCGCCGACAAGAACGAGGTCGCCCGCAACATCGAGTACCTCTCGGCCGCCCAGCAGGCCGCCGGCAACGGCCTGACGGGCGCCGCCTTCAAGGACTTCCTGCTGCAGCGGTATCCGGAGCGCAAGTGCCCGGGCATCTTCGACATCTACCTGCCCCGGCTGTTCGGCGGTGCAAGCGAATACTGACCACTGATCACAGAGGAGTTACGCCATGCCAGAGCGCTGCACGGTCGGGCAGTATCTGATAGACCGGCTCCATCAGCTCGGTCTTGACCATCTGTTCGCCATCGCGGGTGACTATTCGATCGACTGGCTGAACCGGTATGTCGCGCCGAGCAGCGTCGAAATCATCGAGGAAGTCAACGAGGTCAACGCCGGCTATGCGGCGGACGGATACGCGCGGCTGAAGGGCATCGGGGCCCTGTGCGTCACCTACTCCGCCGGCGCGCTGTGTGCGGTGAACGCCGTCGCCGGAGCCTACGTCGAGAAGGTGCCGCTCGTGCTGATCAACGGCACGCCGAGCATCAAGAAGACCATCATCTTCGAACAGACCGGCTTCAGCGCGCACCACTTCATCGCCGGGCGGGAAACCGACCTCCAGTCCTTCGAGCACATCACGGCCGTGGCGATCCGGATCGACAACCCGGAGCTCGCGCCGGGCCTGATCGACCACGCGCTGAGCAAGTGCGTCACCGAGCGCCGCCCGATCTACATCGAGCTGCTCCAGGACATGGTCGACCTCGCGTGTGAGCAGCCTCGGGGCGTCCTCAAGCCGGCCAAGCCACTATCGGACCGGGACAGCCTGAAACAGTCGGTCGCCCAGCTCCGTACGAGGCTCGAAAACGCCGAGAACCCTCTCATCTGGGTAGGCCCCGAGGTCGACCGGTTCGGCCTGCAGGACAAGACCGCGCGCCTGATCCAGCAGCTGAACATCCCCTTCGTCACGGAACTCCTCAGCAAGGCCGTCCTCTCCGAGGACGATCTGCTGTTCGCCGGCGTGCTCGACGGCCAGGCCTCCTCCGAGGCCGTCACGGAACTGGCCGCCGCCTCCGACTTCGTGCTCGCCCTCGGCGTGTGGCTCACGGACATCAACTCGCTGGGCTGGGAACCGGATTACGACAAGACCGCCTTCGCGTCGTTCGACGCGGTCAAGCTCGGCACCTTCTTCGGCGGGCATGTCGCCCTTGAGCACCTGATCGACGGCATTCTGGCGGAGAAGATCACGCCCAAGTCCCAGAAGCTACCGGAGCGGCCCTCGCGCAGCGCACCTGCCATGAGTGCCTCCGAGATCATCACGTACCAGGGGTTCTACGAGTTCATCCAGCGGTATGTCGACCGGCACACCGTCATCAGCAGCGACGCGAGCATGAACTACTTCGGGAGCCTGCTGCTCGACGTGCCCGCTCCCGGCGGGTTCATCGTCCAGTCGTCGTACTCCTCGATCGGCTACAGCGCACCGGCCGCGACGGGAATCTGCCTGGCGAAGACGCCCGATCAAAGGGTCATGGTGTTCTCGGGCGACGGCGGCTTCCAGATGACCGCCCAATGCCTCTCGACGCAGACCCGCTTCGGGCTCAACCCCATCATCTTCGTCATCGACAACGGCGTTTACGCCGTGGAGCAGTGGCTCGCCGACGCGGCGGTTTTCCACACCGACAAGCCGTTCTACAAGCCCTGCGTCCTGCACCGCTGGAACTACAGCATGCTGTCCGAGGTATTCGGCTGCCAGGGATGGGAAGTCGGCACCTACGGAGAGCTGAGGGATGCCGTGACAGGCGCCCTGAAGAACTCGAGCAGCCCCTCCATCATCCAGGTCCGCGTACCCGACAAGACAATCCCCGACAACGCGAAGTGGAAGACCGAATAACAGGTAGAGAGTAAATGCCGACGAAAGTCACCGCAATCTTCGAGAACCCGAAATCCCCCGAGGTCTTCGAGGCCGGTCACCCCGAGCAGCTCGCCCTGGCGAAGCAGATCCCCGGAGTCCAAAGGGTCGAGAGCGCGAAGGTAGGGCCGAAGGAGGACGACAGCCCGACCCCGGCCTACCGCGTACTCGACCTCTTTCTCCGACTACGACACAGCCAGCAAGGCCGTAACGACCAAAGAGGCGTCAGCGTTTGTCGGCAAGGTCTTCGAGTTGGCGACTGGCGGTGTGCGGCTTCTCTTCGTGGATGTCGAGGAGACGTGACCTTCCCCGCCCGGTCATCACGCAGGGCTTGATCAAGTTCCGTAGGCGTCTGGATCGTTGGTGATGCCCAGGATGGGGATCCCTATGCCGTCCAGGCGCCTCCCAAACTGGTGCACGCATACTGAACAGCCAACGTTCGATGTTCGCGAGAAGCGACGGCGCCTGGGCGATCCAGGCCGTCAGTGCTCGCCGAAGAAGATCTCCTTGACCTCGCGCAGCGCGTAGTAGACCAGCACGTACCCGGCGGCCGGGTCGGCCCACCACAGGCCGGCCAGAGAATCCAGCAGGAGGCCGAGCAACACGGCGGTGGCCAGCAGGCCGTCGATGAGGGTGACTCGACCCTCGGTCTTCAGTACCGGGTTGTCCAGCGCAGTGCCGGTGCGTGCCTTGCCGGTGGCGAGCGCGAACATCACCGCGGCTGTCACCGCGGTCCAGCCGATGCCCAGCATCGAATGGTGGGGCCGGAAGCCGGCGGCCAATACCCAGGTGGACTGCACCAGCAGGTACACCGCCAGCAGCCCGAAGCCGACGCCGATCAGCTTCAGCGCACGGCGACGGCGGTCCTCGCCGCTGGCGGACAGCTCCCAGATCACCACGGTGGAGGCACCAATCTCGATCAGGGAGTCCAGACCGAACCCGGCCAGCGCCACGGACCGCGCCGAGATCGCGGCGACGGCGAGCACGGCGATGCCGAACACGTTCCAACCGAGGGTGGCGTACTCCAAGGCGAAGCCGCGGCGGACAAGCGCCTGGCGGGCGGCCTCATCAGTTCTAGTCACCGCGAGATTCTCCCAAACCTGCCTGTCGGGCCTGGAACGTACCTTGGGCAGTGCTGTCGAACCTCGTGAAGAGTTCGATGCACCCGGGCCCGGCACGCCGCCGTCCACGCCCTACTGGAGGCTGGGCACAGCTGCCGCTCGATCCAGCGGCAACTCGGCATGACCTGGCGGACCGTCAAGCAGTTCGCTGACGCGGCGGCGCCGGAGGAACTGTTCACCGGCCAGTGGCAGAACCGGCCCTCGGTCCTCGATGACTACAAGCCCTACCTGGACGACCGGTGGAACCAGGGCTGCACCAATGCCTGGAAGCTGTGGGAGGAGATCCTGCCGCTGGGCTACAAAGGCGGCTACCAGCGCGTCCGCGCCTACCTGCACAAGAAACGCACCTCACCGCGACCGGTGACGGCCCGGCCGCCCTCGCCCCGGACGGTCACCGGGTGGATCCTCAGTCGCCCGGAGACCCTCACCGAGCCGGAACAAGTCCAGCTCAAGACTGTCCGCACTCACTGTCCCGAGCTCGACGCCCTCACTCGGCACGTCCGCTCCTTCGCGGTCATGCTCACCGAGCGCCAGGCCAGCCTGGCTCGACGCCGTCCGGCAGGACGACCTGCCCAGCCTCCACACCCTCGCCGCCGGAATCGACCGCGATCTCGACGCCGTCACCGCCGGACTCACCCTGCCCTGGAGCTCGGGCGCAGTCGAAGGCCATGTCAACCGGATCAAGATGCTCAAGCGCCAGATGTTCGGCCGTGCAGGGTTCCAACTTCTTCGCAAGCGCGTCCTATTGGCGTGACGGAGAGTGGCCGCGTCACAGAAGTTGAGCGAGAGCCCTCTCTCGTGACCAAAGCCAGGGGGCGACGACCCGTAACTGCTGTACTCCCACAGCAGGTTGGGATGATCCCCGCGGGTGCAGGGACGACCCCTGATAGGTGAGCGCGGAGCGCGCCCAGTCCGGGCAACCCCGCGGACGCGGGGACGACCCAGCCGCCAACTGCCGTCTGCGGCGGGCGTCCTGGTACCCGCATGGCCGCGGCGTGGACGTTCTGCACCAGCGACGGGGCTCCGGTCCGGACTGCGGCACGACTGTTCCGACTCGGTTGATCAAGGCACGGCCAGCACAACAGATTCACAGATATCGACCTTTACTCCTCACATCGCGGGTAACTGTCCACCAGATCGGACCCCCCCCCACTGCACGAAGTGACCTACGCGGAGCGGGAATTACTGAAGAGGTGGGACGTGATCTGGGTACTTCTGGTGCACGACGAGCGTCTGCTGCGCTCAGCCCTTGCGGAACGGTTGGCGCGAGAAGAGGATCTGGATGTCTCTCACACCCCGTGGGGCACGGCGCCGGGCCGTGCGCGAAGCGTGTGTCCGGACGTCTGCGTGGCTGATCTGAACTGCTCCGACCCGTACGACATGAGTCCTCTGGGGGAGCTTCCGATACGGCCCCCCGGCCGCGGACACGAGAGCGCCGACAGGAACGGGCACGAGAACGGGACCCGGACCGAGAAGGGCGGCCGGCACCTGCCCGGCCCCAGACCCTGCCGGCTGCTGGTGCTCGCCACCGCGAACAAGCCGGGCCCGCTGCGGCGCGCGGTCGAGGCGCATGCCCTCGGTTATGTCAACAA
>NZ_JBEYYC010000059.1:0-18543 GCF_040645355.1 Streptomyces sp. NPDC046805 | reverse complement strand
AAACGCTCGACTGGGAAACCCCAGCCGAGCGCCTGCATAAACTACTCACGGCCTGATCAAACAACCGCGTGTTGCAACGACCCCTTGAATCCGCCTCAGCCTCCCGGGGGCCTTTTCTCGATGTCCCGGTTCTCGTCCTCCCGGGAGAACACCTGGAGCATCCAGGACGAGAACGACCCCGTGACCGCCCCCAGCAGCGCCAGACCGCAGGCCATCACCCCGACCGCGATCACCCGGCCCATCGGGGTCACGGGGACGACGTCCCCGTATCCGACGGTGCTGAGGGTCGAGCAGGCCCACCACACGGCGTCCCCGAACGTCCGCATGTTCGCGCCGGGCGCGTCCCGCTCCTGCTGGTAGACGGCGAGGGCGCCGGTGAATCCGAGCAGCACGGCGGACAGCCCGGCGTAGGCGATCACGCGTTCGTGGAGCGACAGCCGGGGCTGCCCGCGCCGGCGCTGCATGGTCTCGTAGAACCGGACCACGCGCAGCGGGCGCAGCAGCGGCAGGAGCAGCGCCACGGTGTCCAGCGGGTGCGTCGGCACGAAGCGCAGCCCCTGCCCGCTGAGCCGCCAGCACACCGCGTAGTTCACGGCGAACATCGCCCAGCAGGCCAGCAGCGCGAACCAGCACAGGTCCCGCCACGGCTCCGGGAGGCCGGGGGCCAGGACCCGCACCGCGTACGCGCCGAGGAAGACCAGCGAGGCGACGCTGAGAGGGATCGCGGTGCGCCGCTCCCAGCGGGCCGCGGGACTGTCGTCGTACACCGGCCCAGCTTGGCCCGGAATCCCGCTGCTCCAACCCTGCCGACACGCCGCGTACGGGCGAAGCCATATGCTGCCTAGCATGACGAGTGAGCCGGAACAGCAGATCGGAGTGGGGACGCAGGACGCGTTCCAGCGCCTGTGGACGCCCCATCGGATGGCGTACATCCAGGGTGAGAACAAGCCGACCGGTCCGGGGGCCGGTGACGGCTGCCCCTTCTGCTCGATTCCGGCCAAGTCCGACGAGGACGGGCTGATTCTGCGGCGCGGTGAGCACGTGTACGCGGTGCTCAACCTCTACCCGTACAACGGTGGCCACCTGATGACCGTGCCGTACCGGCACGTGGCCGACTACACCGACCTGACCGGGCCGGAGACCGCGGAACTCGCCGAGCTGACCAAGCAGGCGATGACGGCCCTGCGCACCGCCTCCGGCGCCCATGGTTTCAACATCGGTATGAACCAGGGAACCGTCGCGGGTGCGGGCATCGCCGCGCACCTGCACCAGCATGTCGTCCCCCGCTGGGGCGGTGACACGAACTTCATGCCGGTGGTCGGTCACACCAAGGTGCTGCCGCAGCTGCTGGCGGACACGCGCAAGATGCTGGCGGAGGCCTGGCCCGAGTAAGTGATCGAGGTCCTGCGTCGACGGTGGCCTGCCGCGACGGCGCGGCAGGCCTCGACCGCGGCCGGCGTCCACCGTGGGCCGCGACGCCTTCTCACGCGTCGTAGACGTCGGCCTTCTTCGGAGTGACGTCCTGCACCGTCACGCTGAGGGCTGAAGAACGGGTCCCGAACTTCTCCGTGTTCACACCGTTCTCCTTGAGCACCTTGAGCGCCGCCGCGTGCACCACCCGCAGCACCGGAGTGGCCGCGCGCAGCGCGTCGTCGGCCATGAAGCGGTGCCGCCAGGGCTGGTCGGCCCAGGCATGGCGCAGGCCGAACGGCTCCGGCAGGGTCAGTGACCCGCCGAGCCAGTTGAGCAGCGGCGGATACCAGGTGAAGGGGGCGCGCGCGGCGAGGCGTACCACCTCGTCGGTGTCGACCAGCGGCAGCTTCACCTTGCGGGTCTCCCAGAACCGGAGCGCCTTCTGCACCTCCCTCTCCTTGGCGGCGGGCTTCGAGGTGAACAGGGAGTTGACCGGCCCCAGGGCGTGTCCGGTGACCTCGATGCGCAGGGTGTCGTGGAGCACGGTCACCGTGATCAGCATGGTGATCACCAGCTGGCCGTCCCACAGGGTCCACTGGACCCCGAGGTAGTGCCGGTCGCCGCTGCCGAACTGCTGCTTGTTGCAGATGTCCTGTATCGCGTGCGTCTTGACCGTGTACGCGTCCACGTCGGTGCCGCTCGGCCGGGAGACCTCCTTCGCCTTCTCCCCGATCGGCGTGACGATCCAGTGCGTTATCGACGGCTTCGGGAAGCCGCCGGTGTTGATGGGGGTCCGCTCCAGCATGGCCAGGCCGCCCTGGATCGCGGTGATGACGTCCCAGCTGCGGAAGGGGTGGAACTCCTTGTCGGGGTCGGCGGAGACCAGGTCCTCGGCCAGCTGCCAGCTGCCCCAGCGCGTACCCATGCCGAGTATGCCCTTGGGGCCGGCGTAGAAGACGGAGTTCGAGCGCTGCTCGGCGCTGAGCCGGGCCAGCTCCTTGCGCACCTGCTCGGCCGCGTCGCCGGGGCTGCCGGGGACCGCCTCGGGGATCTTCGCGCCCAGGCCGCCGCCGGACAGCAGGCTCGACCATCCCTCCCGCAGATCGCGCGCCGTGCGTTCGCAGATCTGCCGGGCCCAGAACCAGCCGACGACCGGCATGACGACGGCCGCGCGTGTGTACCACGCCCAGAAGCCCGTGAACGGTGTACGGATCAGGAAGATCACGGCGAGTGCGCCGACGGCGACCAGCAGCGCGGTGCCGAGCGGGCCCGCGCCGCGGTTCTTGCGGCCGCTGACGGCGGTGCGGATGGTGAACACCATGAGCCAGACGAGGAGTCCGGGCAGGAAGAGCAGTCCGCACAGCACCATCGCCGCCGCGAGCCGGTTGTCGCGTTCGCGGCGCATGCGGTGGGCCGCCAGGCAGTGCTCCACGACGACCTGGGGTTCGATGCCGAAGGACTGGATGAGCGGCTTGCGTTTGGCGCCGAGCATGCGGTCGATCACCGCGCGGGAGAAGGCCTCACCGAGCCTGGGCCGGAAGATGCGGGCCCAGGGGCGCGGGTCCTTGACCGTCGACTGGTGCCATTCGTTGTCGGCTTCCAGGATCTTCGTGACCTCGTCGTCCCGGTACGCGGCCGAGGCCAGCGCGAAGGTCGCCGCCGTCTGGCCGTCCGAGCCGGACAACGGAACCTGCGCCCCGGGACTGAAGTCGAACCCGTCCGTCACTGCCGCCCCCTCGCCGCCGCACCCGCTGCATCTGCGGCCTTCCCGACTTCCTTGCCGCGCACACCTGTTGATCAGGTCATCAGCGTATCCACCGGCAGTGACATCCGTCGGCGTACGGCCAAAGCACCCCCTTTCGGTGGGCCGTTCCCCTCCGCGGCGCCGGCGCGGAGGGGGAACGAGGAAGTCGGCGCGGCGCCGGGTCGATCGCCGGGCGCCTGTCAACCGGTGGCCGTTCTGCTCCTGTTCGCGTCTGTCAGGCGTCCTGCTCCTGTTCCCGGATCTTCTCGGCGATCTGCGGCGGCATCGGCTCGTGCCGTGCGTAGGTGCGGTTGAAGCGGGCGGTGCCGTGGGAGAGCGAGCGCAGGTCGACCGCGTACCGGCCGATCTCGAACTCGGGCACCTCGGCCCGGACGAGGGTCCGCCCGGAGCCCACCTGTTCGGTGCCGACCACGCGTCCCCGGCGCCCCGACAGGTCGCTCATCACCGCGCCCACGTAGTCGTCGCCGACCAGGACGCTCACCTCGGCGACCGGCTCCAGCAGATGGATCCTCGCGTCGGCCGCGGCCTCCCGCAGCGCCAGCGCGCCCGCCGTCTGGAAGGCGGCGTCGGAGGAGTCCACGGAGTGCGCCTTGCCGTCCAGCAGGGTGATCCGGACGTCGACGAGCGGGTAGCCGGCGGCAACTCCCTTGGCGGCCTGAGCCCTTACTCCCTTCTCCACCGACGGGATGAACTGCCGCGGTACGGCGCCGCCGACCACCTTGTCGACGAACTCGATGCCGGAGCCGCCCGGCAGCGGCTCGACCTCGATCTCGCAGATCGCGTACTGCCCGTGCCCGCCGGACTGCTTGACGTGCCGCCCGCGCCCGGCTGCCTTGTTCGCGAACGTCTCCCGTAGGGAGACCTTGTGCGGTACGACGTCGACCTGGACGCCGTAGCGGCTGCGCAGCCGCTCCAGGGCGACGTCCGCGTGGGCTTCGCCCAGGCACCACAGCACCACCTGGTGGGTGTCCTGGTTCTGCTCCAGGCGCATCGTGGGGTCCTCGGCGGCCAGCCTGCTCAGGCCCTGGGAGAGCTTGTCCTCGTCGGGCTTGCTGTGCGCGTGGATGGCCAGCGGCAGCAGCGGGTCGGGCATCTGCCACGGCTCCATGAGCAGTGGGTCGTCCTTGGCCGAGAGCGTGTCCCCGGTCTCCGCGCGGCCCAGCTTGGCCACGCTGACCAGATCACCGGCGACGGCGTGCGTCACCGGCCGCTGCTGCTTGCCGAACGGCGTGGACAGCGCCCCGATCTTCTCGTCGACGTCGTGGTCCTCGTGCCCGCGGTCGGCCAGCCCGTGCCCGGAGACGTGCACCGTCTCGTCGGGGCGCAGGGTGCCCGAGAAGACCCGGACCAGGGAGACCCGGCCGACGTACGGGTCGGACGCGGTCTTCACGACCTCCGCGACCAGCGGGCCGTCCGGATCGCACGCCGGCAGCTCGCGCGACCTGCCGTCGACCGTGGTGACGGCGGGCGCCTGCTGTTCCAGGGGCGTCGGGAAGCCCCTGGTGACCAGGTCCAGGAGCTCGACCGTGCCGATCCCCTGCCGGGCGCCCTCGGCGGCGGGGGCGGCGGCCAGGACGGGGAAGAAGGCGCCGCGTGCCACGGCCTTCTCCAGGTCCTCGATCAGCGTCTTGACGTCGACCTGCTCGCCGCCGAGGTAGCGGTCCATGAGGGTCTCGTCCTCGCTCTCCGAGATGATGCCCTCGATGAGCCGGTTGCGGGCCTCCTCGATCCGCGGCAACTGGTCCGGGCCGGGCTCGGACTCCTTGCGCTCCCCGGACGCGTAGTCGAAGAGCCGCTGCGACAGCAGGCCGATGAGTCCCGTCACGGGCGCGTGCCCGTCGGGCTGCTGCGGGCCGTGCAGCGGAAGGTACAGCGGCAGTACGGCGTCGGGGTCGTCCGCACCGAACGCCTCCGCGCACACCCGGGTCATCTCCTCGAAGTCCGCGCGCGCGGCCTCCAGGTGCGTGATGACGATGGCCCGCGGCGTGCCGACGGCCGCGCACTCCTCCCACACCATCCGGGTCGAGCCGTCCACACCGTCCGAGGCGGAGACGACGAAGAGGGCCGCGTCCGCCGCGCGCAGACCGGCCCTGAGCTCGCCGACGAAGTCGGCGTATCCGGGGGTGTCGAGGAGGTTGATCTTGATTCCGTCCCATTCGACGGGGACGAGGGAGAGCTGTACGGAGCGTTGCTGCCGGTGTTCGATGTCGTCGTAGTCGGAGACGGTGCCGCCGTCCTCCACGCGGCCCGCCCTGTTCACGGCTCCCGCGGTCAGCGCGAGAGCCTCCACCAGAGTCGTCTTGCCCGAACCGGAGTGGCCGACCAGCACCACATTCCGTACGGACGCGGGGTGGTCGGCCGCCGTAGCCCTGCCGGCGGCTCCGGGGTTTGTGTTCGCCTTGTCGCCCATGGCCTTGCCTCCCGTGCACGGTGAGGTCACTGTGGGCGCGGGCACGTCGGGCCGCGTGCGGTGGCGGCTCCGATGACGCCCGCGGTCCTTCGAGCTTTCCACTCACGTCACGGTGCGTCCATACGGAGGACGCGATCCTGCCAGGACCCGGGTGGCGCCGGTTCGGGACACGGGATGCGGGTGCCCGGATCGTCGTGCCCGCGCGCGCGTGGGGACGCGCCCGGCCGTCGTACACACGCACGCCTGGCTACGATGGGCCAGCCGGTGGCCAGCAGGGGCCGGCGCCACCGACCGTCGGGAAGGCCATGCTGAACAAGTACGCGCGTGCATTCTTCACGCGTGTCCTCACGCCGTTCGCCGCGTTTCTCATCCGCCGGGGTGTCAGTCCCGACGCCGTCACGCTCATCGGCACCGCCGGTGTGGTCGCGGGTGCGCTGGTCTTCTACCCCATGGGTGAGTTCTTCTGGGGCACGGTCGTCATCACGCTGTTCGTCTTCTCCGACCTGGTCGACGGCAACATGGCACGCCAGCTGGGCCGCTCCAGCCGCTGGGGCGCCTTCCTGGACTCCACCCTCGACCGGGTGGCCGACGGCGCGATCTTCGCGGGCTTCGCCCTGTGGTACGCGGGCGGGGGGAACGACAACGTCCTGTGCGCCGTCTCGATCTTCTGCCTGGCCAGCGGCCAGGTAGTGTCGTACACCAAGGCCCGTGGTGAGTCGATCGGGCTGCCGGTCGCCGTCAACGGGCTCGTCGAGCGTGCCGAGCGGCTGGTGATCTCGCTGGTCGCGGCCGGATTCGCGGGCCTGCACAAGTTCGGTGTGCCCGGCATCCAGTACCTGCTTCCCATCGCCCTGTGGATCGTCGCCGCGGGCAGCCTGGTCACGCTGGTCCAGCGTGTCGTCACGGTGCGCCGGGAGTCCGCGGAGGCGGAGGCCACGGCCGGGCGGGGCAATGCGTCCCAGGGGAGCGAGGCGGCGAAGTGAGCACCTCGGAACGGCTGACCGACACGCTGTACGGTCTCGGCTGGGGCACCGTCAAGAAGCTTCCCGAGCCGGTCGCCGCACGGCTCGGCCGCACGGTCGCCGACCTCGCCTGGAAGCAGCGCGGAGCCGGTGTGAAGCGGCTGGAGAGCAACTACGCGCGCGTGGTGCCCGACGCGAGCCCCGAGCGGCTGGCCGAGCTCTCGCGCGCGGGCATGCGCTCGTACCTGCGCTACTGGATGGAGTCGTTCCGGCTGCCGGCCTGGAGCGCCGAGCGGATCAAGGCGGGCTTCGACCCCAAGGACGTCCACCACCTGACCGACGGCCTGGCCTCCGACCGCGGCGTCATACTCGCCCTGCCGCACCTGGCCAACTGGGACCTGGCGGGCGCGTGGGTCACCACCAAGCTGGAGACCCCGTTCACGACGGTCGCCGAGCGCCTCAAGCCAGAGACGTTGTACGACCGCTTCGTCGCCTATCGCGAGGGCCTCGGCATGGAGGTCCTGCCGCACAGCGGTGGCTCCGCGTTCGGCACGCTGGCCCGCCGGCTGCGCGACGGCGGCCTGGTGTGCCTGGTCGCCGACCGCGATCTGTCGGCCTCCGGTGTGGAGGTGAAGTTCTTCGGCGAGACGGCGCGCATGCCCGCGGGCCCGGCGCTCCTCGCCCAGCAGACGGGCGCGCTCCTGCTGCCCGTGACGCTCTGGTACGACGACTCGCCCGTCATGCAGGGCCGCGTCCATGCCCCGATCGAGGTACCCGAGACAGGTACGCGGGCCGAGAAGACGTCTGTCATGACACAGGCGCTGGCCGATGCCTACGCCACCGGGATCGCCGATCATCCGGAGGACTGGCACATGCTGCAGCGGCTCTGGCTCGCAGACCTCGATCCCGCGAAGGCACCGGCCACGGATCCGGGTAAGGGGACCTTGTGAGGATCGGCATCGTCTGCCCGTACTCGTGGGACGTGCCGGGCGGCGTCCAGTTCCACATCCGCGACCTGGCCGACTACTTCATCCGGCTCGGCCACGAGGTGTCCGTCCTCGCCCCGGCCGACGACGACACCCCGCTGCCGCCGTACGTCGTCTCGGCGGGCCGCGCGGTCCCGGTGCCGTACAACGGCTCGGTGGCCCGGCTCAACTTCGGCTTCCTGAGCGCGGCCCGGGTGCGCCGCTGGCTGCACGACGGGGCGTTCGACGTGGTCCACATCCACGAGCCGACCTCGCCGTCGCTCGGCCTGCTCACCTGCTGGGCCGGGCAAGGCCCCATCGTGGCCACCTTCCACACGTCGAACCCGCGCTCCCGCGCGATGATCGCCGCGTACTCGATCCTCCAGGCCGCACTGGAGAAGATCAGCGCGCGCATTGCCGTGAGCGAGTACGCCCGCCGCACCCTCGTCGAGCACCTGGGCGGGGACGCGGTCGTGATCCCCAACGGCGTCGACGTCGACTTCTTCGCCAAGGCCGAGCCGAAGCCCGAGTGGCAGGGGGACACGATCGGCTTCGTCGGCCGCATCGACGAGCCCCGCAAGGGCCTGCCGGTGCTGATGAAGGCCCTGCCGAAGATCCTGGCCGCGCGCCCGCAGACCCGGCTGCTGGTCGCCGGCCGCGGCGACGAGAAGGAGGCGGTCGAGACCCTCCCCGCCGAACTCCGTTCCCGCGTCGAGTTCCTCGGCATGGTCAGCGACGAGGACAAGGCCCGCTTCCTGCGCAGCGTCGACCTGTACGTCGCGCCCAACACCGGCGGCGAGAGCTTCGGCATCATCCTCGTCGAGGCCATGTCGGCCGGCGCCCCGGTGCTCGCCTCCGATCTCGACGCCTTCGCCCAGGTCCTCGACCAGGGGGCGGCGGGGGAGCTGTTCGCCAACGAGGACGCCGACGCACTGGCCGAGGCGGCCGTACGGCTGCTCGGGGACCCGGAGCGCCGGGCCGAGCTGCGCGAGCGCGGCAGCGCCCATGTGCGGCGCTTCGACTGGTCGACGGTCGGCGCGGACATCCTCTCCGTGTACGAGACGGTGACGGCGGGCGCGGCGGCGGTGGCGACGGACGAACGGTCGGGGCTGCGGGCACGGTTCGGACTGGCGCGGGGCTGACGCGGAGGGCCGGTGGGGGCCGGTGCGGGGTTACGGCACGACATCGGTCGGCAATAATCAGCCCCCGTGACCGCAACCCTCATCTGGATCCTCGTCGCCCTGGTCGCGATCGGCCTGTATCTCAGCTGGACGGCCGGCCGGCTCGACCGGCTGCACGCCCGGATCGACGCCGCCCGTGCCGCGCTCGACGCGCAGCTGCTGCGCCGCGCCTCGGTGACACAGGAACTGGCCACCTCCGGAGTGCTGGACCCGGCGGCCTCGATCCTGCTCTACGAGGCCGCGCACGACGCACGGCAGGCCGAGGAGGAGCAGCGGGAGGTCGCCGAGAGCGAACTGAGCCAGGCGCTGCGGGCCGTCTTCGCCGAGGCCCAGCAGGTGGAGGCCGTCCGCCGGGCAGCCGGGGGCGAGGAGGCCGCGCGGGAGCTGACCGAGGCCGTGCGCAGGGTGCCGATGGCCCGCCGCTTCCACAACGACGCGGTGGGCGCGGCGCGGCGGCTGCGCGAACACCGGAAGGTGCGGTGGTTCCGGCTGGCGGGCCACGCGCCCTTCCCCATGGCCTTCGAGATGGACGACGAGCCGCCGACGGCCCTGGTCGAGCGGGCGGTGTAGGGGCCGGCGCGAGGGCCGACCACCGAATACCGCCCTGAAAAGGATCCACCGCCTTCGTATTGGCCCTTGCGGTGGCCCTCTTCCCTCACGTTTCCTCGGTCCAGCACAACATCGTCTTCACCGAGTGAGGTCACCCGTGTCCACCACGCTTCCCGATGCTTCCGCCCAGACCCCCGAGACCGGCACCGCGCGCGTGAAGCGCGGCATGGCCGAGCAGCTCAAGGGCGGCGTGATCATGGACGTCGTCACGCCGGAGCAGGCGAAGATCGCCGAGGACGCGGGCGCCGTCGCCGTCATGGCGCTGGAGCGGGTCCCGGCCGACATCCGCAAGGACGGCGGCGTGGCCCGCATGTCCGACCCGGACATGATCGAGGGCATCATCGACGCGGTCTCGATCCCGGTCATGGCCAAGTCCCGCATCGGCCACTTCGTCGAGGCCCAGGTGCTGCAGTCCCTCGGCGTCGACTACATCGACGAGTCCGAGGTCCTCACCCCGGCCGACGAGGTCAACCACTCCGACAAGTGGGCGTTCACCACCCCCTTCGTGTGCGGCGCCACCAACCTCGGTGAGGCCCTGCGCCGCATCGCCGAGGGCGCCGCGATGATCCGCTCCAAGGGCGAGGCCGGCACCGGCAACGTCGTCGAGGCCGTCCGCCACCTGCGCCAGATCAAGAACGAGATCGGCAAGCTGCGCGCCCTCGACCACAACGAGCTGTTCGCCGCCGCCAAGGAGCTGCGCGCCCCGTACGAGCTGGTCAAGGAGGTCGCCGAGCTGGGCAAGCTCCCGGTGGTGCTGTTCTCCGCCGGTGGCGTGGCGACCCCGGCCGACGCCGCGCTGATGCGCCAGCTGGGCGCCGAGGGCGTCTTCGTCGGCTCCGGCATCTTCAAGTCCGGCGACCCGGCCAAGCGCGCCGCCGCCATCGTGAAGGCCACCACCTTCTACGACGACCCGAAGATCATCGCGGACGCGTCCCGCAACCTCGGCGAGGCCATGGTCGGCATCAACTGCGACACCCTCCCCGAGGCCGAGCGCTACGCCAACCGCGGCTGGTAGGGCACGACATCCATGAACACCCCCGTCATCGGCGTCCTGGCCCTCCAGGGCGACGTACGGGAGCACCTCATCGCCCTGGCCGCGGCCGACGCCGTGGCCAGGCCGGTGCGGCGCCCCGAAGAACTCGCCGAGGTGGACGGCCTCGTCCTCCCCGGCGGTGAGTCCACCACGATCTCCAAGCTGGCCGTCCTCTTCGGAGTGATGGAGCCCCTCCGCGCGCGCGTGCGGGACGGTATGCCCGTCTACGGCACCTGCGCGGGCATGATCATGCTCGCCGACAAGATCCTCGACCCGCGCTCGGGCCAGGAGACGATCGGCGGCATCGACATGATCGTGCGCCGCAACGCCTTCGGCCGGCAGAACGAGTCGTTCGAAGCGGCGGTCGACGTCAAGGGAGTCGAGGGCGATCCTGTAGAGGGCGTCTTCATCCGCGCCCCGTGGGTCGAGTCCGTCGGCGCCGGTGCCGAGGTGCTCGCCGAACACGAAGGCCACATCGTTGCGGTCCGTCAGGGCGTCGCGCTCGCCACGTCGTTCCACCCGGAGCTGACCGGCGACCACCGTGTGCACGCCCTGTTCGTCGACATGGTGCGCGCCGACCGGACCCGGGAGTCCTTGTAGGATCTCTGGGGTTCGTACAGAGATGAGTTACGCGAAGGAGACAGGCAGATGTCCGGCCACTCTAAATGGGCTACGACGAAGCACAAGAAGGCCGTGATCGACGCCAAGCGCGGCAAGCTCTTCGCGAAGCTGATCAAGAACATCGAGGTCGCGGCGCGCATGGGCGGCGTCGACATCGAGGGCAACCCGACGCTCTACGACGCCATCCAGAAGGCGAAGAAGCAGTCGGTCCCGAACAAGAACATCGACTCCGCGGTCAAGCGCGGTGGCGGTCTCGAGGCCGGCGGCGCCGACTACGAGACGATCATGTACGAGGGTTACGGCCCGAACGGTGTCGCGGTGCTCATCGAGTGCCTCACCGACAACCGCAACCGCGCCGCCTCCGACGTGCGTGTCGCCATGACGCGCAACGGCGGCAACATGGCCGACCCGGGCTCCGTGTCGTACATGTTCAGCCGCAAGGGCGTCGTCATCGTCCCCAAGGGTGGGCTGAGCGAGGACGACGTGCTCGGCGCCGTCCTGGACGCCGGTGCCGAGGAGGTCAACGACCTCGGCGAGACCTTCGAGGTCATCAGCGAGGCCACCGACCTGGTCGCGGTCCGCACCGCGCTCCAGGAGGTGGGCATCGACTACGACTCGGCCGAGTCGAGCTTCGTGCCGTCCGTCCAGGTCGAGCTGGACGAGGAGGGCGCCAAGAAGATCTTCAAGCTGATCGACGCGCTCGAGGACAGCGACGACGTGCAGAACGTCTTCGCCAACTTCGATGTCAGCGACGAGGTCATGGAGAAGGTCGACGCGTAGGCGCTGCCGCGAGCTTCGCAGGTCTCACGGGCCGACGGGACATCTCCCGTCGGCCCGTCGCTTTGCCGGGAGGCGCTGGCCGCCGTTGTCAGTGACACCGGATAGCCTGCACAAACAGGCAAGCGAAGGAGGGGACAGGTGCGTGTACTGGGGGTGGACCCCGGACTGACCCGGTGCGGTGTCGGGGTGGTCGAGGGGGTCGCGGGCCGTCCGCTCACCATGGTCGGCGTGGGGGTCGTACGCACATCGGCGGACGCCGAGCTGAGCCACCGGCTCGTGGCCGTCGAGCAGGGCATCGAGCAGTGGCTGGACGAGCACCGGCCCGAGTTCGTCGCCGTCGAGCGCGTCTTCAGCCAGCACAACGTCCGTACGGTGATGGGCACCGCCCAGGCCAGTGCCGTCGCGATGCTCTGCGCCGCCCGCCGCGGCATCCCCGTCGCCCTGCACACCCCCAGCGAGGTCAAGGCCGCAGTCACCGGCAGCGGCCGCGCCGACAAGGCACAGGTCGGCGCCATGGTCACCCGGCTGCTCCGGCTGGCCGCCCCGCCCAAGCCCGCCGACGCCGCCGACGCCCTCGCGCTCGCCATCTGCCACATCTGGCGCGCCCCCGCCCAGAACCGTCTCCAGCAGGCCGTCGCCCTGCACACCACCCACGCAACGAAAGGCCGTACGGCATGATCGCCTTCGTGAGCGGCACGGTCGCCGCCCTCGCTCCCGACGTAGCGGTGGTCGAGGTGGGAGGTGTCGGCATGGCCGTCCAGTGCACGCCGAACACCCTCTCCACGCTCCGGCTCGGCCAGTCGGCCAAGCTCGCCACCTCCCTCGTCGTACGGGAGGACTCGCTGACCCTGTACGGCTTCGCGGACGACGACGAGCGTCAGGTCTTCGAGCTGCTGCAGACCGCGAGCGGCGTCGGCCCGCGCCTCGCCCAGGCGATGCTCGCGGTGCACACCCCGGACGCCCTGCGCCGGGCCGTCGCCACCGGTGACGAGAAGGCGCTCACCGCCGTCCCCGGCATCGGCAAGAAGGGCGCCCAGAAACTGCTGCTGGAGCTCACGGACCGGCTCGGCGAGCCGGTGGGCGCCCCCGCGGTCGGCGCCCCTGTCTCCACCGGCTGGCGCGACCAGCTGCACGCGGCCCTGATCGGCCTCGGGTACGCGACCCGTGAGGCCGACGAGGCCGTCACCGCCGTGGCTCCGCAGGCCGAGGCCGCCGAGGGCGCGCCGCAGGTGGGACAGCTGCTGAAGGCGGCCCTGCAGACCCTGAACCGCGCCCGCTGACCATCTGCGCCCCCAGCTAGGAGATCTCAGTGAACTGGGACGACACGGCCGACACCGCCGCCGCTCCCGACCGGCTCGTCGGTGCCTCCGCCGACGGTGAGGACCAGGCCGTCGAGGCCGCCCTGCGGCCCAAGGACCTCGGCGAGTTCATCGGCCAGGAGAAGGTCCGCGAGCAGCTCGACCTCGTCCTGCGCGCCGCACGCGCGCGGGGCGCCACCGCCGACCACGTGCTGCTCTCCGGTGCCCCCGGACTCGGCAAGACCACCCTGTCGATGATCATCGCGGCCGAGATGGGCGCCCCCATCCGCATCACCAGCGGTCCCGCCATCCAGCACGCCGGCGATCTCGCCTCGATCCTCTCCTCCCTCCAGGAGGGCGAGGTCCTCTTCCTCGACGAGATCCACCGGATGTCGCGGCCCGCCGAGGAGATGCTGTACATGGCGATGGAGGACTTCCGTGTCGACGTCATCGTCGGCAAGGGCCCCGGCGCCACCGCCATCCCGCTCGAACTGCCCCCGTTCACCCTGGTCGGCGCCACCACGCGCGCGGGCCTGCTGCCGCCCCCGCTGCGCGACCGCTTCGGCTTCACCGCGCACATGGAGTTCTACGAGCCGACCGAGCTGGAGCGTGTCGTGCACCGCTCGGCCGGACTGCTCGACGTCGAGATCGTCCCCGAGGGCGCAGCCGAGATCGCCGGCCGCTCCCGCGGCACGCCCCGCATCGCCAACCGGCTGCTGCGCCGGGTGCGGGACTACGCGCAGGTCAAGGCCGACGGGATCATCACCAGGGACGTCGCGTCGGCGGCCCTGCGGGTCTACGAGGTGGACGCGCGCGGCCTCGACCGGCTCGACCGCGCCGTCCTGGAGGCGCTGCTCAAGCTGTTCGGCGGCGGCCCCGTCGGCCTGTCCACCCTCGCCGTGGCGGTGGGGGAGGAGCGCGAGACCGTCGAGGAGGTCGCCGAGCCCTTCCTCGTACGGGAGGGACTGCTGGCCCGCACCCCCCGTGGACGCGTCGCGACGCCCGCGGCCTGGGCGCACCTCGGTCTCACCCCGCCCGGCGGAGCGCCCGGGGGAAACGGACAACGGGACCTGTTCGGGGCGTGACGGCCAGGGGATCGGCGAGGGCATTGGCGGCGCCAGGAACCCAGGTGCCATGCTGGGCGTTGTTCCCTGCATGCGGACTCGCTTAGACTCCGCCGATGCCGCCCTTGCGGTGGCGTCAACCACACCACCATCCACCAGGCCGCTGTCCGCCGCGGTCGTGCGAAGGAAACCCCGTCCCGTGAATACCTTGACCCTCCTCCCGTTCATCGTGCTCATCGCGGCCATGTTCCTGATGACGCGCTCGGCCAAGAAGAAGCAGCAGCAGGCCGCCTCCATGCGCAACGAGATGCAGCCCGGATCCGGCGTCCGCACGATCGGGGGGATGTACGCGACGGTCAAGGAAGTCAGCGAGGACACGGTCCTCCTCGACGCCGCCCCGGGCGTGGATCTCCTCTTCGCGAAGAACGCGATCGGCGCCGTTCTCACCGACGACGAGTACAACCGCATCGTCCACGGCATCGAGCACGACCTGAAGTCCGACGCGGACATCGTCCCGGACGACGCCTCCTCCCTCACCGAGACCGACGCGCCCGTCGACGCCGCCGCCTCCGACGACAAGGCCGTCGATTTCGGTAAGAAGGACGCGAAGAAGGACGAGAAGGACGCGGCCGAGGAGCCGGCCGCCGAGGCCGACAAGGCTGACAAGGCCGAGCCCGCCGAGACGAAGGCCGACGACGAGCCGGAGAAGGCCGAGGCGAAGGCGGACGCAGAGCCGAAGAAGACCGACGGCGACTCCGACGCGAAGTAGTCACGTCCCGGGGTGGCGCGGCGCGAGGGTTCGCGCCGCGCGCACTCCGGGCGCGTCTGTTTCCCGCACGGGATCCCGACACCATGTCATGGCCGACCGCACCGACGCGGCGCGGGGCGGCCCGAGAGGGAGTACGAGAAGGTGGCAGCACCTAAGAAGGGCCGGAGTGCGAGCGCCCCGAGCAAGCCAGGGCGCTCGCTGGCCCTCATCCTGATCGCCATCGTGGCGCTCACCGGAGGCATGTTCGCCTCAGGGCACACCACTCCGCGTCTCGGCATCGACCTTGCCGGTGGCACGAGCATCACGCTCAAGGCGAAGGCCGACCAAGGGTCCGCGATCAACAAGGCCAACATGGACACCGCGGTCGAGATCATGAACCGCCGTGTCAACGGCCTCGGCGTCTCCGAGGCGGAGGTGCAGACCCAGGGGAACGACAACATCATCGTCAACATCCCCAGGGGCACCAACTCCAAGGAAGCCCGCGAGCAGGTCGGCACCACCGCGAAGCTGTACTTCCGCCCGGTCCTGGCCACCGAGCCCAGCGCGCCGGGCAAGGCGACCCCGTCGCCGAGCGCGTCGCCCGGCTCCGGCTCCAACGGCTCGCCGAACCCGTCGGCGACCCCGTCCGCTGCCAAGCAGAAGGCGTCCACGTCCTCCCCGGCGGCCTCCGCCACTCCCCAGGGCCGCGCCGTCTCCGACGCGCTGAAGGCCGGCGCCAAGCCGTCCGCCACCCCGAGCGCCCCGTCCTCCGCCAGCCCCTCCGGGGCCCCGAACAACAGCATCGGCGGTGCGGCCGCCAAGCTCCAGGCCCAGTACGCCGCCCTTGACTGCTCGAAGCCGTCGGCCCGCGCCACCGCCGGCAAGACCGCCAAGCCCGGCGAGTCGACCGTGGCCTGCGGCCAGGTCGACAAGGTCTGGTACAAGTACGTGCTCGGCCCGGCCGCCGTGGACGGCACCGAGGTCAAGAAGGCCCAGGCGGTCTTCGACACCCAGGGCGCCTCCGGCTGGCAGGTCCAGATGAACTTCGACTCCACCGGAGCCAAGAAGTTCGCCGACATCACGGCCCAGCTCGCCAAGAACCAGCAGCCGCAGAACGAGTTCGGCATCGTCCTCGACGGCGAGGTCGTCTCCAGCCCGTACGTCAGCCAGTCCATCACCGGCGGCCAGGCGGAGATCACCGGCCACTTCACGCAGGAGGAGGCCCAGAGCCTCTCCAACATGCTGTCGTACGGTGCGCTGCCGCTGACGTTCACGGAGGACACAGTCACCACGGTGACCGCGGCGCTCGGTGGTGAGCAGCTGCACGCCGGTCTGCTCGCCGGCGCGATCGGCCTCGCGCTGGTCGTGCTCTACCTGGTGTTCTACTACCGGGGCCTGTCCCTGGTCGCGATGGCGTCCCTGCTGATCTCCGGCATCCTGACCTACGTGATCATGGCACTGCTCGGCCCGGCGATCGGCTTCGCGCTGAACCTGCCGGCCGTCTGCGGCGCGATCGTCGCGATCGGTATCACAGCCGACTCGTTCATCGTGTACTTCGAACGCATCCGGGACGAGATCCGCGAGGGCCGCTCCCTGCGCCCCGCCGTCGAGCGGGCCTGGCCGCGCGCCCGGCGCACCATCCTCGTCTCCGACTTCGTCTCGTTCCTCGCCGCGGCCGTGCTGTTCATCGTCACCGTCGGCAAGGTCCAGGGCTTCGCGTTCACGCTGGGTCTGACCACCGTGCTCGACGTGGTCGTCGTCTTCTTCTTCACCAAGCCGCTGATGACGATCCTCGCCCGCCGCAAGTTCTTCGCGCAGGGTCACAAGTGGTCGGGCCTCGACCCGAAGAGCCTGGGTGCCAAGCCGCCGCTGCGCCGTACCCGCCGTCCCGCCGGTCCCGCCTCCGGCCCTGCCCAGACGAAGGAGGCGTGAGCGATGTCGAAACTCGGCAACCTCGGCGCACGACTGCATCGCGGCGAGATCAGCTACGACTTCATCGGGCACCGCAAGATCTGGTACGGCGTCTCCATCCTGATCACGATCACGGCGATCGTCGGTCTGGCGGTACGCGGCCTGCACCTGGGCATCGACTTCCAGGGCGGCGCCGTCTTCACCACCCCGAAGACCAGCGTCTCCGTCGCCCAGGCCGAGAGGTACGCGGAGTCCGCGGCCGGCCATGACGCGGTCGTGCAGGAGCTCGGCACGGGCGGTATGCGCATCCAGATCGCGGGCGTGGACACCCAGAAGTCCGACGCCATCAAGGACTCCCTCGCCAAGGACCTGCAGCTCAACCCGGAGAAGATCAACGCCGACCTGGTCGGCCCCAGTTGGGGCGAGCAGGTCGCCAACAAGGCCTGGGAGGGCCTGGCGATCTTCATGGTCCTGGTCGTGATCTACCTGGCGATCGCCTTCGAGTGGCGTATGGCCGTCGCGGCGCTCGTCGCGCTGATCCACGACATCACCATCACGACCGGTGTCTACGCGCTGGTCGGCTTCGAGGTCACCCCCGGCACGGTCATCGGCCTGCTCACGATCCTCGGTTACTCGCTCTACGACACGGTCGTCGTCTTCGACAGCCTCAAGGAGCAGACGAAGGACATCACCAAGCAGACCCGCTTCACCTACAGCGACATCGCCAACCAGTCGATCAACGGCACCCTGGTCCGCTCGATCAACACCACCGTGGTCGCGCTGCTGCCGGTCGCCGGCCTGCTCTTCATCGGCGGCGGTGTCCTCGGTGCGGGTACGCTGAACGACATCTCGCTGTCGTTGTTCGTCGGCCTCGCGGCCGGTGCGTACTCCTCGATCTTCATCGCCACGCCGCTCGTCGCCGATCTCAAGGAGCGCGAGCCGCAGATGAAGGCGCTCAGGAAGCGCGTCCTGGCCAAGCGGGCCCAGGCCGCCGCGGAGGGCGAGCTCGCCGACGGCCGGTCCGCCGGTGTCATCGGTCACCCCGACGACGCCGCACCCGCCGTCGTAGGCCCGCGCGATCAGTCCGCGCCCCGTACCCGGGGCCGCGGCCGACCTTCCGGAAAGCGACGATGACCGACATCCGAGAGCTGCTGCTCAGCCGTATCCGCGACGTTGCCGACTACCCGGAGCAGGGCGTGATGTTCAAGGACATCACCCCGCTCCTCGCGGACCCGGCGGCCTTCACGGCCCTCACCGACGCGCTGGCCGAGATCGCCCAGAACACCGGCGCCACCAAGATCGTCGGTCTGGAGGCGCGGGGCTTCATCCTGGGTGCCCCGGTCGCCGTCCGCGCGGGCCTCGGCTTCATCCCCGTGCGCAAGGCGGGCAAGCTCCCCGGAGCCACCCTCCGCCAGGCGTACGACCTGGAGTACGGCTCCGCGGAGATCGAGGTGCACGCCGAGGACCTGACCGAGGGCGACCGCGTCCTGGTCATCGACGACGTCCTCGCCACCGGTGGCACGGCCGAGGCCTCCCTGGAGCTGATCCGCCGCGCGGGCGCCGAGGTCGCCGGCGTGGCGGTCCTCATGGAGCTCGGCTTCCTGGGCGGCCGCGACCGCCTGACGCCGGCCCTGGCGGGTGCCCCCCTGGAGGCGCTCCTCCAGGTCTGAGCAGCCGGATCCGACCTCTCGGGTCCTGCCCCGTCCGGCCGGGCTCCCGCAAGCTGCGGGAGGCCGGCCCGGGTGGTTTGAGGGGGGAGAAAGGAAGAGAGGGGGGTAGGGGA
>NZ_JBEYYC010000058.1:0-18967 GCF_040645355.1 Streptomyces sp. NPDC046805 | reverse complement strand
AACACGGGGCAACCGAGCACGACCCTCACGCGTTGAAGCGCCGGCCACCGCGGACAGACCGACTGCAGGGGACCGCGCGAAGCGGCCGCAAGGCATCCGGTGAGCTGGAGTGGCAGCGGCACCACTACCGCGCCACGCGACACCAGTCCCCAGTCGTCCGCCAACAGGCAGCGCACGAACCACACCGGTCGATCACGCCTGCGCCCTGAGGTCATGCCGGTCCGGTGCAACCGGAGGCAGGCCCCGCCCCCTATCAGGCGGGTACGCGATCGGCTCCGAGATCACGGCGTATGGTGTCACGCAGCCGAGTGAGCGCAGCCTCGTACTCAGCGCGCCCCCGGTGTATGCCTCATCGCCAGCGAGAGCGCCGACCGCAGCGAGCACGAAGGCGGCGAAACGCGTCCTCGGAGGCGTCGAAAACGTCCGGCGCGGCCGTGATCGACATCTGATAGCACATGCCGTAGCACGCGGCGAAGCTGTCGCGGGCGAAGCGGTTCCCGTTCAGCGTCATCCAGGTCGTGGTTACGGGCCAGGCTACGAAAGCTGTTGCGAGCCTGGGAGAGGCACGCGAGGTAGTCGCTGTACAGGACGCGCCGCACCCCGACTAGACCAGTCCGCCCGCTCCCGACGCCCGGTGCGCGCCGGCCTGCACCGGCCGCGCGCACCGGCCACTCGGATCAGATGGTCGACGTGTCGATCACGAAGCGGTAGCGGACGTCGCTGGCCGTGACGCGGTCGTACGCCTCGTTGATCTGGTCGGCGTTGATCAGCTCGATCTCGGCGCCCAGGCCGTGCTCGGCGCAGAAGTCCAGCATCTCCTGGGTCTCCTGGATGCCGCCGATGCCGGAGCTGCTCAGGCTGCGGCGGTGGCCGAACACCGACATGAGCGGGATCTGGACGGGCTCCTCCGGCAGGCCGACGTTGACCATCGTGCCGTCCGTGCGCAGCAGAGACAGGTAGGCGTTGAAGTCGAGCGGGGCCGAGACCGTGTTGAGGATCAGGTCGAAGGTGCCCGCGAGCTCCTCGAAGGTCTTCGGGTCGCTGGTGGCGTAGTAGTGGTCGGCACCGAGCCGGAAGCCGTCGTCCTTCTTGCGCAGGGACTGCGACAGGACGGTGACCTCGGCGCCGAGCGCGTGCGCGATCTTGACTCCCACGTGGCCGAGGCCGCCGAGACCAACGACGGCGACCTTCTTGCCGGGGCCGGCGTTCCAGTGCTTCAGCGGGGAGTACGTGGTGATGCCCGCGCAGAGCAGCGGCGCGGCCACGTCGAGGGAGAGGCCCTCGGGGATACGGACGACGAAGTCCTCGTTGACGACGATGTTCTCCGAGTAACCGCCGTAGGTGGGCTGGCCGTCCTTGCCGACGGCGTTGTACGTCAAGACCGGGCCGCCCCCGGTGCAGTACTGCTCCAGGCCGGCCTCGCAGTTGTCGCATGTGCCGCAGGACTCGACCATGCAGCCGACGCCCACCCGATCGCCGACGGCGAACTTCGTCACCTCGGGGCCGACCTCGGTTACGACGCCCGCGATCTCGTGGCCGGGCACCATCGGGAAGATACCGGGATACCAGCCGTCCTGGGCCTGGTGGATGTCCGAGTGGCAGATGCCGGTGAACTTGATGTCGATCAGGACGTCGTGGTCGCCGACCGGGCGCCGCTCGATGGTGGTCCGCTCCAGCGGGGCCTTGGGGGCGGGGGCCGCGTAAGCAGCAACAGTGGTCATGCCGGGGTTCTCCTAGCGAGGGGGGTGTGTCGTACCCGGATGTTCCGCCGGGTGCGTCTTCCAGCCTGCCGCAAGTCCCGCCTGCCAGCCTGTCCACGCCTTTTCTACGACTGCCGTGCCTACCACTGGCGGGGTCAGGCTGTCAGGCGTAGGACCAGGGGATGCCACGGATACTGGTGGCATGGACGAACAGCCGGAAGCAGCCGCCGGTCGGCCGCTGGACCGCCGGGCCGAGCTGAGCGAGTTCCTGCGCAGCCGGCGGGCCCGGCTGAAGCCGGAGGACGCCGGGCTGCCCGACTTCGGGCGGCACCGCAGGGTGCCGGGGCTGCGCCGCGAGGAGCTGGCGCAGCTGGCCGGGGTGTCGGTCGCGTACTACACGCGCCTGGAGCAGGGCAACGGCCGCAACGTCTCGGCGGAGGTCCTGGACTCCATCGCCCGCGCCCTGCGCCTGACGGACGCCGAGCACGCGCATCTGACCCACCTGGCGAAGCCGAAGGCGCACAAGAAGAAGCCGGCGGCGCGGCCGCAGCACACCCGTCCGGCGCTGCGGCAGCTGCTGGACGCGATGGAGGGGGTGCCGGCGTACGTCGTCGGGCGCCGTTCGGACATCCTCGCCTGGAACCGGCTGGCGGCCGCCGTCTTCGGCGACTGGTCCGAGCTGCCGCCCGCGGAGCGCAACTGGGCCCGGCTGGTGTTCCTGCGGCCCGACTACCGCGACCTGTTCGTCGACTGGGAGCAGAAGGCGATCGACATCGTCTGCATTCTGCGCATGGACGCCGGCTGCCATCCGGACGACACCCGGCTGTCCGCCCTGGTCGGTGAACTCTCCGTCAAGAGCGGTGAGTTCCGGCGCCTGTGGGCCACGCACGACGTGAAGGAGAAGAACCACGGCGTGAAGCAGCTGCACCACCCGCTGGTCGGCGAACTCTCCCTGAACTACGAGGGTTTCCGCATCCCGGACGGCACGGAACTGTCCCTGGTCACCTACCACGCCGAACCGGGCTCCCCTTCCGCCGAGTCCCTGCGGCTCCTGGCCAGCTGGGGCACGGACGCGACACGCGCGGCTGCGTCCACCCTCTAGTAGTGCTTCGTTAGGTTCTGGCTCTGGTTCTGCTGGTGGTGAGTGGTCGGCCGCAGGTGGTGCAGGGTTCCGGTCCAGCACCGCAGCAGGTCCGGGAGTGCGTCCGGGACCTGGTAGAGGGTCAGGTCGGCGTGGGTGCCTTTGGGTCGAGCCGCTGCAGGGTGAGAAAGGCCTGAGCGGCGGTGACGAGGGTGACGTGGTGCCAGCCGCGCCAGGCGCGGCCTTCGTGGTGAAGCCGCCGTCGACGGGCAGGGCGACGCCAATCACGAAGGGGGCGCCCGGGCTGCACAGCCATAGGACGGCGTTGGCGATCTCGTCGGCGGTGCCCAGGCGGCCGATGGGCTGCTGCTTCATGATCTCGGCCATGGCTGCGGCCTGGCCTTCGAGCATGTCGGCGACCATCGGGGGCTCGATGACGCCGGGGCACACGGCGTTGATGCGGATGCCCCTGGGGGCGTATTCGACGGCGGCGCTCTTGGGCAGGCCGATCACGCCGTGCTTGGAGGCGTGGTACGCGGCGCGTTCGCGCAGGCCGCCAGGCCGCCGAGGGACGAGCAGTTGACGATCGCGCCGGAGCCCTGGGTGCGCATCCGTCGTAGTTCGTGCTTCTGGCAGGTCCAGATGCCGCGGAGGTTGACGGCGTTGACGCGGTCGAAGTCCGCGGCCGTCTCGTCGGCGGCGTCGGCGGGAGGGGCCTGGATGCCGGCGTTGTTGAAGGCCATGTCCAGGCGTCCGAAGGTTTCCACGGTGCGCGCCCATGGCGGCGGCAATCCTGCTCGGTGGTCGGGACGCGTGAGGGGCTGCGACGCCGCCGGTCGGCGGCGTCGCACGGGATGGTTCAGGGACGCAGGAGGGCCTTGATGGCGCGGCGCTCGTCCATGGCCTTGTAGGCCTCGGCTGCCTGTTCCAGCGGGAGTTCGAGGTCGAAGACCTTGCCGGGGTCGATCTTGCGGTCCCAGATGAGCTGGATCAGCTCGGGCAGGAACCGGCGGACGGGGGCGGGGCCGCCTTCCATGTGGATGCCGGCGAGGAACAGTTCGAAGCCGGGGATGTGGACGTCGTAGTTGACGCCGACGAAGCCCAAGTGGCCGCCGGGGCGGGTGGCGCCGATGGCCTGCATGGTGGATTCGCGGGTGCCGACCGCCTCGACGACCGAGTGCGCGCCGAGGCCGCCCGTGAGCTCCTTGATCATTGCCACGCCCGCGTCTCCACGCTCCTCGATGATGTCGGTGGCGCCGTAGAAGCGGGCCAGCTTCTGCCGCTCGGGGTGGCGGGACATCGCGATGATGCGCTCCGCGCCGAGCTGCTTGGCGGCCAGGACTGCCATCAGGCCGACGGCGCCGTCGCCGACGACAGCGACGGTCTTGCCGGGGCCGGCTTCCGCGGCGACAGCGCCGTACCAGCCGGTGCCGAGGACGTCGGAGGCGGCCAGCAGCGAGGGGATCAGGTCCGCGTCCGGCTGCCCGGGGGTGGCGACGAGGGTGCCGTCCGCGTACGGGATGCGGGCCTTCTCGGCCTGGGTGCCGATCGTGCCTGCCACGAACTCGCGGTGCACGCAGCCGGACTGGTAGCCCGAGCGGCAGATCTCGCAGGTGTTGTCGGAGATGACGAACGACCCAACGACGAAGTCACCGGCCTTGACGGTCTTGACCTCGGAGCCGACCTCTTCGACGACGCCGACGTACTCGTGGCCCATGAGGGTGTGGTCGGCGGGCTCGATCCCGCGGTAGGGCCACAGGTCGGAGCCGCAGACACAGGTCGCGGTCAGCCGGATGATCGCGTCGGTCGGCTCAATGATCTTCGGGTCGTCGCGGTCCTCGACCCGGACGTCTCCGGCGGTGTGCATGACTACGCCACGCATGGTGGTTCTCCTTGCTTCGTGTTCCCGGCGCCTCGGGCGCCTGTGTGTGATCAGGAAGGCACGGATTCCTGCGAAATGAAGGGAAATATGCCGGTGTGGCGTTGTGGCGCCGCCGTCCTGCGGTCTCGCAGCTGGTGCCCGAGCCGAGGGCGGGCCCGCTGCGGCGCCCCTGGATGAGCGCGATGGTGATCGTGGGGACGAGGGCCAGAGCGGCCATGGCGGCGCCGGCCATGGCCGGCCCGGCGGCCTGGAAGGGCGAGTCGAGGGTGAGCCCGGCGATCCAGGAGTCGGCCACCGTGCCGAGGTTGAACGCCGACACGGTCAGGGCCGAGCCCAGCGTGGGAGCCTTGCCCGCGATGCGGACGCCGAGGGCGATCAGGACCGGGGTGCCGAGGAAGCCGACCAGCCCGAGAAGGGCGACCTGCACCACCATCGGGACGGCGAAACAGACAGCAGGCCGAGCGCCAGCAGGATCACTGCGGCCAACGCCGCAGCCTTGATCGTGGTCGCGTACGGGCGGGCGTCGCCGACTCGGCCGCCGACGAGGAAGCCGGCCAGGGCGCCGGCACCGAATCCGACGAGGACGAGCGGCACGAGCCCCGCATGGTCGGTCAGCAGCGGAGCGATGTAGAGGTGTACGTGGCCCAGCACGCCGGCGCTCGTGGTGGCGCAGGCCGTCAGCACCAGCCAGCGCCGACCCGAGCGCAGCGCGGACAGCTCCGAGCGGGTCGACACCGTCTGCCCGCCGCGGGGTTCGTTCGGGACCGAGCGCGCGATCAGCGCCATCGCGGCCACCGTCAGGACGGCCAGGATCCAGAAGGGTCCGCGCCAGCCCATCAGCTGTCCGGCGAACGCGCCGAGCGGCACGCCGACGACGTTGGCGAGCATGGCACCGGAACCGACCACTCCCACGGCGCGCGAGCTCGCGGCCGGGCCGGCCGCCCTGGTGGCCACGACGTTCGCCACCGCCCAGAACGCCCCGGTCGCCAGCGCGGTCAGGAACCGCGCGGCGAGCAGCAGCCCGAAACCGTCACTCACAGCGGCGATCATGTGTCCTGCGGAGAAGACGCCCAGGGCCAGCACCAGCGTCCACCGGGCGGGCAGCCGCAGGCCCGGCTCGTCATAGCGATCGCCGTGATCAGCTCGCCGGAGGCGATGCCGGGCAGCTGGCGCGCCTTCTGCTGGTCGTTGGTGTAGTCGAGGGTGTAGGGCATGCACACATCAGAAGGCCGAGCCATCGCCGGGGTGACCGCCACCCGAACCGCTTCCTCCTGGAGGATCACGTTGTAGCGGAAGCCGTGGATCTCGGCGCCGCCGGACTTCTCGGGCACGGCGATGCCAAGCACGCCGAGCTCACCCAGACCGCTGAAGAGCTTGCGGGGCGCGATCCTAGTCCCCGTAGTGCGGCACGACCTCCTTGTCGAGGAAGGCCCGCACACTGTCCCGGTAGGCTTTATGCTCGGCCGCGAAAAGAGTCCGTTTCATGATCTGTTCAGCTTTCTCAGGCTATCGGGGACGGGAAGTACTGCCGCGGCTGATGAATGCGTTGATTCGGTCGGCCGGTCCGGGCCCGAGGAAGAGGTCCCGCTGGTAGGCCCGTTCGTCCGCGAGCTGCGCGGCAGGCGGAGCGGCGTGGCCGGTGGCGAAGAGACGCCGTGTCGCTACCACACCGCCGGTGGGCTCCAATCCCGACAGTCGTCGCGCGATCGCCCGCATCTCCTCCGCGAAGCGGTCGTCGTCGACGCAACTCCAGATCAGACCCCAGTCGTGGGCCTGTTCCGCGGTGATGCGGTCGCCCAGGAGGGACATGCCCATCGCGCGCGCCCGGCCGGCGTGCCGGACCAGCGCCCAGGTGATACCCATATCGGGCACGATTCCGAGCGACGTCATCTGTGGCACCAGGAAGTACGCCGATCGGGCGGCCACGGTGACGTCCGCCAGCAGAGCCAGTCCGACCGCGCCACCCACGCACGGTCCGTTGACCGCGGCCACGACGGGTACTGGCGACTCCAGGATCGCCGTGCACAGCGGATCGACGCTGCGGGCCATCCCGTCCGCCACCTCGCGTGCCAGGCCCGTCCCCTGGGAATCGAGATCGGCGAGGTCCAGACCGGCGGAGAAAGCCCGGCCCCTGCCGGTGACGACCAGTACCCTGACCGCCGGATCGTGGCCTAGCGACTCAATCGCGTCCCTTAGCCGGTCCATCAGCTCCCAGCTCAGTGCATTGAGCCGGTCCGGACTGTCGAGCGTAATGGTGGCGACGCCGTCGTCGAGATCGATGTCGAGCATGGCCATCAGATCACGAACCCGCCGCCGCAGACCAGGGTCTGCCCGCTGACGTAGTCCGACTCCGGGATACAGAAGAGATACACCGAACCGGCGGCGTCCGCAGGGGTACCGGCACGGCCGAGCGGGATCGAGCGCTCCATCGCGTCCAACAAGTCTGGACTGACGCCGACCTTAATCTCCTTGCCCTGCACATCGATCGTGCCGCCCCCGGCGGGGGCGTCCGTCAACCGGGTCCTGATCAGCCCGAACGCCACGGTGTTCACCGTGACGTTGTACCGGCCCCACTCCTTGGCCAGCGTCCTGGTCAAACCGGTGACGCCGGCCTTCGCGGCGGCGTAGTTGGCCTGGCCCGCGTTGCCGCCGAGCCCGGCGATCGAGGAGATGTTGACGACCTTGCGGCACGGCACCGGTTCACCCGCTGCGCGGGCCCGCTTCACCGCCGCGGAGATGAGCGGCTGCGCGACCCGCAGGATCCGGAACGGCGCCTTGAGGTGGACGTCGAGGATGGCGTCCCACTGCTCGTCGGTCATCTTCTGGATGACGCTGTCCCAGGTGTAGCCAGCGTTGTTGACGATGATGTCGAGCCCGCCGAAATTCTCCCCGGCCGTCTGGACGAACCGCTCCGCGAAGCCCTTCTCGGTCACGCTGCCCACGCAGGCCACCGCCCGGCCCCCGGCGGCCTCGATCGCGGCCACCGTCTCCTTCGCGGGCTCCGCGTCCAGGTCGTTGACCACCACGGCCGCGCCGTCAAAGGCCAGCTTGAGGGCGATCTCACGGCCGATGCCGCGGCCCGAACCGGAGACGATGGCAACCTTGCCGTCGAGCTTTCCCATGCGAGTTACGTTCCTTCCAGCCCAGTGCGATTCGGTTCAGTCCAGGGCGACGACGGCGTCGCCGGCGAGGGTGAGAGTGCCGTCGTCCAGGGTGACGGTCAGGGCGAGCGTGGCTAGGCCGTCCTCGACGGACACCACGCTCGCGGTGCACGTCGGACGGCCGTGCACCGGGGTGACCGCTGCGAAGCGCACCCGGTATGAGCGGATTCGCTCCTGTGGCATCCAGTCAGTAAGCAGCCGGACCAGATAGGCCATGGACAGCATTCCGTGCGCGAACACGTCATCCAGGCCGACGGATCTGGCCACGTCGAGGTCGACATGGATGGGGTTGTGGTCGCCGGACGCGCCCGCGAACAGTGCCAGCGTGGTCCGGGATACCGGTGCGATCCGCAGCGCGGGCAGCTCGGTGCCGACCTCGACCTGCTTCGGAACGGTCACTGCGACACCTCCGGATTGCGCACCACGATGACGCTCTGCGCCTCGGCGACCAGTTGGCCGCCGCAGGTGATGTCGGTCTGCTTGACGAGGAACTCCAGCGCGCCGCCCTTCTTGCTGTAGATGTCGACCATGCGCGGCTGGAGCGTGAGTGTGTCGCCCGCGTGGGCCGGTCGGTGGTAAGTGAACGACTGCTCGCCGTGCAGCACCCGGCGCAGGTCCACATCCAGCGCGGCCAGGTAGCCGAACGGGTCGGGCGCCTCCAGCTCCAGGCTGAAGAAGAACGTCGGGGGCACCGGCAGGTCAGGGTGGCCCGCCTGCTTGGCGGCGTCCAGGTCCGTGTACACGGGGTCCGTCTGGCCGGTGGCGCTGGCGAAGAAGCGCAGCCTGCCGCGTTCCACCTGCACGGTGATCGGATCGAGCGGCAGCCTTCTGGCTGCCTCGGTGTCGATCGGCACCCCTCAGCGCACCTTCTCGTAGAGCGTCACGACAGCGGCGCCGCCGATGCCGAGGTTGTGCTGCAGCGCCACCTTCACACCCTCCACTTGCCGTGCCTCGGCTTGGCCGCGCAGCTGCCAGACCAGCTCGGCGCACTGGGCCAGTCCGGTCGCGCCCAGCGGATGGCCTTTCGACAGCAGGCCGCCCGAGGGGTTGGTGACCACGCGGCCGCCGTAGGTGTTGTCGCCGTCGCGGATGAACTTCTCCGCACTGCCCTCCGGGGTGAGCCCGAGCGCCTCATAGGTCAGCAGCTCGTTGGTGGTGAAGCAGTCGTGCAGTTCGACGACCTTCACGTCCTCGGGGCCGATGCCGGCCTTCTCGTAGACCTGCTGCGCCGCGGCCTTGGACATGTCGTAACCGACGATCTTGCGCATGTCCATGTCGGCGAAGGTCGACGGGTAGTCCGTGGTCATTGCCTGCGCCTTGATCGACACGTCGGTGCGAAGGCCGTGCTTGCGGGCGAACTCCTCCGAGCACAGCACGGCCGCGGCCGCCCCGCAGGTGGGCGGGCAGCACTGCAGACGGGTCAGCGGGCCGTAGATCTCAGGCGAGGCGAGCACCTCCTCGACCGTCACCGGGTCACGGAACACCGCGTAGGGATTGTTCTTCGCGTGCCTGCGCGCCTTCACCGCGATCCTGGCGAAGGTGTCCTCGGCCAGGCCGTACTCCTTGGCATAGGCCGAGCCTGCTCCGCCGAAGTACCGGGCGGCGAACGGGGCATCCGACTCACCCTCGACGGCGAGCGTCACCTCGTCGAAGGGGGCGAACGGGCTGGGCCGGTCCTGGAAGTGCGTCGCTAGCGCGCCGCGCTGCATCTGCTCGAAGCCGAGGGCGAGCACGCAGTCCAGCATCCCGCTCTCGATCGCCTGCCGTGCCAGGAACAGCGCCGAGGATCCCGTCGCGCAGTTGTTGTTCACGTTGACGATCGGGATACCGGTCTGCCCCACGCCGTACAGCGCGGCCTGGCCGCACGTCGAGTCGCCGTAAACATAGCCGACATAGGCCTGCTGAATCAGGCTGTAGTCGACCCCGGCGTCGGCGAGTGCGGCACGCACCGCCTTGGCACCCATCACGTCGTAGGACTCACTGTTCCTAGGCGTCTTGAACGGGATCATCCCGACCCCTGCGACGGCCACGCGTGTTGTCATGACAGCTCCAACCCTCCACTCCGTTCGGCAACATGCAGACTACTTATGATTCACCTACAGCGAAAGGGGTGCCTAGATTCGCAGGATATTCGGCCCGAGCTAGATCACGAGCACTGATGAGAATTCACATACCTTCGCCATGCGAGGCCGGTGGCACCTGTCCGCCCCTCGCCGCCCTGCGGAACTGGTGGATCATCGCGGTGGCAAGCCGGCAGGACTTGGGGCTGTGCCATCCCCTGCCGGGAAACCCGCTGCCCACGCCCGGGGACCGGTCTACGGATGAGGTGAACCCACTCGCCCCGTTGTAAGGGGTTTGAGGGGGACCTCAGTTGGGCGTGCCGCCGTACGGAGGCGCGCCGTACGACCACCACCACAGCGTGGTAGCAAGCTCTGGACGCCCTGAGGTAGGGAGCGTCGGCTGCCCGCACTGTCGTCCTGAGGTGCACCTGGGCTTTCTGGAGTTGGGCGCCGCACGCACCGGGGAGCGGGGGCTCGGGGCGGAAGCCGCCAGTCAGGAGATGAAGAGTGGCGTCTGCTGTGGGGTGAGGTCGTCGCGTAGCCGTACGAAGCGGACTGGGTGGCGGTAGCGGCCGGCATCGATCGAGGTGTCGGCGACGAACTCGGCGACCAGGTCAACGCCGCGCTGCCCGCGCGGAGCGGGGTCAGTCACGCGAGACTGAGAAAAGCACCGAATCGGATGACGAGTGATGCGAAAGCGGTGGCGAGATGAACCGATCGGCAGATGACAACCGCCCCCCAGGCGGAACGGGCCTTGCGGCACAGAAGCGGGCTTCTTTGCTGATCGACACCGCAGGCACTGTTGTGGGGTGGAGTGCGGCAGCCGAAGAACTGCTCGGCTACCCGGCAGAACTGGTCGTCGGCCGGCCTCTCACGCAGCTGCTGGGTGACGACCGTGCCGCTGCCGACGACGTCGTTGTCAGGCACCGGGACGGCAGCCTCATCGGCTGCCGCATCCGGTTGCGCCGCGAGCAGACGAAGCCGGGAGGGGCGTGCGTGAAGGTGGAACTACTGCCGAACGGCGAGGACACGTCCGCTGTCGACAAGGCGCTGCTGGACGCCCTCTTCAACCGCTCCCCCATCGGGCTGTGCCTCCTCGATCCCGAGCTTCGCTTGACACGGTTCAACGCCGCAGCCGACGGAATGCAGGGCATCAGCGCGATCCACGGACTGGGACTGCGGCCTACGGAAGCGTTTCCCACCTTCAGCGCCGAGCATGCTGAGCAAGTGTTGACCAAGGTGCTGGAGACGGGTGAACCCGTCCTCGGCTTCGAGAAAACTGGACGACCACCGGGCGACCCCGACACCGAACACATTTACTCCGCGTCCGCGTTCCGGCTGGAGGATGAGGACGGCCGCATCCTGGGAGTCGCCGACACCATCGTCGACGTCACCGACCACCACCGCGCCCAACAGAGACTGGCCCTGACCGCTGAAGCCGGAACCCGGATCGGGACGACCCTGGACGTGTTGCATACCGCCACTGAATTCGCGGAAATGGTGGTGCCCCGGCTGGCCGACGGTGTGGCCGTAGACCTTCTCGAGCCGGTTCTCACCGGGCAGGACATGACCCAGCCCTCAGGACGGCCCGGGTCCCTGCGGCGTGCCGCGTCACGGTGCAGGCCAACCGGTGCCGAGCCCAACGTCTACGCGGCCGGTGAGGCCTGCAACTTTCCTGGCGCTGCAACAGCCGCCCAGGCGCTGATCGACCGCCGGCCACGTCTGGTGCGTGAGGTCGAACAGGGCAGTGCTTGGGTACGCGGCGATCCCGTTCGTGGTCGGCGGATGCAGGAAGAGAAGGTTCGCTCGCTGATAGTGGTCCCGCTCGTCGTGCGGGACTCCGCACTGGGGCTGGTCACCCTTTACCGCTGGTCCCCTGGCCGGCCCTTTGACGAGGAGGACCTCGCGCTGGCGCAGGACCTGGCCGTACGCGCCGCGATCGCCCTGGACAACGCACGCCTGCACCTGCGTGAGCGCAACGCAGTGCTCACGCTGCAGCGCGGCCTGCTGCCACGTGATCTGCCCGCTCCTGGGGCAGTGGAGGCGGGGCATCACATGGTGCTTTCTGGGGCGGGCGGCGACTGGACCGATGTCATCGCCCTTCCCGGAGCCCGTGTCGCGCTCGTGGTGGGCCGTACGCCGGGCCGTGGCATGGGCACCGCAGCCACCATGGGCAGACTGCGGACAGCTGTACAAACGCTTGCCGCCCTCGACCTCGCACCGGACGAGGTCATGGCCCGGCTCGACGACCTCGTTCGGCAGATGGACGCGGAGAGCGCCGATCCGGCGGCTGCCAGCCCCGTCGGTACCACCTGCCTGTACCTGGTCTACGACCCGGTGACCTGTCGGTGCACCCTGGCGGCGGCCGGGCACACGGGGCTCGCCGCCCTCCGCCCGGACGGCACTGTGACGTTCCCGGAGCTACCGCCGGCAGAACCTCTGGGGCGGCCCGGCCCGCCTTTCGCCAGACTCGAGAGGCGCCTACCGCAGGGCAGCCGTTTGGCGCTTTTCACACCGGGACTGCTGCAGGCTTTCGCCAATGACACTGGACGCGCCGCACTCGCGCAGCTGCTGGCTGCCTCCACCGAATCTGTCCAGAGCGCATGCCTGACTCTCACCGAGCAACTGGTGCCGGCTGATCCACCGGAAGATGCGGCAGTCCTGGTCGCCCGGACCCGGACCCTGGATCCCGCGTCCGTCGGCGAGTGGGAGCTGCCGTCGGATCCGGCGGCCGTCGCCACCGCCCGCTCCCTCGCTACCCGGCAACTTCACGCCTGGGGTCTGACAGAGGAGCTCTTCGCCACGGAACTCATCGTCAGCGAACTGGTCACCAATGCCATCCGCTACGCCCGGCCGCCGGTACACCTGCGCCTCATCCACGACCGCCAACTCACCTGCGAAGTCTCCGACGGCAGCAGCTCGGCCCCCCACCTGCGCCACGCCCGCACCACCGACGAGGGCGGCCGCGGCCTCCTCTTGGTTTCTCAATTGGCCGAGCGATGGGGTGCCCGATACGAGAACTTGGGCAAGACCATCTGGGCCGAGCAGCCACTCAGTGCCGCAGCGTAACCGGAACCGGTTCACCCCGTAAGCAGAGCCCCAACCGGCGGGGCGCTGACTCCGCTCAATCCACCACGCCACACCGCGACTTGTACACGGTGGACTCGTGGTCCGCCCGCTGAGGGCGCACCTCGGACGGAAAGCCGCACTGACCGTCCCGGAAGGGGGGCGGGGGCGTGTTGAGCAGATCGTGCTGCCGGCGCGTCGGTTCAGCCTGTTCCCTGGTGTCCGGAGCGCAGCTCGTTCAGCATCTGTTGCTGGTGGCGGTAGCCAATCGTCTCGTATCCGATCACGGTGACGTAGGGGGCGAGCATGACCACGAGCAGGCACACCGCGACGGAGACTCCCGCGGCCGACAGCAGTGCCGCTGCGGCGAGCACGACGAGGGTGAGAGCGATGAGCAGGAGGTGCAAGCGGTCTGTCGCCGACAAGAGCAAGGTGTGGAGCAGGTAGACCATGAGCAGGTAGAGGCCGGTCGGGAGGACCAGGGACAGCACGACGGCGGTTGGGCCGATGTGTGCGTGGTGCTCCATGTACAGGCCGGCCACGTGGAGTCCTGCTCCGACGCCCGCGATGCCGATGAAGACGGGGATGTGCCCGTAGCCGAAGAGGTATCCGCGCTTGCGGCGGTGGACGAGGATGTCGCCGAAGGGGGTGGCGAAGTAGACCCACCACATCCCGAAGGTCAGTCCGATACCGGCGACGATGACGGCGATGGCGTTGCCGGTCCACTGCGTCCCGTCCGCGCCTCCGAGGAGGTCGCCCGAGGAGGCTGCGGTGCCGACGACGCTCTCGCCCAGCATGATGATCGCGAACAGGCTGTAGCGTTCGGCGACATGGTGCGGGTGCCAGGGCGTGCTGCCGGGCCCGCCCTGGGCGAGCACCGGCAGCAGCAGCTCCAGGGTTCCGATCACGACGACGCAGATGATCACTGCCACGAGCGGCAGATGTGCGAATCCCACGACGGTCCAGCCGACTTGGGCGATCAAAGTCCAGAGGATGTTCGCCCTGGCCACCTTGCGGAACGATGGGGACTGCCGGGACACGCGCCACCATTGGAGCACCACTGCGACGCGCATCACGATGTAGCCGAGGATCATCACCCGCAGTTCCAGGTGGTCGCCTTCTTCGACGGAGTGGAACATCGCGGGGATGCCGAGCGCGAAGACGACGACTCCGATCATCTGCACCATCGTCAGTGCCCGGTAGAGCCAGTCGTCCGTGCCAAACGCGGAGGCGAACCAGCTGAAGCTGATCCAGGCGACGCTGATCCCGAACATGGCGAGGAGGAACGCGACGACGGCCTGCGCGGGATGCCCCTCGGCGAGCAGTTCAGCGTAGCGGGAGGCCGCGGTGCCGACCGCGACGACGAACGTCAGGTCGAACAACAGCTCCAGCGGTGTGGCGACCCGGTGAGCCTCCTGCGGGTTGCGTCCGGTCATCGGCATAAGCCGGTGCGCGACCTTGCCTCTGCCTGTGGCGCTGGTGTTTCGGGATTCGCTCATGCGCATCATGTTCCCCTGAGGAGACGACGAACTTCTCGGCCTGCGATCGGGCGGGTAGGACAGGGCGGCGGCCGCGAGCGGCGGCGGCGGCGGTGGTGGTGGTGGTGGTGGTGGTGGTGGTGGTGGACAGCGCCGGCGCGCCGTGCGAGTGACCTCCGGGGCTGAGGAGGGGGCGCGGGAGCGTCCCACGTCCTGCGGCCCGGAGCTCTCACGCGTACGCCCCGGGGGTCCTGGGTGGTACTGCCGGATCCTGTATCTGGCCGACGCCCGTCGCCGCGTGTGAGGAGTGGCAGGGGCGGCGGCGCCATGTCAGGCGACGTCGCCGCCCGCTGCACGCGGCTTCTAGCGCCTGCCGACCTTGCCTCGGATGTCCAGCGCCCGGATGTCGACCGTCTGCGGATCGTTTCCGGTGTCACGAGACCGAGGTCGGGGTTGGGCAGCAGCACCAGCGAGGTCGGTACCGTGGCGGCGGGCACCGTGAACCCGGCCTCGCGCAGCCCCTCGTCCACGAAGTAGTCCAAACGCGTCACCTCGCCGGGAATGTGCACGTAGCCGTAGTCGAGCATGCCGGTCTCGCCGGTGGTGCTCACCGTCGTGGCCTCGGCGGCGAGGAAGGGGTTGGACTCCACCTCGCACTCCTGGCCCTTGTCGTCGACACGATGGTTGGTCGAGGTCAGGGCGATCGGCGCGTGGCAGATCAGCGAGATGTACACCGAGTTCTCCCGCGCCAGGTGCAGCACCTCGCCGAGCCAGGCGTTGTGGTTGAAGACCACCATGGGTGCGTGTCCGCCGGGTGCGTGGATGAAGCCGAAGTCCGCCAGGCTGAAGTCGTCCGAGGGCCCGCGGGGCTTTTGGACCAGCTCGGGAAGCGAGAAGTACTCCTTCTCCGGCCATGTCTCCATGAGCGGCAGGACTTCGGCACGGTAGGCGACGGTCTCCGCGTCTGTGTTCGGCAGCGGCTCGGCCACCGGCAGCTTCCCGAGGTGGCGCTTGAGCAGTTCTGTCTCCCGTGCGCGGCGTTCGACCAGCTCCGGGTACTTCACGCGATACCCCTCGCCCGTGAAGCCGGGTTCGGAGAAGTCGGCTACTGAGTTCCCGTAGGCCCAGGTCATCTGGCTGGTGGCATGCCAGGGGACGAGCAGCCGTTCATGTCGATCTGGGGCCGTTCTCCGTCCGGCGTGGCGAGGGTGAATTCGAAGTCGTCCTCGAACTCGGCGAACACCTGGGCCAGCTCGAAGTGGAAGAACCCGATCGGGATGGACGGAACCGACTCCGGCGGACTCAGGGGAAGGGAAGTTCACGCGCCGACGAGAGGATGATCAACGCGCGGCGCTTGGCGTCGTTCTCAGACATCGGAACACTCTCCGATCACTGGATGTGCGGGCCGGGGTGAGTGCGGCGGGGCCCCCGGGGGCGGATGCCCGTGCCGGCCGACCTTCCGCAGTAGTGGACGGGGCGGGGGTGCGGCCGGGACAGGTTGCTCTGGCTGTGGGGCATGGGCGTGTTCTCAGGCGGTCACGCCGACGATGGACTTGGTCTCCAGGTACTCGCCGATACCGAAGTCGGCCCACTCGCGGCCGTTGCCGGACTGCTTGTAGCCGCCCCACGAGGTGTTGAAGTCGAAGTCGGCGTCATTGATGAGGACGTAGCCGGTGCGCATCTGCTCGGCCACGGCGCGGGCTTGCCGCGGGTCGGCGCTGGTGACATATCCGCACAGGCCGAACGGGGAGTCGTTGGCGATGCGCAAGGCCTCGTCGACCGTGTCGTAGGCGATGACGGACATGACGGGGCCGAAGATCTCCTCGCGGGCGATGGTCATGTCGTTGGTGACGTCCGCGAAGACGGTGGGCTTGACGAAGTGCCCGTCCTTGAGGGGGCCGGGCAGGTCGGGCTTGCCCGGGCCGCCGGTGACGAGCCGGGCTCCCGCGTCGATGCCCTGACGGATATAGCCCTGGACGGTGTCCCACTGGCCGGCCGACACCACGGGTCCCATGAACGTGTCCTCGGCCCACGGGTCGCCGACCTTCAACTGGTCGACGCGGGCGGTGAGGGCGCTCAGGAACTCCTCCAGGCGCTCGCGGGGCACCAGCGTGCGGGACGCCGCCCCGCAGGTCTGCCCGCTGTTGCCCAGCCCATACAGCACGGCCGTCTCGATGGCGGTGTCCAGGTTGGCGTCGGGCAGCACGATCTGGGGCGACTTGCCGCCGAGTTCGGTCACCACGCGTTTGGCCGTGGGCGCTGCGGCATCGGACACACCGACGGCTACGGGGCCGGAGCCAGTGAAGGAGATCATGTCGACGTCCGGGTGGGCGTTGAGTACGTCACCGATCACCGACCCGCGCCCCAGGACGAGGTTGAACACGCCGGCCGGTACCCCGGCCGCGTCCAGGATCTCGGCCAGCAGCAGCGCCGAGTACGGGCTCATCTGCGCCGGTTTGAGTACCACGGTGCATCCGGCCGCGAGAGCGGAGGCCACCTTCCCGGCGGGCTGCAGGGCGGGGTAGTTCCACGGGGTGATCAGCGCGCACACGCCGACCGGCTCACGCCTCACCCAGGTGCTGCCGCGCCGGTCGACCAGATCCATGCGGCCCAGAGCCTCGGCGGCATTGCGGAACTGGGACTGAGCGGCGGGAACGTGCAGGGTACGGGAGAGCCCGAGCGGTGAGCCGAGTTCAGCGGTGACCGCCTGAGCCATATCCTCCGCGCGACGGGCGTACTCGGCGCCGATGGCTTCCAGCAGCTCGATGCGCTCGGCGGGCGAGGTGGCGCTGAAGGCGGGGAACGCCTCCCGCGCCGCGCGGACCGCCCGGTCGGCGTCCGCGCCACCTCCCAGGACGATCCGGCCGCTGGGCTGCCCCGTGGCAGGGTCGGTCAACTCCTGGACCGTGCCGTCCACCGGCTCGGTCCACTCCCCGTTGATGTACAGATGCTGCGCCTCACGCATGGCGGGGTCCTTGTCCGAAGAAGGGGTGTGAGGGGCGCCGGGGCGCCGGGCGACGGGGGCCGCCGCCCGGCGCCCCGGTCCGCAGTTGGCGGGCCGGGGCAGGCGCCCGCCGGTCAGGCGCCGTGCGGGAGGAACACGCCGCGGAAGCGCATCTTGCCCGAGGCGAGCCGGTCATATGCCTCGGTGGCCTGGTCGAGGGTGAAGGTCTCGGTGATCGGCTTGACCTTGCCCTTGCCGGCGAGGTCGAGGACCTCGAACAGGTGGTGCTGGCCGCCGTGGGTGGAACCGATGACCTTCTGGCGCATCATGTGGAAGGGGATGCCCTCGGAGGAGATGGAGAACGGCCGGGAGAAGTCCAGACCGCTCAGGACGACACGGCCGCTGGGCCGCAGGCCGGTCATCGCCTCTTCCGCCGCCTCGAAGGCGTTGGTCGTGATCAGCAGAACGTCCGCCCCGCCCAGTTCGTGCAGCTCCTTGCCGTTGGCGACGACGTGGTCGGCGCCCAGCTCAATGGCCAGATCACGCTTGTCGGGAGAGTGCGTGACCGCGATGGTCTCGAAGCCCGACGCCTTGGCCAGCTGCAGGGCCACATGCCCCAGCCCGCCGATGCCCACGACGGCGATCCTCTCGTGCGGCTGCGGCTCGGCATCCCGCAGACCGCTCCACGTGGTGTAGCCGGCGCACATCATCGGCGCCGCGTCCTCATAGGACAGGCCGTCGGGCAGTAGCACCGTTCCCTCGGCCGAGATCGCGATGTACTCGGCGTGGCCGCCCTGCGCCGCGAAGCCGGTGGTCCGCGGTGCGACGCAGTTCATCGCGGTCTGGCCGGTCAGCGGCAGGTTCTGACGGCAGTAGTCGCAGCGGCCGCACGCCGACTGCACCCACGTCGTGCCGACCCGGTCACCCACCTGACGGGTGTGCACGCCCGCGCCCACCTCGACGACCTCCCCGACGACCTCGTGGCCAGGGGTCTGCGGGTAGATGTCCCCGCCGTAGCCCTGCGTGGCCCACACGTCGGTGAAACACATGCCCGACGCGTGGACCTTCACCAATACCTGACCGGGCTCAGCCACCGGGGTGGGGACCTCCTGGACCTCCCACGGCTGGTTCGCACCGGTCATCACAACAGCCTTCATGATCTCGCTCCTAGCTTGCAGGGGAACAGCGCGGAGGCGGCCTGTCGCGGACCCGCGCTCGGATCGGAGGGACTCGAGACCCCGACCACCAGAGGTAACCACCTGGATAGATACAACGTAACACGGAGCACCTCGGCTATCAATAACCAGATAGTTACCGCGAAGCTGGGAAGAGACCCTACCCCGGCGCGCCACCCGCTGCGCCGTCGGGCGAGGCCGAACGACGCGCCCTCACGCGGGCGGGTCCACAGCATGCCGTCCTCACGTCTCCAGCGAGACCGTGCACAGGCCCCCACCGGCCCATCGCTGTCTGCACTGGCGAACCTCACTTTCCGTGTGTTTGCCGAACGGACTACTCTCTACTCATGCCGCCGGACGCCACTGCCACCAAAAAGCGCCTGCTCAAAGCCGCGCACAACGAGTTCGCCCAGTTCGGGC
>NZ_JBEYYC010000057.1:0-19394 GCF_040645355.1 Streptomyces sp. NPDC046805 | reverse complement strand
GGAGACCAGCGTGCCCAAAACCGTTCGGGGCACACGACCGAGCACGAGTCCTGACAGCAGGACTCACTCCCGCTCAGTCTCTAGGAACGGTCCCGGACGGCATCCGTCTTACAACGCGTGACGCCGACGCCGACCACGCGGCCCTGCGCGCACGCGGCGTCGATGCGGATGCCAAGGTCGCGCGGATGGGGCCCGCAGTGCCGCCGATGTTCGCTGTGCGTGACCCGGACGGCAACAACCTCATTCTCATCGAAAGCTCCTGAACCGAGTGAAGACGGGACCGGTGGGCGCGCAATCCTGCCCGGCCTGGACTGCGGAGGCGGCAGCGGGCGTGCAAAGAGGTCGTACCGAGGGGTTGTACCGAGGATCGTACAAATGGAAGTGCGTTGACCACGGCGGTCCCTGCACACTCCTCGCATGGGTGCCGACATCGCCGAGTCGCTTCAGGAAAGGGCTCTGCGACATGTCGCGGCCTTGTCCAGAGGGAAGCCGCTTCCTCGTGACCTAAGGGTGACGATGCACTTTCATCCTGATCGAGCCGCGGGGAATCGTCAGAACCGCCCCATCCTGGCCCAGATGGCGGACGACGGTGTCTATCGCTCGCAGTTCGTGACAGGCACGAGCAATGGTGGACTGACCGCTCACCCGGGCGGGGACCGCTGGCGCTGGGAGAGTCGAATCTTCGCCGGCGCGTATGACGACGCCACGGCTGAACAGCGCCCGGTGTACGGTGCGTTGAACTACCGTCGCGATCCGATCGGTGGCGCTCCGCGATTCGGTTCCTCGTACTTCAGGCTCACGGCTGAGGCCCTGACGCGTACTACGTTCTGCTACCCGGACAGTTCCGCCGAGCCGTCCGCCTTCGGCGTCGCCGACCGCTGCTCGCTCATCGAGCTTGCTGAGACGGAGGATGCGGATCCCCTGGACTGCCACATCGAGGCCCAGATTCACGGCCCGGTCAGATTCGGCGGTGACGTGGAGGCACTGGTGCTGGATCCCAGCTATCGCGGAACAGAGGTCGAATCCGCTGCACGACGCCTGCCGTGCCCGGTCGAATGGCATCCAGGCTTTCGGCTCGCCGTAGCTGAACTGCGACGCCATCCGAACTACCGCGGCCAGGCATACGTGGACCTGGGCACCGAGATCGCTGTCGACGGCCGACTCGATCCCAGGATCATCGGACTCGCTGCCCGCTCGGGTCGATACGCCCTCCAGGATCTCAAGAGGGTCTGGCACTGCCTGGCCCGCTTCGGGAAGCTCGGCAACAGCTGACAGAAGTCACGCACGTTGAGGCGTCATCTCATTTGGTGGGTTCGGGGGTGCAACCGGGTCGCCGTGCGTGCCAGCGGCGCCAGTTCAGGGAAGGCCGCGGTGATGCGCACGCTCCCTAGGACTTGTCGTCAAACAGGGGGGTGCAGGTGCCCGCAAGCGCGTCACTCCTGATGCGGGCGTGGCACTTCGACGGCAGCCTTAGGCCTCGGCGCAGGTTCCCGATGAAAGCGAGCCGACGGTGGCGGCCAGGGACGCGAAGCGCTCGCTGCCGAGCGGGTCGAGGACGCGCTGGCGCAGAGCCGAGGCGAGTGTCTGGGCGGCGGAGGTCGCCACCTCGGCGCCGGCCGCGGTGAGCGCGGCCAGGGTCACCCGGCGGTCCGAAGGTGAGGGGCGACGCTCGACGAGGCCGGCGTCGGCAAGTCGGTCGACGACCTTGGTGGTGCCGGCCGTTGAGAATCCGAGGATCCGGGTGAGCTGGTGCATCGGGGCCGCCTGGGCGGGCCTCATGGTCAGGAACCACAGCACCTCGAACGAGGACGGCGCGACCCCGGTCTCGGACTCGACATCGGCGAGGAGTTCGTCGGTGAGCCGACGGAAGCCGCTGTACAGCGTGTGCCACTGGTCCAGCAGGGCGACATCGCCGGCGTTGCATTCGCCATGACCGTCGGGTCGTGTCGGCTCCGTCACTCCATGTGCTCCCGTCATCCTTCCGTACGCGCGGTGCGCTCTTGACAGGATAGTCGTTCATATTTATCTCACTGGCGAGCTAATAACTGGTGTTATGTTGAGTCTTCAATATTCATGGTGGTGCCACGTGGCTCCGCCGTTGACTCACCCGGAAGGACCCGTCGTGAACACCGCCGACATCAAGGCCGCTCCCGCTGCCGTATCCACCCGCACCGTTTGGGCCCGCGGTGCCGTCGCCGCACTTGTCGCCGCGGTCGTCAACGTGATCGTGGCAATCGCCGCGACCGCCGTGTTCAACCTCGACTCGCGCTTCATCGGTCTGAAGCCCGTGGCCGTGATCGCGGCCACGCTCATCACGATGTTGGTGGGCACCGGCGTGTTTCTGCTGATACGGCGCTTCGCCGCGCGTCCGGAGCGGATCTTCGCCATCATCGCGTCGGTCGTCGCGGTGCTCAGCGTCGCCTCGCCGCTCAGCCTGCTGGGCGCCTCGCAGGCCACCCAGCCCGGCGTCAGCGACACCGCTGCCCTGTGCCTGATCCCCCTGCACCTCATCCCCGCCGTCGTGCTGCTGGCGGCACTCACCCGTCGCAAGGCCTGACGACGCGGCGGCTGCTCGGCCGGGCCGTACCCCCGGCCGAGCAGCCGGGGGTACGGTGATCCGCCGCAGGCCGTTCGTCGGTGCGTTTCCCCTGATCGCGGTTCTCGTGCTGCACTCCGGTCCGGCCCAGGTGGCGGCGCTGGCTGCCGCGGGACGGGCCGTGGGGGCCGTGGTGGCGGTGCCGCTCGGTCCGTGGGTGGAGTTCCGCCGCAAGCGGCCGGTCATGATCGCGATGGACCTGACCCGGTTCACGGCGCTGGTGAGCGTCCCCGCCGCGTTCGCGCTCGGCCTGCTCAGCTTCGCCCAACTCCTCGTCGTCTCCGTCGTCGCGGCGGCCAACATCGCCTTCAACGCGGCAAGTGGTGCGTAACTGAAGGCACTTCTGCCGCCGCCGGACCTGCTCGTCGCCAACGGCCGGTTCGAGTCGACGACATGGACCGCGACCACGGTCGGACCACCGCTCGGCGGGGCCGCGATCGGGATGTTCGGCCCGGTGACGACCGTGCTGGTCGATGCGGTCAGCTACCTGCTCTCGGCGCTGGGCATCCGCGCCATCGGCGGGACGGAACCGCACCCCACGCGGACCGGCGTAGCGCGGCTGCGAGCGGCCGATCTGCTCGAAGGATGGCGCCACATCCTCACGCACCCCGTGCTGCGCCCGCTGTTCTTCAACGCGATCGCGGTCAACGGCCTGATCATGGCCTCCGAGCCGCTGCTCGCTGTACTCCTGCTGGGCCGCATCGGGTTCGCGCCCTGGCAGTACGGCCCGATGTTCGCGGCCCCTTGCGTGGGCGGCCTCCTCGGCTCACGCCTGGCGCGTCGGCTCGTGGCGCGGTCCGGTCAGCACAAGGTGATGCTCGCCGCCGGGATCCTGCGGGCCTGCTGGCCTGTCGGGTAACCATCGCTCAGCACCCGCCCCCGAGCACCGTCAACTACCCCGCCACTACTACATATACCCAGCCAAAGAGGAACCCAGCACTAGGGCGTTCCGGGAGGGACGGGCTCCGCGGTACCGCGCCGCGCCACGAACACGAACTCCCCGCCCGGCCGGTCGGGTGCGTCGCGTACGTCCTCGAGGATGAAGCCGTGCTCGTGCAAGTCCCGCTCGATCTCCGTACGTTCGCGGAAGCGAAGTGTCGATTCCGAGGTCAGTACGTCCCCGTCCGCAGCGAACACGTGCGTTCCCCGGAAGCTCACCAGCGGCAGGCACACGTCCGTCAGCTCGGCCCAGGTCTCGACGTGACCGACGCCCGGGATGTCCGTCATGCGGTACGTGGTCTCGTGCGTCCACTCCGCCCACTCCTCCCACACGCGCTGCGCCGGATCGCGCGTCTCGAAGACAAGCCGCCCGCCGGGCCGCAGCGCCTTGTACGCGCCGCGCAGCGTCGTACGCCACGCCTGCGGATCGGCGATCGCCTGGGCGACGTTCCCGGTCATCGTGACCAGGTCGATCTGCATGGGCGGCAGGTCCCCAGCGTCGCCTTCGAGCCAGCGCACCCGCTCCGCGCCCGGCTTGCTACGCGCGACGTCGACGGACGCCCGCGCGGGATCGATCCCGGTGACCGTAATCCCGCGCTCGGCGAGCAGCAGCGCGAACACGCCCGTACCGCACCCGATGTCCAGCACGGACCGCGCGCCGAACTCCTCCGTCATCGCGAGATACGCGTCGAGATCGCTGCGGTCCGGATCGAGTGGGTCGTAGATGGCGGCGAGGCGCGGATGCCCGAACATTGCGTCAACCATGGAGGCGAACGTACGAGGCCCCGAGCCCGCGCGGCCACTGCTTTTTCGGGTTACGGCGCCAAGCGGGCGCGGCGAAGTGCGCCGCTGTTGCCGGCTCTCAGCGGCAGCTGCATTCCCCGATGTCGGGATTTCGGTGGCCAGCTGCCGCCCGGGGAGTGGGGATTGTGCGCCATCAGCGCGGTGTCGGTCCGCGGACTCAGACGAGGGCGGTGACCAGCAGGGCGAAGGCGGCGATGATCACGGCGACGCGGACGTAGTGGAAGCGGAGCCAGCGGTTCATCTGCTCCCTCCAGTCCTCGGGTCGGTTCTCGGGAGTCCACGTCTTGTTCCGGTTGTTGATCGGGACGAGCAGCAGGATCGACATGATCACGCTGAGGATCAGCAGCACGCCGGCAGTGACGACGAGGCCGGTGCCGTGGTGGTGCCGTCCGGCGATGGCCCAGGCCACGACGAGGACGAGCGAGGTGATGTACCAGACCGGCATCACGGCACCGAGCATCCGGCCCCCGTGGGCGTGGCCGAGTTGGCCACTGTCGCCGGGGAGTGCGTTGAGGATCGGGTTGATGACGAAGGCGACGGAGAACTCCACCCCCACCATCACGCCGACGACCACGGTGGTGAAGACCTCGAGTGCGTTGAGCATGATGACCCCTCCTGGAATCTAGCGACGCTAGATGATGATGCAACGCTAGTACTGCTGCTGCTCGATTGGCTAGCGATGCTAGGATCGAATCATGTCGGTACAAGAACGCAAGGAGCGCGAACGGGCGGAGCGTGAGCGCCTCATCGTGGCGACAGCCCGTGAACTCGCCGAGCAGCAGGGCTGGGACGCGGTCACCACCCGCCGGCTCGCCGAGCGCATCGAGTACAGCCAGCCCGTCCTCTACAGCCACTTCCGCGGCAAGCGCGAGATCATCGCCGCCGTCGCCCTCGAAGGCGCCACCGAGATGGCCGCGGCACTGCGGGCCGCGACCTCCGCCGCGGACGGCCCTCGCGCCCGGGTCACCGCCCTCGCCCACGCCTACCTCGACTTCGCCGAGCGCAACCCGGCGGTCTACGACGCCCTGTTCCAGCTCGACGGCGGCCTGGCGTTCGCGCAGGAGGACACGCCTGAGCCTCTGAAGGACGCCTTCGCCGCCCTGCTGGAGAGCCTCGGCGAGGTCGCCGGTGACGGCGTCCACCCGGGGCTGTTCACCGAGGTGTTCTGGGCGGCCCTGCACGGGGTGGCCACCCTGACCCGAGCGGGACGGCTGCCGCCGGAGTACACCGAGTGGCGGGTGGAGCTGCTGGTGGACCGGCTCGCCATGGTCTGACGCACCGTCCCGGCGGGCACGCAACCGGGGTCCTCGGGCCCCGTATCGCCCGCAAAGGAATCGACTCCGGCCAGCGCCTGGGCCGGCACCGCTGGACCGTCGAGCGCACCATGTCCTGGCTCGCCGGGCGCCGACGGCTCCATCGCCGCAACGAACGCAAGGCGGAGCACTTCCTCGCCTTCACCAAAGCATTGCCTGCACCTTCATCTGCTACCGCAGACTCGCCGGGTCAGGCACGCTGCGGAGGTGACGCGCAATGAAGTCGCGCCAGCATGCGACGGCTTCTGGCTTGGTCTCCGCATGGGAGCCCGCGTAGCCGATCAGTTGCTTGTCGCCTGATCCAAGCGCGTCGAAGAGCGCCAGTTGGCCCGCTCTGGGGAAGACCTCGTCGTACCACTGGACGTGGAAGAGAGCCGGCGCGGTGATCCGTCGTGCGTCTGCCGCGACGCGTTGCGGCACGTTCAAGCCGGCGGGTATGCCGGGCCCTTGCTGGAGGCCGAACTTGCCGAAGACAACACACCGGATTCGGTCGCCGAGCGCAGCCGCCAACGGAAGGCCGAAGCGTGTCCCCATCGACATCCCCAGGTAGGCAAGGTTTGCGGTGTCCGCGATACCGAGGGCCCCGAGGGAATCCACAACCGTCCGCCAGTCGTCCGCCATCCGATCGAGAACGACTTCGACGCCCTCCTCGGCGATGCGCGGCTGGTACTCGGCGGCCGGCATTGGGCGGCCAAGGACCCGATCGCCGTGGTACGGCCCATCGATCGCGAGCGCGGCGACTCCGGCACGCGACGCGAACCAGCAGGCCAGACTGCTCACCCGCTCACTCCTCTTGTGCCCGCTGCCGCCGTGTCCCAGCAAAACCAGGGCAGGAGGCGACAAGGCAGGGGAAGGCGGCAGCCAGAGCACACCCGGAACAACCCCTTCCTTTCGCGAGAAACGAAAGGCTGCCTCTCGGACGCCTTCATCCACCATGCGATGGCCGGTCCACTCGACTGTCCCCTTCACACAGCCACTAAACCAACGTTCCATGCCACCAACACTGGCTGCGCCTGGCGGTCTCTGCCGCCGGCATCTCGAAGTCGACCGCTCACCGCCGGTTTCTGATCTGGTCCTGGGCCGGCGTCTAGGGCCGCCGCCTCCACGAAGCCGTCCTGCACCGGCTCGACGACGTCGGCCTCATCGACGTCACCCGCGTCGTCCTCGATACCGCCCATGTCCGGGCGAAAAAAAGGGGGCGAACACGTGGTGCGAACGTGACCCCGCGCGCCTCGCGTGCGGCGGCAGCCCGCCCAATTGTCTCGCGTTGTCCGCGTCGACCGGAATAGCGTTCCCCCAACAGGCCTCTGCACCAAGGCAGTCGGCCATGACGAGGTCGGGGGAAGAAGAAATGGAGTACATCAGGCTTGGCTCGACAGGGCTGAAGGTCTCGCGGGTCTGTCTCGGCATGATGAGTTACGGCGATCCCGCGCGGCGTGCGTGGTTCCTGGACGAGGAGGCGGCGGAGCCTGTCGTGCGGCGAGCGACGGAGGCCGGTGTGACGTTCTTCGACACCGCGGACATGTACTCGCACGGTGTGAGCGAGGAGATCACCGGGCGACTGCTCGACAAGTTCTTCCCGAGCCGTGACGACTACGTGCTCGCCACCAAGGTCTACTTCCCGATGGGCCCAGGACCCAACGACGGCGGCCTGTCGCGCAAGCACATCCTCTCCGGTATCGACGCCTCGCTGCGACGGCTCGGCACGGACCATGTGGATCTGTACCAGATTCACCGGTGGGACTACGAGACGCCGATCGAGGAGACGATGGAGGCGCTGCACGACGTGGTGCGTGCGGGCAAGGCGCGCTACATCGGGGCGTCCAGCATGTTCGCCTGGCAGTTCGCCAAGGCCCAGCACGTGGCGGAGAGGCACGGCTGGACGAAGTTCGTGTCGATGCAGAACCACTACAACCTGGCCTATCGCGAGGAGGAGCGCGAGACGATCCCGCTCTGCCTCGACCAGCAGGTGGGCTGCATCCCGTGGAGCCCACTGGCGCGCGGGCTGCTCGCCGGTTCGCGGGAACGCGGCGGCAAGCAGCTCACGGTGCGCGCGGGCAGCGACCAGTACGCCGAGGAACTGTATGGGGAGGCTGACTTCGACGTGGTCGACGCGGTACGCGAGGTCGCCGGTGAACGCGGGCTGCCGGCCGCCCGGATCGCCCTGGCGTGGCTGCTCGGCAAGCCTGCGATCAGCGCACCGATCGTGGGCGCGACCAAGCTGGACCATCTGGACGATGCGATCGCGGCGGTGGAGGTGTCGTTGAGCGAGGAGGAGATCGCCCGCCTGGAGGCGCCTTACCAGCCCCACCGAGTCCTCGGCCACCACTGACCACCTTGGATCACCGTTGACCACCTTCTGAACGCGCCCGTGGCGCCCTGCCGCCGTACCGACCCGTCCCACGACTTCGTCATGGGACGGGGAATTCCCGCAGGTCAGGGCATGGGTCATCCCGCATTGCACCGCTTCGGGCGGCGACCGTGGACCGCCGCGGCCCGGCCGGGCAATGTCGGTGACGTAGCCACCGAGGGACCCGGGACGGGACTCAACCCCCGTCCCGAGTCCGCCCGAACGGGAAGGAAGTCACGTCATGATCGCAACGAAGCGCCTGGCGCTCGGGGTCGCATCGATCGCCCTCGGCAGCGGGGTCGCCCTCGCCGGGGTGCCGGCGGCCACCGCCGCGCCCGCCGCACCGGCCCACACTGCACCGGCCCACACCGCGCAGGGCGTCGTGTCCGCCAAGGCGAAGTGCTCGAGGTGGCTCGACTACGCCTACGGCCGCGGCCGGGCCCACGCCAAGTGCCCCGGGTACCTCGTGCACGTCAAGGTGAAGTGCGCCAACGGCAAGTGGTACAACAGCAAGCCGTACTGGCGGTACGGCTACAACAAGGCCGAGTGCCCGAAGGGCGTCGGTGCGGTCGGCATGAGCGGCAAGCTCCGCTGATCCCGGCCCCAACCCAAGAGATGACCCGCTCTCCTCTCGGGGGAGGAGAGCGGGTCCGCTGCGGGTTCCCAGGCAGTGGCCCACCAGGGCGTCCAACTCGCCGCGGTCATGTGTGAACTTCCTACGACGCGATGCGTTCTGCTCTCGGCCGAGACCGTCGCGCCCTCCATGGCATCGGCGACAGGATCGTCGTATGCAGTCGACTTTCGTTCTCGTGCACAGTCCGTCCGTGGGTCCCTCGACCTGGCGCCCGGTGGCCGAACAGCTGACAGCGGCGGGATGCGAGGTACGGGTGCCGTCCCTGCTCCACGTGGGCGCCGGTGCTCCGCCCTTCTGGCCTCACGTCGTCAGCGCCGTCCGCGACGACCTCCGGCAGGTATCGGCCCACAGCCCCGTCACGTTGGTGGCACACAGCAACGCGGGCTTGTTCGTTCCGGTGATCCGCTCGGGTCTCGACCAGCCGGTGACCGGCTCGATCTTCGTCGATGCCGCACTTCCGGCCCGGCCCGGACCGACCCCTGTCGCCTCACCCGAGTTGCTGGCGTTCCTTCGCCCGATGGCCGTGAACGGCAGGCTGCCGCGCTGGACCGACTGGTGGGACGAGGCGGATGTCGCACCCATGTTCTCCGACCCGATGGTGCGGGAGACAGTCGTCGAGGAGCAGCCCATGCTGCCGTTGTCCTACTACGAGCAGCAGATCCCGGTCCCCGACGGCTGGGACGACCACCCCTGTTCCTACTTGCTGTTCGGCCCGCCGTACGACGACCTTGCCGCCGAGGCGCGCGCACGCGGCTGGCGTACGGCACATCTGCCCGGCGAGCACCTCCATCAGATCGTCGATCCCGCCGGCACAGCCCGGCACCTGGTCGACCTCGCCCGTACGACTTGATGCTCCGCCATACGACTCGATGCCCATTCGATGCGGCTGGCCCCCGAGCCTGGCCGCCCCCGACGCAGTGTCCGTCGTTCTACGGTCGTTCTACTTGAGGCCGCTGAGCATGACGCCGCGGATGTAGTACTTCTGCAGCAGCAGGAAGAGGACCAGGACCGGCAGGATGCTCAGTACGAGGCCGGCCATGACGATGGGCATCGTGCGGGTCGGGTCGACATAGTCCTGCAGGAGCTGGATGCCGACGGGCAGGGTCATCACGTCCGGGTTGGCTGTCGAGACGAGCAGCGCCCAGATGTACTCGTTCCAGGCGTCGACGAAGGTCAGCAGCCCCAGCGTCACCAGGACCGGCTTGGTCTGGGGGACGACGATCCGCCACCACACGGCGAACTCGCCCGCTCCGTCGATGCGCGCGGCCTCCAGGACCTCGTCCGGGATCGAGACCATGAACTGGCGCATCAGGAAGATTCCGAAGCCGTTGACGAGGAACGGCATGGCGAGCGCCACGATGCTGACGGTCAGGCCCGCGCCGCCGCGCCCGAGCAGGTCGTTGCCGCCCGTCAGCGGCCAGTGCACCAGGATCAGGAAGTGCGGGATGAAGAAGAGGAACGGCGGGAACATCATCGTCGACAGCACGAGACGGAAGATGAAGTTCCGGCCGGGGAAGCGGAGTTTGGCGAGCGCGTAGCCGGCGAGCGACGACGTGAGCAGCACCGACCCGGTGATCAGGGCGGTGGCGACGACACTGTTGCGGAACAGCACCGGTAGGTCCAACTGCTGAACAGCCGCTCGGTAGTTGGACAGGTCGAACGCCTTGGGCAGGAAGCGGTACGGCAGCGTGCCGGCCTCGCCGGGCCCCTTGAAGGACGTCATCACCATGTCGAGGAACGGCACCACCGTGAGCACGGCGCCGGTCACGACCAGTAGATACGACAGCCACGGGAAACGGCGGCGGTTCATGCGTCCTCCCCCTTGCGCCGGAAGATCCACAACTGCACCAGGGTGACCATGAGGACCACCACGAACAGCACGAAGGCGGCGGCGCTCGCGGTTCCCCAGTCGCCGTAACTGAAAGCCTGCCGGTACATCTCCAGCGCGGCCACGTTCGTCGCGTCACCCGGGCCGCCCTTGGTCATCACGATGATCAGCGCGAACGACTGCAGGCCGCCGATGAACTGAGTGATGCACACGAACAGCAGGGACGGCCGCAGCAACGGCAGCGTGATCTTCCAGAAGACGGTGACGGGCCCGGCGCCGTCGAGCGCGGCGGCCTCGTAGTACGACTCGGGAATGGACTTGAGCCCGGCGGTCAGGATGAGGATCGCCGAGCCGAGCGACGCCCAGGCCTGGACGACCACGACCGAGGGCAGCGCGGTGTCCGGGTCCTGGAGGAACGCCACCGAACCGAGCCCGAGGGTGTTGAGGATGCCGTTGACGAGGCCGCCCGGCTCGTACATGTACTTCCACACATTGCCGACGGCGACGACGGTCGTGACGATCGGCAGGAAGTACAGGGTGCGCCACAGTCCCTGGAACCACAGCTTGTCGATGCAGGTGGCGACGAGCACGGAGCCCGCGAGCGCGAGGGCCACGGTACCGAGCGCGAACAGCAGCGTGTTGGTGAGGATCGGCGCGAGGAACGTCGATCCGTCCGCGAAGAGGCTGGTGAAGTTGTCCAGGCCGACGGGATCGATGTCGGCGAGGTCGAACCCGGCCCAGCGGGACATCGACAGCAGCAGCGCGAAGCCGAGCGGCAGGATCAGGAAGACCGTGAAGAACAGGAGCGTCGGCGCCAGGAAGAGGTAGGCGACGACGGACTGGCGGCGCCGGGTCCGGGTCTGGGACAGAGAGCGGATACGGCCGTCGACGACAGGCCCGACAGAACCGGCAGAACCGGCAGAACCGGCGGGCGCGGTGGACAGCGGGCCCGGCGCACCCTCGGTCGTGCCCGGCGTCCCCGAGGTCAGGGCGTTCACCATGAGTGCGACACCTCCTGATCGACCTGACGGCGGGTGATGCGCAGTGACTCGTCGACCGACTGCTGACCGGTCCACAACGCCTCGATGTTCTTGCGCAGTAGTGACTTGGCCTGCTGTGCGCCGGGCACGTTCGGCTCCGGCACCGCGTAGGCCAGCGCGTCCAGGAACGGGCGCAGGTTCGGATCTCCGCCCCGGCCCAGGAGCGTCCTCATGTCGTCGGCACGGCCGGTCATGGAGCCGACCGACACCTGCAGGGAGCTCATCCGGGTCACTGTCGTGCCCTTCGCGGCGCTGTTCGCGCGCACCTTCGTGGCGCCCTTGGCAGTGCTTTTCTCTGGGCTCTCGTCGGTGCCCTTCTCCCCGCCCCCCTCGGCACTCTTGACGCGCACCTTCTCGGTGTTGAGCCAGCGCAGGAACTCCCAGGCCTCGCGCGGGTGCTTGCCGGCGGCGTTGACTCCCAGCATGAAACCGGTGGAGAGCGTGGCGTGCTCGTCGCTCGCCTCGGGGACGGGCACCGGCGCGACGCCGACGTCGCGGTAGTCCTTGCCCATCAGTTCCTTCAGGTTCTCGGTCCACCAGCCGGCGCTGACCACCATGGCCACCTGACCGGACGGGAACGCCTTGTAGACGTTGACGCCGGGAGCGCTCGCTCCTCTGGCGACGAGGCGGTGCTCCAGATCGAACACGGCCCGACCTGCCGGCGAGTCGATGGTGGTGCGCCTGCCGTCCGCGGAGACGAACGTTCCACCCGCGGCGTTGAGCAGGGCGAGCGTCTGGCCGACGGTGGTGGAGTCGTCGTACGTCGACAGTCCGAACCCCTGGACCAGCGTGTTGCCGTACTGGTCGCGTTTGGTGGTGCGGTAGGCCGCCTCCTCCAACTCTTGCCAGGTGCGCGGAGGGCCGTCGAAGCCGGCCTCGCGCAGCAGCCGCTTGTTGTAGTAGAGGGCGTACGTCTGCACCTCGGTGGGGTAGCCGTAGACCTTGCCGCCCACCGACGAGGAGGCGACAGCCGCCTTGCCGTAGCCGCGCCTGATCTCCTCGGCGTGCTCGGAGGGAGCGGGCCGCAGGACGCCGGCCTGGACGAGCTGGCCGTTCCACAGGCAGTACGGCTGCATGATGTCGGCGCCCTGGCCCGCGGCCTGCCGGACCATGAAGGTGGTCAGCAGGTCCGTGAACTCGACGGCCTTCGTCTGCACCTTGACCCGGTCGTGCGTGGCGTTCCACTCGTCGACCGGGCCCTGCAGAGCCTCCTTGAGCGCACCGCTCGCGTAGTGGGAGAGCAGGGTGAGGACGATCGGATCCCCGGGCCGCCCCGTGCCCTGGTGGGGCGCCGCGCATCCGGAGATGCCTGAGACGCCGGAGACGAGCAGCGCGGAGGGGAGCGCGAGCGCGAAGTGACGGCGGCTCAAATGGCCGCCGGCGCGGCGTGAGGTGGGGGCGCGGCCGGGTTGCGTCATCGGGCGGCCTCCCGGCGCATCACGCGGAACACCCGGGTCGTGGTGAAGCCGGCCTTGCGGTACAGGTGGCCCGCCGGAGACCGTTCGCCGGTCCACAGGAACCACGCGGAGTGCGCCCCGCGCGCCCGCATCCGTGCCAGGACCAGGTGAAGCAGCACTTGGCCGAGCCCCGTGCCACGCATCTCCTCCAGCACGCCGAACGGCCCGAACCGTTCGTCCACCGACTCGTACGCGCCGTGCATCGCCCAGCCGACCAGGCGGCCCGACGGATCCCGTACGACGACGATCCGGTCGAGCGGAGCGCCCGCGGCCAGACACTCCCGGATCGCGCGCGCCCAGTCCGGGCTGAAGTGGCTCCCGGCGAGCGCGACGAGCTCCACCAGGTCGTCGTCGGCCGGGGTGGCGAACACGTAACCCCGCGCCGTCAGTTCGTCCAGGCGGAGCACGACGTTCTCCGGGAAACGATGGCCGACCAGGCTGCGGTCCATCGCCGCTGCCTCGTACAGCGTGCGGAAGCCCAGGGATGCGAGGAGCCCGGCCGCCTCCGGGTACGCCTCGGCGTCCAGGCCGGGGAGAATGTAGTGCGGGGTGTACGAGGCGAAGTCCACCCGGGTGCGGCCGTGGCCGTGCAGCCAGTCGAGGGCGTCGGTCAGCAGCCGGCGGCCGAGGCCGTGCCCACGGGCGGCCGGGTCGACGAAGAAGAACGGGATCCAGCCCTGCTCCGGCTCCAGGTCTGTGCCGGTCATCGGCGTCAGACGGCGCACCGCGTAGGCGGCGCCGACGACACGGTCACCGTCGACGGCGACCCGAAGCCCCTCCGGATCGAAGTTGGCGTCGAGCAGCACCAGGGAGCGGAAGCGGTCCGGGGTGATGGGGTCCGCCGGCGCACTCCGGCACCACACCTCCACCAACTGCGGGCCGTCACCCGCACGAAAGCCACGCATCTCGGCCGAGACCTCGGCCGACGGCAAGGCCGACGTCATGGCCCGGGCCTCGGCCCGGGATTTCGTCGTGCGATCGGTCATCGACGAGGTTGTCCCTCCGTACGCCGGCAAGTACGGACGACGCGTGCGGTCGTGCGGTGTCGGTCGTCACCGAACCGGCGCGGTCGTCCGTTCTTATCTTTTGCCCCTATCTGCCGGTGACATCCCGAAGCGTGTCAGGAACATCTGTACGTGCCGGTCTTGGAATTTTGAACTGGTTTATCACAGCCGGCGCGGCTCTCAGCTGCTGCGCGTGCCGGACAGGCTGACCAGTTTCACGACGGAAGCTCCCCGGGCCGGGGAGGCGGCCGGGCGGAGGGACCCCTGGCCGCCCGGCCGTACGTTTCAGACGGCCGTCGCGACCGTCGGGGCCGTCGTCTGCGCGGGCAGTACGTGGTCGCCGACCTTGTCCGTGCTCAGGCACAGCGAGCAGACCACGGCGTCGTGGGTCTGGCAGGCGGTCAGGTCGGGGCGCTCGTAGGGCTGGCGGCAGACGTGGCAGTCGTACGACGTCGCACTCGGGTTGCCCTCCGTGTCGAGCGGCGGCTCGTCGATGCCGTCGTCGGTGCGGCGCAGGTAGTACCTGCCCTTGGTGGCGATCGCCGTCAACGGGGTGAGGACGAAGGCGATGACGGCCGCCGCCATGGGGGAGTACGGCTGGAGGGTGTCGCCGAGGGCGTGGAAGTACAGGGCGATGGACAGCCCGGAGGCGGAGACGAAGGCCACGACGCCCACCGGATTCACGGCGTACAGCATGCCGCGCCGGAACTCTGGTGTGCGCGGAGAGAGCTTGAGCACGTACTTGTTGATGCCGATGTCGGTGGCCACGGTGACCACCCACGCGATCGCGCAGTTCGAGTAGAAGCCGAGGATGCTGTTGAGGAAGCTGAACATGTCGGCTTCCATCAGGGCTAGCGCGAAGCCCAGGTTGACCAGGACGAAGACCATGCGGCCCGGATAGCGCTTGGTGACGCGGGTGAAGGAGTTCGTCCAGGCGAGCGAGCCGGAGTACGCGTTCGTCACGTTGATCTTGATCTGGCTGATCACGACGAGGGCCACGGCCAGCGGGACGACCAGCCAGGACGGCATCATCGCATCGAACGCGCCCCGGAACTGCTGGATCGGCTCCGGTGCCGCCGCGGGACCGACCCGGGCGAGGATGTACACGGCGAGGAAGACCCCGATGGCCTGCTTCAGCGCGCCGAGCACCACCCAGCCGGGGCCGGCCATGACGACGGCGGTCCACCAACTCCTCGTGTTGGCCTCGGTCTTGGGCGGCATGAAGCGGAGGTAGTCGATCTGCTCGCCGATCTGTGCGATGAGGGAGAGGCACACGCCCGCGCCCAGCAGTACGGACGCGGTGTTCACGCCGCCCTCGCCGTAGGCGCCCGGGTAGGCGAGGAAGCGGTCGACCGTGCCGGGATCGGTGGAGATCAGGTAGACCAGCGGGGCGACCATCAACACCAGCCAGATCGGGGTCGTCCACACCTGGAGCTTGCTGAGCGCCTTCATGCCGTAGACCACCAATGGGATCACCATCAGCGTGGAGACGGCGTAGCCCAGCCAGAGCGGCAGTCCGAGGCCGAGCTTGAGGCCCTGGGCCATGATCGAGCCTTCGAGGGCGAAGAAGATGAACGTGAAGCTGGCGAAGATGACGCTGGTGAGGACCGACCCGTAGTAACCGAAGCCGGAGCCGCGGGTGATCAGGTCCAGGTCGATGTTGTAGCGGGCGCCGTAGTACGCCAGCGGGAAGCCGGTGACGAAGATGACGACCGCGGCGACGGCGATCGCCACGAGCGCATTGCCGGTGCCGTGGGCCAGACCGATACCGGCGCCTATGGAGAAGTCGGCCATGTAGGCGATGCCGCCCAGCGCGGTCGTCGCGACGACCATCGGGGTCCAGCGGCGGTAGCTCCGGGGCGCGAAGCGGAGGGTGTAGTCCTCCAGAGTCTCCTTGGCCGCCTGGTCGGTCGGGGAGCCCGCGTCTGTCGGACGTGACTCGGTGGTGCTGCTCATGGTCGGCCCTTCGGGGGTGCGGTGGCGCTGAGGGCGGGAGCGCGTGCATACAGCGGCGACTCCATGAGCGGACACGCTAGAAACCGTGTGTTTCCCGGAACTCCCAGGTGCGGTGAACGGATCGTTTCCTGGGGCTCACGACGGCCGGTGTCGGTCCGGCGCGGGAAGCGGTGAGTCAGCGGGCGACGGGGCGGTGAAGGGGGTGAAGTCGGCGAAGGGAGTGAAGCGGGCGGGCGGGTGGTCGATCGGCAAGGCAGGGTGCCAGGCGGTGAGGATCTGGGCGCTGCACTCGAAAAGGTTCGGCGGCAGGGGGTCCAGGGGCCACCAACGCCAGTCGCCCACACTCTCGTTCGGCTGGTCGGCCGGCTCCCCGTGCCACTTGGTGACGATCGCGCCGAAGGTGATGCGCACGACCTCGTCGACCTGGTCGAGGAGCATGCCCAGGAGACGGACGTCGGCCGGGTGGGCGTTCAGGCCGGTCTCCTCGGCGAGTTCGCGAACGGCTGCCTCCTCCACGGACTCGCCCGGCTCCACGGTTCCGCCGGGCAACTCCCTCGTCCCCAGGCGGTGGCGGCCCAGCAACAGCCCCCGCGGCCCGAGCAGTACGGCACCGACGCCGGCCGCCGCCTGCGGCGCGGGTGGCCTGGCTGTGCGGGGGCGGGAAGTGATGCGGACGGGCCGGCGGACCTGGAACAGCCGATACGAGGCACGGTTGTTCGGTTCCGGCGCGTCGAGGACGGTGACGTGCTCCACCTGCAGCCCGCACTGCACCAGCAGGTCCTCCCACAGCTCGGGGGCGAGTACCCACATGTGCCCGGTCAGGTCACCGCCGCCGGCAAGACGCAGGACCTCCGGGCGCGGAGTGGCGGCGACAGTGGCGGGACCGTCGCCATGGGAGTTGGTGTGCAGCACGGTGAAGCACAGCCTGCCCCCGGGCTTGAGTGCCGCGGCCAGGGCGGGCAGGAGGCGGTGGGGGTCGAGGAAGTGGACGGCGCTGAGGGAGTAGATCACGTCGTACGGTGCTTGCGTACGCAAGTGCTCGACGGCGTCCGCGTGGACGAGCCTCAGTCCGGGCACGTCGGGGTAGCGGGCGTGGGCGCGCTCGATCTGGCTGGACGAGGAATCGACGGCGTCCACCACCGCGTCGTAGGTACGGGCAAGGTGTGCGGCATGCCGGGCGGTGCCGCATCCGAGGTCCAGTACGCGCAGCCCCCTCAGGTCGCCGAGGATCTCGTCCGCCGGCCCGGTCGCCGAGGGGCCCCAAGCGATACGGTCCACTTCGGGCAGGGGTGTATCGCGCTGGATGTGGTGTGTTCCGTAGGCGCGCCAGACCTCGGTGTTGATCTCTTCGGCGTTCGCGGGACTCACGGTGTTCATGGCGTCAGCCGATCCGCTCGCGTGCGACTCCCCACTGGAGCGCGGCAATGGTGTCTTCGGGGGCGCCGGTGTCTCGGGGTGCGAAGCAGTGTGTCCTGGGACTTCGTCGTCGGAGGGGCGCATGGTGACTCCTGTCGGCTGTCGGCTGTCGGCTGTCGGCTGTCGGCTGTCGGCTGTCGGAACGTCGGGTCGGCGCGGCGGGGCGTTGGTCAGCGGTCCTGCGACAGGGCGAGGAGTTCGGCAAAGGTGCCACCGGCGTGGACCAGGTCGTCGTACTGGCCCTGTTCGGTGATACGGCCTTCCTCCATGACCACGATGTGGTCGGCGACTTTGGTGTTCTCCAGGCGATGCGTGACCACGATGGTGATGCGGTCGGCGGCGATGGCCTTGATCCGCTCGAAGATCTGGTGTTCGCCGCGTGGGTCCATCTGGGAGGTGGGCTCGTCAAGGATCAGCAGTTCCGGGCGGCGGTACAGAGCACGGGAGCAGGCTAGGCGCTGCCACTGTCCGCCGGACAGTTCCGCCCCGCCGAAGATCTCGCGGGCCAGGAGGGTGTCGAGGCCGGCGGGCAGGTCCTCGATCGCCTGGCGCATACCGACGGCGTCCACCGCGTCCCACACGGGCCCGTCGTTGTGGGTTCGGGGCTGACCGAGCGTCACGTTCTCGCGCACCCGCAGCGGCCATTGGGCGAAGATCTGGGGGACGAGGCCGGTCCGTCGCCAGACCGTGGCCGGGTCGGTCGCGGCGAGATCCATGCCGTTCCAGCTGACGCTTCCCTTGTCGGCGAGGTAGATCCCCGTGATGAGGCGGGTCAGCGTCGACTTGCCCGAGCCGTTGACACCAACGATGGCGAGGATCTCGCCGCGGCGCAGGGTGAGTGAGACGCCGTCGACGGCCGGCTTGTCTTTACCGGGGTATTGATAGCCGACCTCCTCCAGCCGGATCTCCTCCACGGGCGCCAGGACGGACAGTGTGCCGCGCTGGGGTGCCCGTGTCTCGGCGTCGTCGAAGAAGGCCTGCATATCGGAGAGGTAGAGGCTGGTGTGGAAGAGAGCGGCGCCGTTGATGATCACCTGGGACAGGGCGGCGAGCGTGGTCTGCACGGCGACGACGGCCGTCGCGGCGAGGGCCAGTGCGATGCGGCCGGAGGTGGCGAGCCAGGCGAGCGCGCCCCACGTCGCCATCAGGAAGACGCCGGGGACCAGGGACGAGAGCAGCGAGATTCGCAGCGTGCGCGGTGCCCCTGCCAGGGTGCGCCGATCGCAGCGGTCGGACAGGGAGCGGTACCAGAACAGCAGGTAGTCGGTCATCGAGTTGGCGCGGACCTCGTCGCCGTACTTGGGAGCCGTCGACCACCAGCGCATCATGCCGCGTACGTTGCGGTCGGCGATGTTGGCGTAGTGGATCTCGTAGTCCACACGGGCGGTCAGCACCGCGCCGACGCCCGCCGGAAGTACAGCGAGGAGCAGCAGCGGCAGCATCAGAGGGTTGAGCACGCTGAGCGCTCCGGCGGCCGTGACCATCCTGACCAGGGCGGACAGGAAGCGCTGTGCGTCGGTGACCATCACCTGGGTTCGGAGCACGCCCATCTCCGCGGCCTCCTGCCGGTCGGAGAAGCCGTCCACGGCGTACGCCGACGCCTCGACGTGGCAGACGGCTGCCACAAGGGCGGTGTCCGTCTCGGTGGTGAGACGGGGGGTGATGCGCCGCTCGGCATAGGTGGCCACGGCGGCGGCGACGCGGGTCAGACCGGCCGCGAGACCGACGAGGACCAGGGCCGGCAAAGCCTGTTGAAGCCGTTCGGCGACGGCGCCCGCGCCGAGGATCGGGCGCATCGCGCCGGCGGTCGCCGCCAACTGCACCGCTGCCGCGGCGCCGGTGACGACGGGGCAGGAGAGGAGGAGCAGAACCGCTTGGCGGTCGATGCGCCATGACATCCCGATGATGCGGTGCAGCACCTTCGGCACCTGCGCGCAGAGCTTGCGGAACGAGGCCTCACCGAGGGGGTTGTGAGCTGTTGATGCGTGACGGCACACAAGGGTGTTCTGGTGTGCATGAGCGAGTGCACGGGCCGGGGTGCGCATCTCGCGCAGTGG